>NZ_JBHXJQ010000002.1:305267-522996 GCF_042722305.1 Microbacterium sp. NPDC058389
GGCTGACCGGGGTCCCGCGGACGCACCCGTCACCGGAACCCGGCGGCGCGGGCGTGGGGGGGGGGGGGGGGGGCCGCCGCCCGCCCCCCCCACCACCCTCCTCAGCGGTTGCGCGTCAGGTCCCGCGTCGGACTCGGTGCCGGACCCTCGCGCGATCGTGCTGGCTGCGGCCGACGAGTTGCACGAGCTCGGGGCGCAGGAGAGCGCTGACGCGCTCGCCGACGGAGATGTCACGTACGACGAGTACCTTGAAGCCGCGCGTCGATACCAAGCGTGCCTGCGAGATGTTGGTGTTGTCATCGAAGGCCCTCACCTCAGCCCCGTCGACAACGTCTGGTTGCTATGGCAGTTGCCAGAGGAGATATCCGGTGGGGAAAGTGTGGCCGCAGCGGTGTCTTCCTGCGACGAACGTTGGCGGCCGGTGGCTGCCGCGTACATCGACACGCATGAACAGCGAATGGATGACGGTCTCCAAGCTGCGGTTGTGACATGTATGGCCGCGGCCGGTTACGACCTCAGCGGGGATGAGAGCCAGGTCATCGATTTCATGGGAGAGATCGAATCGCCACCCACTCCTCGGATGCAGGATGCCGAGCGATGCATCGTTGAGTTGTCCCAGCGACTCTTTCCGGAGCTTCCGGGTGTGACCGTTGCCTACTGACCTTTCAACCATCCGAGAGGACCTTGACCCAGTTCCAGCGCGCCCAGGCACAATACCGGCGTAAGAGCGAGGGTAAGCAGGCCGCGGATGAAATCGCCCGTGACTCCGCCTGCAACGAGCACGTCGGCGCCGATTGAACTGTGCGCAAGCAGTATGCCGGCAAGCGTCCCAGCCGCGTACGGTGCCCACGTGGACGCAGCCGCCTGAACTGTGAGCATGCCGAGCAGACCGGCCCGCCCGACTCCCAGGATTCGATACAAGGCCCATTCAGCTCTACGCGCGAACTGCACCATCACGAACAGGGCGACGAGCATGGCCGACACGATCACGGGAGCCCACGCCGTAATACGGGCCCGCATCCGGTCATCAGGCGAGCCGCCAGGCTGCTCGTCATTGAGCAGTGGGGTGACGGTCGCCTGCGAGTTGAAGGCACTCATGAGGTGACGTTCGACCGCGGATCTCGCGCCTGGTTCGGACTCCACGAGGCATTCGGTCGTCTGTGATGTCGGTGCCCCCAGGATGACAATGACCTGGTTTCCCGCGGGCAGTCGCTGGGTCTTTTGGAGTACGGCGTCCAGTTCGACTGTCGTCGCCGGCCCGTTACCTTGCAACGTCAACGTGCTTCCTGGTCTGAGCCCAAGGGTCGTGCTGACGTCAGCGCCCGCAGCGACAAGAGGTGATCCGCTGGTGGCCCATCCGATCCGCGCGTAGCCCGGAGTCACTTCGAGCACGTCGATGGTCGCGCCAGGGCGTTCGGCGATCTTCGCACTCCACTGATGAAGACGCGCTCCAGCGTCATGGATGCCGTCCACCGCCCCGAGCGCAGCACAGCTCGCAGCGGAGAACGCTGTGGGGGACTGCACACGCCAGACGTCCTGTCCGGCCGCCGCGAGCGAGGCTCGTTGCTGGGCGATCGAACCGAGTTCCTGTGTGCCAGCGATGACGGTCAGGAACCCGATCGCCGCGGAGAGAGCTACGCACACGACGGTCTGGAAGCTGTAAGCCGCGAGGTTACGGAGTGCCTCGATCACTCGCACCCGGCTGGCGGTCACCGGGACCGCTCCGCGAGCTGGCCGTCCACCACATCCAGGATCCGGTCGCATGCCGACGCGACATGCTCGTCGTGCGTGGCGATGATCACCAGTGCCCCTGCACGAGCCGCTTGGTGTAGCGCGTCAACGACAAGCCGCCTGTTGTCGGCGTCAAGCGCGGCCGTCGGCTCGTCCGCCAACAGAGTGGCCGCGCGCGCCGACATGGCTCGGGCGACTGCGACCCGCTGCTTCTCGCCGCCAGAGAGGCGGAATGCGTGTGTGCGTGCCAGAGGCAACACGCCGACCGTCCTCATCGCTCGGACTGCACGCATGCGTGCAACGTCCTGCTCGAGCCCTCGAAGCTCCGAGGAGAGCGCGACGTTGTCGATCACACGCCGCCGTTGCAATAGAGGCGTGGCCTGCATCAGCCACTCAACGTCATCGGGGGAGGCGTCTTCAAACGAGACCGCGCCGGATGTCGCAGGCACTGCACCGGCAATCGCGGCGAGAAGGGTGGACTTTCCCGCCCCCGAGGGACCCATCAACGCGACAACTTCCCGCCCACGGAACGTGGTGGAGACGGAGTCGAGGACGGGCCTGCCTCCCAGCACAACGCTGACGGAATCGACGACTACCCGCATGTGATCCGCTGCGTCACAGGGAGGATGATGACCTCGTCACCGGGGCGCAGGTCGGCCTCGATCACTACCGTTCCGGAAATGGAGACAAAGGCTGTCGCGTCCAGCCTGACCTGCTTGTCGTCTCGGCGTACGAACACGCACGAGCCGCCTTCGCTGGTGACAAGGGCCGGTGCCGGGACCACCCACTGCCCGTCCTCGGCAGGCTGGATCAGATTGGCCGCGGCCACGCTCGTGCCCGCCGCGACGAGCGAAGCGAGTGCATCTAGACCGTCTGCGGAGACACGAGTTCTTGTCTCGTCTAGCGCGACGGTCTGCCCGCCCACCAACAGCGCCTCGGTCGGGGAAGCCGACGCCGAGGGCGTGAGGTGTTCGACGCTGCCTTCTGCCGGGGGTTGTGTCCCATCTTCCCAGAGCACTGCGTCGACAACCTGGGGGGCAAGTTGCAGCACCACCGATCCCTGCGCCGGGGCGGAACTGCCGATGACGACATCGATGGTTGCCACCGGTCGTTCCGCCAAGAGGAACATCACCCAGCCGGGATCGAACGCAGCAACGGACCCTGCCTCCGGTACCCCAATGCTTGCGGCGTAGCTACGAACGGCCGCGAGTGTGCGCTCATCGAAGGTGGGTACGTCCGGAGCATCTAACCCTCGCGCCCGGAGGAAGGATGACAGCATTGCCACGTCCTCTCCGGTGTCTCCCAACGCCAGAGGCCGATCAAACGGATACGAGGTCAGCGCCGCGAGTCTGCGGATGCTCCCGATCCGAGCGATGGGCGTCCCGTCCACCACGGCATCGCCGGCGGAAACATAGACCTCCTGCACGATTCCGGCCCACTCCGGCGCAGGGATCGGAAGCGGATCGCTCCATTGCAGCCCGAGCGCCACCGGTCTGTTGAGGTCGCCAACCGCATGTTCGGCGGCCACGACCACCGGTCGAGGCTCTACCGATGCCGCATTCAGAGCCTGTGCCGTAAGTAGGCACAGCGCGATGAACGGAGCCACGATCCACGCTCCAACACCGATCATGGTGAGAACCGGCCAGCTCGCGCGGCGAGTTGTCTGCATCGACTGGTCCTCTCGTCCGCGACCTGGTGCCTCATAAGTCTGTCGTGCGCAGTGGTGGTGCGTGGCAGACCAAACGCGCGCCAGAGGACCATGCGAACACTGACCGAGCACGGGCGGTGGAACCTGTGGTGCCCCAATCCGCTCCCTCACGGCGGTGCGAAGTTCATCCATTTGAGTGAGGCTGGTATCCCAACGTCGGCGTCCGGGGTGCGTGTCCGGCGAGCCGCGGACTCGCTCTTCGCTCTTCATGCCACCGGCGATGGTCGGCTTTGTCTCGTCCTATTGAATGAATTTGCGGTGACAGTCGCGGGCCCGCTCTCCCCACCGCCGGCTTAGTGTCGCGCTACTGCTGAAGGCGTGGGAAAGGCACACCCTCCTACCGATGAAGTCATCGGCGGGCGCCAGGGCTCGAACGTGAACCGCTCCATGACCCAGCGGCTTGGTGAGCCTCCGACAGCGAGACCATCGCGAGATCCGTAAAGTTCACCGTGCGTGACGCGCCCAACACGGGTGCCGCGCTCCGGTGAGAACGACCTTGGCATGGAGGCACATCACATGAAGCTCAAGATTCGACTGGCAGCGATCGCGGCTTTGGCTGCCGCAGGAATCATCGGCGCCGCGATCCCTGCCAGCGCGAGCTCACTCTCGACTGGTGAGATCCAAGAACTGCCGATGGAGGAGAGCGTTCCGATTCCGCTGGTCTCCACAGTGGTGACGATCGACGTCGCGACAGGAGAGGTCCTGTCATCAGAACCGGCTCCGGTCACCCCGTTCATCACTCAGCTAGGGCCCGGCTGCTCGACTGATGCGGTCTGCCTCTACGCGCCCTCGGCTCCCTACTACGGCTTCATCAACGCGGGCACGCTCAACGGGTCATGGGCGGGGCGGACTAGCTACTACACCGGTTGGTGGACGACACAGCTCAAGTGGCAGTCGGGCGGAAGCACTGTAACAGGGCCGAAGCTGGGCAGATACGTCACGGCCAACCTCGTGGGCGGACCGGTCACGGTCACCCAAGTGAGGATCTTCTGAGTCGCTCCTACTGACGTCAGCAGAGTTTGGGCTTCCGCACAGAGCTTGCTCGGTGCGGAAGCCCAACTCTCGTTGCGGGTTGCAACGCGACGACTCGTCCGAGTGCGCCGCAAAGAGCTACACCCGTGCCATCCAGATGGATGAAGATTCTCGTCCCCGGGGCGAGTGGGGCCTCCGACCGAGAGAACGGGCCGATAGGAACTCATCAGTCGGCTACATGTGACCCCACATAGGCGACTCGTGACGGAAGGAACCCGTCGCGTTCAAACCAACGGAGGTCGAAATGCGAAGTTCAGTCAAGAAGAGGCGAACGCTCATCTGGCGCTCGCTCGCCGGCGGCGCGGCAGCGCTGGCATTGGTCATGGGTGTGGCCGTGCCGGCAAACGCTGCAACGACGGCCGTCAGTGGTGAAGTCAACTGCACCGGCTCGTGGGTCAACTACAACACCGAGCGTCGGACCACGTCGGGCGGGCCCACGCAGCTGTACCTCAACAATGGAGCGGGCAGCCCCTGGGGCGGATGGAAGACGACCGTTGGCGTCCGTATCACGGCCAACGGCGCGTACCACCAGGCCTCCATGGTGACAGGGTCATCCCCCTGGGGCACGCTCATCCCGTCCGGCGCTTACGTCGCCAACACCCGCTTCACGATGCGGGCGCACATGGAACCCTCGACGGGTACGTGTGACAACGTCTGGGGCGGCGATCTCTACTATTGATCCGCACATGGGCGGCAGAGGCGGGAATCGCATGACCGGACGTCGGAATCATCGCGCGATCGTGGCGGTCGTCGTCCTGCCTCTGCTGCTCGCCGGTTGCGCAAGTTCACCTCCCGAAGCTGTCGATGCGGAATCGCACGAGACGACGATCCTGGATTACGACGCGACCGTCGCCGAGTACACGCAGACCGCGGAGAGCCTTGCCCTCCCGGAAGGGCAGGTCTACCCCGATGTGCCCTTCGCCAGGACGGACGAGCTCTACCAGCAAGGATTTGGTCGCAACCAAGCCGTCTACTTCTGGAACTGTGCATGGGGGCGCCAATGGCTCAAGCTTCGCGGTGTCGACGCCGACCTGGCAGCTCAGGCGTTCGAGACCTATGCGTCCGTGAGAGCGACCGACACGTACCAGCAGTCATGGGACCCGGTCAGCATGCAAGCTCCATTCGAAGAGGCGTTGGAATCGGCGGAGCTCGGCGACGCGTCCCAGATTCAGGCGGACATCACCGCCAACTGCCCAGCATGAGCGGCAGATTGTCCGCGGCAGCCGCGACAGTGGCCTTCGCGCTCCTCGCCACGGCCTGCACGGCCCAGCCTGCTTCGGGCCCAAAACCGTCAGACAGTGCCGCGGCGCCGGCCACAGTGCAGGTGGAAACGCGGTCCCTGACATCGACCGTAGTTCTCAGCGGCACGATCGTCCCTAACCCGGCATATTTGGTCGAATCGCCCGCGGCAGGGCAGGTGCGCCTTGACACAGCCACGGTGCCGGGGGCGAATGTGGAGGCTGGGCAACCTGTCGCGCATGTCGGGAATGAGAGCATCTCCATTCCGGCGGCAGGTACGGTCACGGACGTACTTGCGGTCGACGGCGCGCAGGTAGTGCCCCGTATCCCGGTGGCCGTCGTTGCGTACGAAGGCTTTGGTGTCGTGGTCGAAGTACCGCCGTCCGAGCAGTACCGCATGTATGAGGGGGCCCTCAGCGCGCTCGTGAACGTCGTCGGGGGCCCCTCGGGCCTTGAATGCACGCTGGTCACACCGCGTCAGGCGCTCGATGCCGCCGACGGCGCCGCGGTGCTGTGTCTCTTGCCGGCGGAGGCTGCCGTCGCGTCGGGTTTGGATACGAAGGTGGGTCTGAATACTGCCAGCAAGACTGACGTGGCCACTCTCCCTCTGCAGTCCGTGTCCGGAAGAGCCGACCAGGGCAAAGTGTCGCGCGTCAACGCGGACGGCACGCACGAAACGGTCACAGTCGAGCTGGGGATCACCGATGGTGTGTACATCGAGATCGTCAGCGGCCTTCAACTGGGAGACACCGTCACCGCATTCCCACCGGGCATCGGCTAACGCGTGGGTGAAGTCGTCGTTGCGACAGATCTTGCGGCTTCGGTGCGGCTCCCGAGCGGGCAGCAGTTGCCGATCTTCCGCGACCTTTCCATCACAGTCTCGGACGGGACGTCGGCGGCGATTCTCGGCAGATCGGGATCTGGAAAGAGCACGCTGCTGGCGATTCTCGGGCTGATGAATCTGCCGGACGCAGGCGAACTCACAATCGCCGGCCACGCCGTGAGCAGGCTCCGGGAAGGCGAGGCAGCGCGGCTTCGCAACTCGCTCGTGGGTTTCGTCTTCCAGAACTACTCCCTCATCGAACACCTCACGGTCAGAGAGAACGTCGAGCTGCCGTACGCGTTCGGGGCCAGTGCCAGCAACCGCGAAATCCGATCAGCGGCCGGCAGAGTCCTAGATCTGGTGGGAATGACGAAGTTCGCCTCGCGCAAACCAGCCCAGTTGTCCGGGGGAGAACAGCAGAGAGTGGCGATTGCGAGAGCTCTCGTGCGCAGCCCCCGGCTCATCCTTGCCGACGAACCAACTGGTGCGCTCGACGTGGACACTGGGCACCACGTCATGGAAGTTCTCCGTGATGCGACAGCGGGGTCTGGCAGCGGCCTCGTCGTCGTCACCCACGACCCCGCGATCGCGGACTCCACCGAAGCCCAATGGCATCTCAGGGACGGCTCCCTACATCCCGCCGCTACCCGCGGTGGTGGCCTATGAGAGCACTAGCCGGAACGTTTCGAGATCTTCGCCGCCATCGGCTGCGGAACCTCCTGTCCGCAGGCACGATGTTCTTCGGTGTGCTGGCTCTGGTGGGCGTAACAGCAGCAAGCTCCATCGCCAGCGACACCCTGCTCGCGTACGAGGAGCAGGTCAATGGGCGTGCAGCGACGGTCACGGGATATGTCGACATCCCCCAGGAGGATCTCGAGTTTGCCGCACCCGGCATCGCCGAGACTCTCAACACCCGGCTGGGGGAGACGGGGAGCGCAGTCGTCAGCACTGAGTCGACGATGTTCATTCGCACGCCGGAGGAGGCCGAGAACAACGAGCCGGTTCGCAGCTTGGTGGTCGAGTGGGACGCGGGAGACCTCAGCGTCATCCGCCGGCTGGCGACGACAACCGGCTCCTTCCCGTTGCCCGACCGACCGTACCCACCGTTGCTCGCGGTGAACGAGGTTGCTGCCCGGCAACTGGGCTACCCGGACCAGACGCGGTTCATGCTGATGACCACGCCCGAAGGTGCTGGCGCTCAGTTCACCATCGTGTCGGTAATCGCCGACGGCGCTTCCGATCCAAAGGCATACGGAAACCTCAGCGCCTTCGGAAACCTATTCGAGGCAGCCGAGATCGAACCAGCCGCGGTCCGGGTGACCAGCACCCAGATCGCAGAGAGCGCCAGTAGCCAGCTGATCGCGGACGCGCTGGTCGATCATCAACTGCAGCTGACGGCACCACCCACCCGAACTGACACCACCTGGCGCGTCGCAGCCCAGATTGATGCGCTCAGCTTCATCTTCACGGTCTTCGCCGTCGTGATGCTGCTCATCGCCGCGATGGGGCTTCTCAACGTCGGCTTGTCATCGGTCAACGAGCGTTCGCGTGAGCTCGTTATCCGCCGCGCCATCGGCGCGCATCGCCGAGACGTATTCATGTTGGTCATGGGGTCATCGCTGGCCATCGCGGTCGTGGTCGCGATCGTCGCCACTGGGGCGGCAATCGTGTTGGTATACGGCATCGTGCCATCGATGCTTCCGGCAGGATCGGTGGTGAACACGCCGTCTTTCCCGTGGGCAGCCTGCCTTGTCGGGTGTGCGGCGGCCACGCTCACTGCAGTCGCGGGTGCTGCCGTTCCTGCGATCAAGGCCGCCAGGCTGCCAGTCGCTTTGGCGTTGCGCGAGTAGAACTCTGGCCGCGTGGGATTCCATCAGACCCGGCCCGCTGCTCGACGTGCGGTGGTGATGGTTGAGTTTTGTCCCCGTTCGCGGCTCGCTGACAACCGGCTGCCGGCGTTGCACGAATGCTTGCCGACAGCCGGCGGGCGATCAGCAGAGGCTCGTCGATGCGCTGCTGTGGCACAGGCTCGTGCTCCACGAGCTGGCGAGGGCGTCGCCGCGCTCGTGATCACGCTGTTCCAGCGTCTGGAGTGACAGGAGGTATCCCATGTGTGTCACCTCCTTTCTGTTCCGGGTCCTGTGAGAGGACCAATGGCGTGCCCGGGGGGAACACGTTTGAGGGGGAGTGCTTCCAGGCATGGGCCAAGGTGAGGAGGACACCAGCGGAGCCGGTAGCAAGGTCACACGATCGGCGCAGCAACGCACTTCCCGGGTATCCGAGCCCTGCCTCGCGCGGCAGCGCATGGAGCGAGAACAGTTCCAGATGGCGGTCGAGGGCGGCCTGGGTCGCGGTCGTGCTCAGCCCGTGGGACGCCAGCTCGACATGAAGCCGAACCAGTCCTGCTCGACCTTGGAACAGGCCGGGTTCGAGGACGAACTCAGACTGCGCCGCGAGCGTCAGCGGGTCCAGGCTTGTCCGCAATTCCGACTGGGGCGACCGTCTCAGCAGATGGGCGATCGCAAGTGCGATACCTGCTGACCCGGAGCCCAGGTAAGGCAGCACCCGCCAGCCCTCGTCGACTTGAAGCGAGCCGTCGGCCGATTCGACGCATGCCTGCAGATCGGCGCGGATGGCATCCTCGGCGAGGGTGAGTAGTTCGCGGTCGCCGGTGCAGTCGTATAGGCGCAGAGCGAACAGTGCCGACCCGCTCGGTCCGCGCAACACACCAGCGGAGCCGGTCGCCACTCGCCCTAGTTGGGTGCTCCTCCAGGCTGGGCGAAGTTCGTTCAAACGGTCAGCAATGTCGAGCGCATCGGGCAGCAGCTCGCTTCTCGCGCTCGACAGTTCGAGGTATGCGATGCCGATGCCCGCGAGCCCGCCATACAGGTGTGGTGGCAGGCTGTCCAAGCCCGTGCTGTGAAGCCGGGCGAGGGCACGTTCCGATAGGTCGCCCATTCCCAACCGTTCGAACGCGAGTGCCGCTCCCGCCAGTCCATTGAGGAGTCCCGGTTTGTCATCTTTGCTCGTCTGGAACGCGCGTTCGACCCAGTTCATGAGAGGAACAGGGATCTCGATCCCCGCTTCCCGCAACGCCACAAGCGGCCCGAGTGCACCGTGGGCGATCGCGTACGCGGGCTCGGACAGGGATGCGGGATCATTCGGCCACAGCCTGTCCTCGCGCTCGGGGGTGGCATCTGCGATGAGTTGAGAACCTAGTTGAGCAATGTGGGTAGGCACCGCGATCGGAGCAGCGACGGCCGCGTCGGAGTCGGTGACATTGATGTCCGCTTCAACTTCCGAGGCCCATCGGTCCGGGAGGTCAAACCTCGATTGGGCCCAGGAGATCAGTTGCTTCGCTTTCGTCGGATGGAGGGGAAGCAATGGTGTGAGAGGCAAGAACATGAAGAGCTTGATGCAGCCGACGGCGTAGCGGTCGAGCGCGACGCCGCGTCTCCCGTCGACGGCGACAAAGCCAGGCGCCCCGATCACTGCAGCGGCGCCATGCTCCATGGGCCGAGCCATCTCAAAGTCGATGAGCACGACGTCGTCGTTGGGAAGGACGAGGAAGTTCCCAGGATGAAGGTCCCCGTGCGTGTACCCCGAATCATGAACCGCGGCCACGGCCTGCTCGATGCGCCCGGCAACAGTCAGCGCCCATTCCCGGAACGCTCGTAGGTCTGACGCGCTGGCGTTCGCCCGAATCAGTGGGTGACGTGCGACGACGGCGCTGTTCAGTGGCTCCCCATCGACACGCTCGGTGACGAGAAAGCCATGACCGAGCACATCGAAGGATCGGATTGCTCGCACCACTCTCGGGTTGATGATCTGGCTGAGCACCCGAGCCTCGTCAGCAACCCGCTCGACGGCATCGCGGCCATCAGCGGTGAATCCAGCGAACGTCCGCGCCTCCTTGACCACGACTTCTACGCCGGCATCGACCGCCTGGTAAACGCCACCCGCGTTTGAGTGATGAAGAGCGCGAGTCACGGAGGGGAAGCCGTCGGGTGGCGTGACGTCTCGTTGTGCTTCTAAGGAAGGCATGAGGAAGGCTGGGACGTCCACCCACGGTGGCAGGTGGAATCCGGCAGTGCGGATATCGGCAACCAGCATTCCCTCGGGATCTCGGATAGCGGCGGTCGGTACGCCATCGACGTCCGTGTACATACGCCGAAAGCCGCCGTATCGGACGAAGACGGGAGCGGAACGCCATCGCAGATCGGACAGGATGTGCGGGCCTTCGTATCCGGCCGTCAGAAGCTCGAGTGCTTCGAGCGACTGCCTCAGGTCCTCGACCGTGCTGGGGTAGATCGTGATGAACTTGCCGGAGGCGGACCGGTCAGCGTCCTTCGCGTTCATTGCGAAGAGAACGTGGTCGTCCGCCAGGTGCTTGAACGGCAACCTGCGAGCGTGGCAATGAGCGGCCGCAGCGTCCAGAATCTGCGTCGCGTGCGACGCAGTCGTGCTGAGGTGGATCTTCCAGCCCTGCTCGGGGAGCATGTGGTCCTGGGGATTCAGGAACGTCCAATGCCCATCGGTGGCCTGCGACCAGTCGCCCCAGTCGAGATCGACGGCCGCGATGAAGGGCTTGCCTTGCTGGCGCCGATGCTTCCGAGGGTCCTCATAGAAGTCGGATCCTGGCGCGGCGAAGCGCGGATAAATCGGGTCCACGGGCTCCCCAACACATGGTCACAGGCGCTGTCGATTGGTAGCGCTAGGACATGGTGCATTCGCGGTCAGAGCCGCTCAGAACGGGTCGGGGCGTGCGGAAGAGCTGTCCTGCGGGGGGTCGTGAGAAGCCGAAGGCTGTCTAGGACCGCCAGATCGCGGTCTTGGCGGGGCTTACGGCGTTACGTGCGGTTGCGCGACGAGTGGTTGGGAGAGCGCGCGGTCGATCAATGCGAGTTCGGGGAGTTCATTCATTTGGACGACGAACGGAAGTCGTCGACGCTGTTTCGGACTCCCCAGAGCGCGAGCTGGGTGCGATCAGTGGCGCCCACCTTTTTCATCGCGGACTGCACGTGGGAGCGAACCGTGTTCACCGACACACCGAGCTCCTTGGCAATGTCATCGTTGCTTGTCACGCCCGTGCTGAGGAGTACGACGACGCTACGTTCGGACGGGCTCAGGCTCGCGGCGACAGCATCCCTCGCCGGCCGGCCGTGGCGGTGGGTGAGCTCGCGCAGCAGCGGGGCGGTAACCCGCGGCGACATGAACGCATCGCCGCGATCCGCCGCCCGGATCGCTTCCAGCAGTTGATGCGAGTCGTGCGTCTTCAGCAGATACCCGCTGGCGCCGGCCTCTAGCGCCCGAATGACGTGCACGTCGGCTCCATGGCTGGTGAGGACGACTACGCCAATACGAGGGTCCTCACCGCTCGCCAGCAAGCGGGTGGCATCAATGCCGTTCATGCCGGGCATCTCAAGATCCATCAGCACGACGTCGGCTCGCTCGGCTCGCGCGGCGGTCACCGTGTCTCGGCCGTTCGAAGTCTCGCCGACGACGGCGATGGCCTCTGCTTGACTCAGACGAAGGCGCAGGCCGCGCCTGAAGGCTCGGTTGTCGTCCGCGATGAGTACCCGGATAGTCTTGCGTCGCTCATCCACGTGCGTGCCCTTCGATGTCGGGAAAAGGGATGGTCAGGCGGGTTCGCCAGCCGCCTCGGCCGTCGTCCGCTGCGTGCAGTGTGCCGTCAATCAGGTGCAACTTGTCACGCAACCCGTCAAGGCCCCAACCCAGACCGAGTCGTTCTTCCGCTGAGTGCGCCCGTGTTGCGGCACCGTTCGAGACAGTGGCGTGCATGCGGTCGCTGTGGACGACGACATTCACGTGAACGGTCGAGCCGGGGGCGTGTTTTGCGGCGTTGGCGAGGGCCTCCTGCACCCCTCGATATGCGATGGTCGACACGACGGCGGGGAGGTTGGGGATGTCGCCGAGTACGTGCAGCTCGACTGTCATCCCTCGACGCGACCAGAAGGCGACGAGTTCTTCGACATCGCGAAGATCCGGAGTGACTGTCGCGCTCGGCGAGTCCACGGTACGCAGGTCTCCCAGCGCACCGTAGAGGCTTGCGGCGGCAAACCGTCCCTCCGTTCGTACTTCGTCGATGAGCTGGAGCGCCTGCTCTGGTTGCTGAGGAGCGAGCTCGATCGATGCATCACACAGCGAAACGAGTCCGGCGATGTGTTGGGCCGTAACGTCATGCAGTTCCTGCGCGATCCGAGCTCTCTCGATGTCGCGCGCCTCGGCCATCCTGGCCTCCTGCTCCCGGGTCAGTCGGTCGGCTGCCTCCCGCGCTTCCGCTGCATGCCTCGAATGCGCTGCCCACAACAGCCCCAACGCCGTCGCGGCGGCCGCGGGCGCCGCAAACGCAAGACTCTGGTTGATCACGAACCCCGCTACGACGCCCGCCGGAGCGCCCAACGACACAGCCCATAGTGTGAGGGTCGCGACCGTAGCGGCGATCGCGATCGCAAGCCACAGCACAGAGGTGACCGCTCTGGCCCGTGTAGCAAGGGCGAACAGGGCGACCGCAACGACGAGCTGCATCGCGGCAGTCCACGCCGGCACCGCTACCAGGACTACGACCGCAAGGTAGGCCACGAGGGTGCCGGCAACCCCCAGCACCGGGTGCCGGCGAACAAGAAGCAGGCACGCCGCCTGCAGCCCGCATCCCACCACAATCAAGGCGACGACCACTGACTGAGGAAGCGGGTTGTCCCAACTCGAGGCGCCGTCGAGGATCGCGACGACGGCGTTGCTCAGAACCAGTGTCAGTGTCGCGACGAACACGACGACGACGAATGCAGGTGAGCCCATCAGTGCGGTGACATCGGTGCTCCGGCCGGCAGCGGTCGAATCGGATCGCCTCGGAATGGTGGCGGATGACATGGGCCTGCTTTCGTTCGAGCGGTGTTTCGATGACTCGCCGCGAGTTCTGCGCCCATTTCCACGCGACTGGTGGGTGCTGCCGGGTGATTGGAGCGAACCGCCAGGAACCGACCCCTGCCCAGGCTGTCACATGCGCGGTGCTCGATGACCGCGAAGGTCGAGCGGAACTGAGGAACGCCCGCGCGGCACGACGTCTGCTGTGCCGACCGAAGGGTGCCTCGGCCAGAGCTTCGATCCTGGCTGCCCGCGCGGCAAGCAATGTCGGGTTAGTCCCGGCAACAGCACGAACGCATCACGAGCGCGACACAGGCTGCGGGGGCTACTCTTCGCGCACAGCCCAGAACTGCAGGACGTGGCCGGCCGCACCGCACGCGTCTGTCACGTTCGGGAACTCGTCAGCAGCAACCTCGCCCCCGCTGCCCGCAACCTCGGCGCCCTCCTTCAACGCCTTCACGCCCGGCACTTGGAGGCCATCTGCTGTGGCCACCGTTCCCGCCGGCCAAATGACTGTGACCACATCGTCCGATTCGTCACGGATGGCCCAGCACCCAGCGCGATTCAGCGTCAGCGCTCCCGTGAACAACGCATCGCCGCCTTCAGCATCGGAACTGCTCGCGGCAACGGTGCCGTTGGGCGACTCCACCACCACCGCGCCGTCGGCGCTGCCGGCGCAGGACGTCAGCACGAGCGTCAACGTGACACATGCGGGGAGAGCCAGTGACTTCATAGCTTGAGTGTTATGCCCAGCGTGCTCAAGCCGGAGTTGATCGGCGTGAACATGTCGCGGTTGAGTCCCCAGATGGTGACGTATCCGCTGTGCACGCCGTACGCGGTGCTGCCAGAGAACCACGGCCCGCCGCTGTCTCCTGGCTGGCACTCACGGTTGTTCATCGTCATCATTCCGCAGTACGAGCCGCGGCACTGATTTGCCAGGTACGTGGTGTCGCAGTCAAACCCGCTCGTCATACCTTCGTGGCAGAGGGTCTGGCCTGTTACCGGGTTGGCGGATCCGGAAACGGTGTACACACCGTTGAGGCCCCAATGGATTTCCGGGGCTGCGTAGGAGGACGTGGAGTGCCATTGAACATCTCGCGTGCTGCTGCCGGCGCGGTACGTGAGAGCGATCCCGGCGAAGGTCTGCGAGTTCCCGCAATGGTCGGCGGTGATGATTCCGTTCGAGATCGCAGGCAGTTGCTTCACGGAGAACCCGGAGGTGCAGCCGGTCATCGCACCACCGCCATACAGAGCATCCTCGCCTGTGCGCAGTGATGGGTCGACCTCCAACGCGATGTCGAAGCCGGCTCCGCGAGCTACCGAGGACGACACTTCCGATACCGCGCGGGACGCCGCCGCTGCGTCCGACGAGTTCACGTAGACCGTGATCTTCCCCGTGAACACGTCTGCGCTGGTCGCCACCTCCGATGCGCTCTGCGCTTGTACTTGGTAGTGGACGCTTTCACCTGCGGCCGCGATGCTGGCCTGGCTCCATCCGGTGTTCTCGATGATCGTCACCTTGGGGGTGAACCGAAGGAGCAGTGTCCGTGCCTCCTCCGGGGCCGCCGCCGCGAAATGGATGATGGGCGTGCTAGCCGAGATCTCGGCCCCCGCGAAGTCGTTCGGGTACGCGGTCTCGAGACCGGTGGCCAATGTCGCGAAGTCGTTCTCCCACTTCATCTGCGCTGCGAGCGCTTTGGTGGATATACCTTGCGAAGCCGCTTCCTTGGCCAGGGCCGCGTCGAGTGACTTTTCCGGCGTCGACGTTGCGGCGAGGGATACTCCGGGGCCCCGCTCTACAGCAGCAGCAGGCGCAGCGACTGCGACGGCCGTCGCGCCGAGCGCGATCACAGCCACGACTACTCGATGAGACAACGAATTGCGCACTGCGGGCCTCCTTGCTCGCCGGTACATGACGTGCCCGAGAGTCGTTGTTTCGCTCCTCGGTTACACATCGCTGAAAGTAGCGGACCGATGCCGAATTGAAGCCATTCCGCGGGCAATCTTCACTCAAAAGGACGAGTCGTGCCACCTGCTGCTGCTTGGCGCACTAGCCAAGTCGGCTCCTGCCGTGCATTCGCGATCTGAGCTGCTTGCCAGATGCTCGATCGGACTGGCCAGGGTTCGGACCAGCGCCAGCTGGGAACGTCTATCGGGGCGACACCCCAGGTCGCCGCAGGGTAGGCACATGAGCGTGGTTCGCGACGGCGCAGCGCGCCACAGGAACAAGCGGCCCGGGTGCCGCATGATGCGGTGCTGACGAGCAACGCCAGGTTGGGTGGTTAAGATCTCGTTTGTGAACGTGTCAGCGGAGTATGCGCGCGACCTCTCCGGAGTGTTCACCACGGCGTCGCTCAGGGCGCTTGCCGCACCCCACCCGTGGGAGGCAGGCCGCCGGTTCTCCGTCTTGGGGGACGCGCTGCAGGCCAATATCCCTCTAGGAGCCGTGCTCGACGAGGCGTTCGACACGCTAAAGGGGACGCGTCGCTCGGAGTACGTGTTCAAGAACGAGATCGTCTCCCGAATCGTCTTCGGTCGGCACCGGCCAACTTCGGCATCCGCTGCCGTCGAGTTCGGGGTTGGCATCTCGAAGGCTGATGTCGTGGTGGTGAACGGCACGACAACCGTCTACGAGGTCAAGACCGACTTCGACTCGTTCGCGCGGCTCCACACGCAGCTGCGGGACTACTCGGAGTTCGCGGAGCATGTCTACGTTGTTGTCTCGGCGCGACGCGGCGACGCCGCCCTAGAGGCAGCCGCCGAGCACGTCGGAGTCATTGCCTTGCACGCGAGCGGGCGGATGCAGACCCTGCGCCCCGCTGAAGGCGGCCTGGAGCGGATTACGCGAGAAAAGCTCTTTCAAGTTCTCCGCGCCGGAGAACGTTCCGACATTCTCGCCGCAGAATGTGCGCACAATGACGGCACCACGATGGGGATGCGCGAAGCGTTCTCACGCATCCCGGTACCCACTCTCCACGCCCATGTTGTGCGTCTTCTTCGGCGGAGGTTCGGTGGCGCCACCAGCGTGGTGAGTGACCCGGGCTTTCCGCACTCCCTTCGCGCCCTGGCCTACGGCGTTTCGCTATCCGGATCTGCACAATCGCGACTGTTGGAGCGGCTACAGGAGCGCCCAACGCACATGTTGTAATTCCTCTATCATCGGCACCCCGACGATAGAGGACACATGTACGTTCCATTTCTCTACGGGCGCGCAAATGAGCTGCTCGCCCTTCGCGACCTCACCGACGTCGCCCTGGCCCAGCCCGTCTCGCCTGCTATTGAAGCGCTGAAGTCTGATCCGGCCTCTCTGGTCCGGGCCATCGATGCAATGTCTACGGCTGGGATTGTCTCCTCCGTCGTCATGAACCCGAGTGCGCGTGAGCTGTCTACGTCACGAACTCTCGCTGCGTGGTCGGCGGCCGTTCGGGGCGCGGCTGGGTTCGCATCAGTTCGGCCGGCCATCTCGCTCGAGTCGACCACTTCTCTAGGCGACGTAGAAGCTTTCGTGACCGAGTACGCGCAACGCCCGATCACGTTCGTGGCACGGTCAGGTGTCATCCCGGCCGTCCAGCTGGCAGCTGCTGCCGCCAAGGCAGATGTGCTGGTTCTCGTACACCACAACCTCGCGGCAAGTGACTATGACGCAGCGTTTGGGGTGGATCGCGTGATCCCGCTGACGAACAGCTTCACTCCCCAGCCGCGCAATGTCGACTACAGCGAGGACGACTGGTTCTCAACCGCGGCAACAAGCTATGGCGGCTCTGGGCGTCCGGGCTTCGGCGACTACACCGTGTTGGATCCGGCGGTGCGGGACACGCGAGGCGGGGCCCCTGGGGCCGTTGTTATCCACGCGACGTACATCGATGGCGGCGGCGCTCTCTGGGTGCGCCACTTCCTCTCCGACTCCGTCATCCAGGGTGAAATCTCTGTCGGGGAGAAGTTGCTCCAAGCGATGGGCAAATTGCAGTCCGATCGGGCGATGTTCTTGACAAGTCCAGGGATGAGTTCGTACGACGTCCAATACGCGACTCGTCGGGAGACCGCTTTGGGCACAAACAAGCGGCAGCAGATCTCGCATCACATCTATACGACACTTGCGGCAATTCGCTGATCGGATACCAGCGGAGCCCTACGGCAGGAGCCGATTCCTCATCAAATTGGATGAACTTTGCGACAGCGCGGCACCTGGCGATCCGTCCCCGGGGGAGAGTTCATCGGAGCTCTCGTCGTCCTGCCTCCGCTGCGATCGCGTCGCTTCTGCCTGCCGGGGGCGCGAGCACACGAGAACGGATTCGAGAGCTGCGGGTGCCGTAACCGAAAGTATCGTCCCACTCGGGTCGACGAGAGGTGACGAGTATGAGTTCGATTGCCGGCCAGTTCGCCGAGAAGTCCAGCAGCAAGAAGACCGCGAAGCAGGTGCGCCTGCGGCTGGTGTACGTCGACTTCTGGTCGGCGATGAAGTTGTCCTTCCTCGCCGCGATCGCTGTCGCCGTCATCACGGTTGTCGGCGTGGTGCTTCTCTACCTCGTCGTGCAGTCAACGGAAGCTTTCACGGACGTCGAAGCGGTCCTGGTGGGACTCTCCGACGGGAGCCTCCTCCTGTCTGAGGTCTTGGGCCTTGCCCAGGTGGTCTCGTTCGCCACGGTTGCGGCACTCCTGAATCTCGTCGTTGTCACCGTCCTTGGTGCGGTGCTCGCCGGCATCTACAACCTGGCCGTCAAGGTGACGGACGGCCTGCCGGTCGGCCTCACCTCGAGTACGAAGAGCGGTGAACGCTGACCCGGAAATGACGAGCAACTCTTCCGAGGGTGAAACGCCTGCAGACCCGTCACAGCGAACTCGGGGTCAGTCTGGTCGACAGACCCGCCAGACTTGGGGAGCATGATCCGAGCGTCGAGATCGCTGAAGGGGCTGTCGATCGCGGCCGTGGTGTTTGTCCTCGCGTCGTGCTCCACATCAGGCGTTGCCCAGCAGCGCGAGTCGGGAGTACCTAACGGAGTCGAGCTCCCGCAGCACGGAGAAGGCCCGTACGCCGTCGCACGGTCAGACGGTCGGGTCCAAGTGATCACCTTTGGAAGCTCAAGTTGCCCACCCGCAGCCACCTCCCTCGTCAACGATGGTGAGGAGTTGGTGGTCGAGTTCGAGCTGGCGCTTGACGGCACCTGCACGACGGACAGCAACCCGACCACACACACCTTTTCTGCTGAGCAGGTTGGGCCGGAGCTTCCTGACACCGTGAAGATCGTCTTCCCGCAGCTCGACGACGAAGTCACTGTGGAACTGCTCGATCGGTAGATCTCCGAGAGCACGAGGAGTGTCCCCCAAAACGACGTGCGGTCGAGCTCCACCCGCGTCGAGCAACCATGCCTCATGAGGCAGCGCGACCCGGGGTGAGATGGGGAATCGGGCGGGTGCCGTCGGGTGCGCGGGCAGCCGTTCGACGCGCATCTGCGATTCTGCGGAGGCTCGACCGTTTGGTGCCGTGGTGGTCGGACTCAAACGTCTTGACCTGGCACGTCTCGTGGGAGCGCGCGCAGGGATGGCGGCATACATTTGGTGGGCCGTTTGCATGCAAGAGTTATTCGTGTGCATACTGTGATTCCCGTAGAAGTTCGGCCCGTCTTGGACGCGCGAGGGGTCACGAAAGCGTTCCCTGCCCGCCGTGGTGAACCATCGGTACCTGTCCTCGCCGACGTCGATGTTCGCGTTGCTCCAGGCGAGTTTGTGGTGCTGGTCGGCCCGAGCGGGGCGGGCAAATCGACTCTGCTGTATTGCCTGGCCGGTCTTGAACCGGTGAACTCAGGCGAGATCACGCTCCTGGGCACGCCGTTGCGCGGACTGAGCAGGGCTCGCGCGGCGAAGCTACGGCGAGATGGTGTCGGTTTCGTGTTTCAGGCATACAACCTGGTGTCTTCGCTCACCGCGCGTCAGAACGTCGCGTTGCCTGCGCAGCTCAACGGTCGGCCTCTGGATCGATCCTCGATAGACGCACTTCTGGATCGGGTGGGTCTGGCTAGGCGGGGATCGCATCGCCCGTCTGAGTTGTCGGGTGGGCAGCAGCAGCGCGTTGCGGTCGCGCGCGTGCTCGCAGCCAAACCTCAGGTGCTGTTCGCTGACGAACCGACCGGTGCGCTCGACAGCCGCTCCGGCACGGTGGTGCTCGACCTGCTCCAGGAGGCAGCGTTGGCCGGCACCGCGGTGGTCATGGTGACCCACGACATGGAAGCCGCTGCGCGAGCTGACCGGGTGCTGGTGTTGCGTGATGGGCGCATTCAGCGAGAGCTCGTCCGCCCCACGGTCGAAGAGATCTTCACCGCGATGACGGTCTCTGCGGCGGCGAACGTATGATCACGCTGGTCTTCGCGGATGTGGTGCGCGGGTACCGCGTGTGGTTGGGGTTGGCGGCCGTGGCTGCTGCGGTCGCGGCCGCATTCACCTACGTGGCTTGCACGCTGACCTCGGCTGCTGCCAACCCCGGCGACCTTGGCGCGCTCATCGCGGCCACGTCAGTCGCGGTGGTGTTCTTCACGGTCGTTGCTGGAATCGTCGTCATTGGCAGCATCTCAGGTCTGGTGGTCTCGGTGCAGCGACGCCAGATTGCCCTGTGGCAATTGATCGGCCTGAGTCCCCGTGCTGTGTTCTGGACCTTCGCCGCGCAGATCCTGGTGACCGCGACCGCGGGCGCCGCCGTTGGCGCAGTCGCGGGCGGCTGGGGCTTCGCCCCAGTGTTTCGCTACGTGCTCAGCGCGTGGGCCGACCCAGACACCGCTATCGTGCAGGTTCAGCCGTGGGCGATCGTTGTGGCGGCCGCCGTCACGGTGCTGTTCGTCGGCCTGTCCGGCCTCGGCGGCGCACGGCGCGCATCGCGGACCTCGCCGGTGCAGATCCTGCGCGAACCCGAACCTCAGGGGCGCATCATCCGATGGGCGCGGGTGGCGATCGCGGTGATCCTTATCTCGGTGACGGTCGGGATCGCGGTGACAAGGTCCGGCGAATCGCTTTCGAGTATCGCGACCAACGCCCCGTTCTTCGCTCCCCTGCTCCTCGTGGCGCTCGTGATCGCTGCCCCCGTCCTCTGCCCGGCACTGATCGCACTGTGGACGAAGGTGATTCCCGCACGCGTCAGCAGTTCCTGGTACCTCGCCCGGAACAGCGCCCAGTACCGCGTGGGCTTGACAACCTCGGCGATCAGCCCGCTCATGCTTGCCATGGGGCTCGTCGCCGGGGTCTACAGTGCCGGGAACACCCTGGCCGCAGCGGCGGGTGCTGACGCTGCCAGCTACAGCCTGGATCCCCGCGAGATGCTGTTGATGTTCGGAGGACCGCTCCTGGTCTCGCTGGTGGCTTCGGCGGCCGCCGTGTACATCACCAATGGCGACCGACGACGAGAGCGCGCCCTGCTCGACTCCGCCGGGGCCACCCCTGGCGTGCACGTCGCGGTCGCATTGTGGGAGGCGCTGATCTACATCGTCACCGCGATGATCCTCGCGACCGCTGCCGTCATCGCCGCGACCCTGCTCGTCAGCGTGCTCATCGGGGCCGCAGCCCTCAGCGTCGACCTCGCACCGATCGCCATCCTTGCCGCAGTCGGGTTGATCCTGCTCGGTGCAGCCACCCTGCTGCCCGTGATCGCAGCCCGCCGCGCGTCACCCCTGACGGCACTTGCCGCGCACTGACCTGCCGGCTGGAGCGCGCTTCGTCCGGGGTTCGCGGCCCCACTCTCGCCACTCCCGCGGTCGCGTCGCGGCTGCTCGTCGCGGGCGCCAGCACTCGGGGCGCGGCGAGCACCGGCCCCCATGGATCACATTCCGTCATCCGAAAGGGTGATTTTCGAGAAGCAGAAGCGTCAGCACGGCCACCGGGTCGCTCAGGTCTGCGGGGTCGCATGACCGTCGCGACCGCGCCGCTCCTGTCCGACCTGCACCCACCGGCCGATGCCGTCGATCTCGGCCTGCAGCGCCTCCGTGAGCGTGCGGGTGTACTGATCGTCGTGGTAACCGGCGAAGATCCCAGTTGCCTGCGCAAGGACATCAATACGGTTGCCAGCAGCCGCGCGCAACTCCGCGATGACGGACGCCGGATCCGCGGTGTACCGGTTGCGGGAGCAGATCGAGTCGAGCTCAATGCTGAGCAGCGTCGGCTTGCTCAGCCGCGGCCCACCCTGACCTCTCACCATGCGGCGAGGGTATGCCTCGGCGTCGACATCGACCCGGCTGAGTAATTCAGTAGCCCACCTGTCCGAGCGCGTAGGCCGCCTGCTCGGGTGTGAACTGCGCGCCGTACTCGCTGGTGAGCTGGTCATACAGCCCGTCCCGGGAGAACGCCATGACGTCGAGGTAGCTCCGCGCGGCCTCGACCGCTTCGGCGTTCCAATCTGCCCCGACATTGTCGACGGCCCACGTCGCGACGTCAACGGGGAAGCCAGCGCCGTACTCGCTCGACATCTGGTCGATGAGGCCCTGTCGTGAGAACCCCATGACGTTGAGGTAATCCTTCGCGGCGCGCAGGGCGTTCTCCTGCTCGAGGGTGTAAACCGGCTTCGGCGCTTCCGCGACGATCAGGATTTCGGTGCCGGGCTCCGCCGGGACGGTGATTGTCTGCGACTTGACGACCCAGTCGTCACCCGTTCCATCGATGATGGTCACGACCATGCCGGCGCCTTCGAGTGCAGCGCGCGCCTCCGCGACAGTCTTCCCGACGACGTCAGGAGTGTCGACACGCGTGTCCTTCGGTTCCGGCTTCGGTTCGGCCCTGATGTCGTCGTCCTTGACGGCAGCGGGTCGCTCGTCGTTGGCAGCTCCGCCCGAGGCGCTGTTGACGGCTCCGATGATGATGCCAAGGAGAATCAGGCCACCCAGGCCAATGAGTGCCCATGCCCACCACGCCAGCCGCTTCTTCTTTGCAGGCGTCTCCGGTGCAGCCGTCAATGACGCGACGCCGGCCGACGCCAGGTTCTCTGTCGGAGCGGCAGCGGCCGCCGCGGCGTTGTGGGCTGCAGCCGCGGTATCTGGCGTCCAGTCTGTCCACTGGGTCCCGTCCCAGTAGCGCTGCTCGCCGTTGGCGTGCGGTGCTGAATACCATCCGGGCGCGGGCGCGCGCGTCTCATCGGTCATGTGGAGCCCCCAGGCTGAGAACCGGTCACCCCTTGCAACCGGCAGATGCGGGTCAGCGTACTGTGTGCAGGGGATACGCCCGATCCATGCGACGTCGCCAAGAGGCGCGCCGCGCTGCTCTCCGCGCTCGGTTCCTGCTGCGCCTGGTCCTCGCCAGCCTCCCGAAACAACCTCACTCGGGTATTGATCGACGCCGGCGCCGTATCACCCGACTGGTCGGTCTCGAACGACGCCAACGCAGGCGTGCAAGCACCTCACCACGCGCGCAGACGAGGTATTCGGTCGTCAGATTTCATCCGTTCGGATGAAGTGTTCGCACTCGAGTGGCTGGTGCAACTCCACTGATCTCCACTGGAATCACGCCGCGCCGGCCCTGTTAGCGTCGGGGAATGCCCGAGACGACGGATGCGAAAGCACGAGGCAGTGTGGGGGTCGCGGTCACTCAGGTGCTCCTGGGCTTCGCGGTTGCGCTCCTGACGCTCTACCTCGCCGGCGCTCTGTCCTCGCCCGCGGCATTCGGGATTGGCCCGGTGCGGATCGGGGCGCGCCTCGGGCTCGCGCTGATTGCGGGGGTGGGCGTCCTTCTTGGGTGGCGTTGGCAGAGAATCGGGTTGTCCGCAGGCGTAGTGCTTATTGCTCTCACGCTGTCTGTTCAGGGCACTGGGATAGGTGCTGCCAGCGAGGAATGGCTGGACGTGTTCGGGGCAACGGTGAGCGGTGCGCGAACCACCTTTGCGCTAACAGTCGGCGCCGTTCTGGTGTGTGCATCCATCGCAGTTCGCCTACCAGCACGGCGTCGCGGATAACGCTCGGCCCCGCTACATCCGGGTGTCGGTGGCTCTCAGTACGCTCCGGCCATGGGGAATCAGATTGATCTTGTGGGGATCTTCATCACCGCGATCCTGGGTGTACCGGGCCAGTTCGTGGCTATGTACCAGGCAAACCCGGGGGCGTGGAACCAAGTCGGGCTGATGCTTGCTGGCATGCTCGCGCTCGGCTGGGCGGGCCGAGCGATCACGCGGGGTCGCAGGCGGCCCCGTGCACACTGACGGCCTGCCGTCGTCCTTGGAGCACCGCATCGCCCGCAGGGCGGCGGCGCATCACGGTTGCGCTACGGTGCAGGCATGACGCTCCAAGACGACATACGGGCTGATCTGAGACGCCAGGGCTGGTGCCAGCACAGCAGCAGCGACGAAGAGTACGCGTAGGAGTGGCGCCAGGCCGCCCGTGGTGCCGCCCGGGAGCTCGGGCGGCCGGTGCAGACCCTGCGCGCCGGCACTGTTCTCTTCGCTGAGCTCAAAGATTGGCCTGCGAACGACCTTGAGCGACAACTGTCCGACGCAAAACTGGCCAACGAGATGAGGCGTGTCTCTCAGAACATGCAAGGGATGCTGCCCCCGCACCTGGACGCCGCGGCCGAGGACCCCGAAGCTTCTTGACGCCGTCAGGATCGTCTACCCGCAACTCGATAGCGAGGTGATCGCAGAACTCCTCGGCCGATAGATCTCCGAGACCTCCGCGGCTCCGAGGCTCCGAGGCTCCGACAGAGGCAAAGCGACGGAAGTCCATGCGCCCTTCCAGCCTCACGGCATCTAGACGTATTCGCTATCCCCCGGGTGCCCGTCGTGGATCGTCGGCCCCCGGAAGGCGGGTGGCATCGAAATCTTGACCACGGGCGCAATCACGTGCTGGCACTGGGGGCACTGCCAACCGCCCTCGATGTCGCGCATGACGATGCCATCCTCCGGGCAGCGCGGCTGCGCCCCGTCGTCGATCGCGTCCATGGTCTTGACAATAGTCGGAGCCTCGGCGACCGAACGGGCGCGGTCAGTCGACCTCAAGGCGCGTAGCGAGGTGCATCCTGTCCGCGATCTCCACAGACGCTGTAAGTCGGACGTTATCGGCGAACTCAAGCGCCTCATCGTCACGCCAAAGAGGCACGTCATATCCGCGGTTTCGCGTGAGCATCTGAGCGGCCGTAATTCGCTGTGCCAGCTGAAAGCGTCGCTCTTCGTTCTCGATTCGCCGTTGCTCCAACTCTTCGGCCGCGATCGCATTTTGAAGTTGCTTCGCGGTGTTTTCGAGCATGAGTCGCTCCAGCATCACGTACTTCTCTTGGACAGACACCTCCAGAGTGACGTCGCTCACGATGCGCTCCAATTCGGCCTTGGAGGCTTCCTCTTCAGCCAGCTTCTTTCGCGCTTTGGCAACGTTGAAGTAGTCGAGGAAGGCGACTATCGATTTTGCGGCGCTCTTGCCGACCTTCGCGGAGGCAACGACGTCGAGAGGATTCGAGTAACTCAATGATCGAACGACGAGAAGTTCCTCGCGTGCGGCCGACAGTGCCGCGTTGGGTCCCGCAACGATGAAGTAGTGAGCAGGTGGTGACGCGAGGTGAACCTGCCGATCGGCAGCAGGCGCTGTGGGCCGCGGCTGGAAGGTGAGGAGTCCTGTAGCGGCCAGACAACCGAGCGCGAGCATGTCGATCGCCGCGTTGACGTGAGCGAGAGCCTCTTCTGCGCGCATAGCCGGTTTGGTGTCCGCGAACGCACGAAACTCGACCGGCTCGCGATCGACTTCAGGTTTTGCTACATGGGTCGTTATGACCGGCACTAGTGAACCCCCAGGGATGTGCTTGCGCTCGCGCGCACGGCGCAAGTCGTCACACTATCTTGGCGTCAGAAGTGCCTCTCTCCGATGCAAATCGCGGGAGGGTCAGTCGCGTAGGTACGCGAAAAGCGGCCCAGCTGAGGTAGTTCGACGTGCTCCGGGCAGCAACCTGATCTTTGGTCTACTACGCCCGTCCCGGTGTGCGCTTCACATCCCTCGTTCGCAAGCCTGACAACGCGCGGTCTCGGCGGTTGATGTCCGCCGTCATGTGGCGCTGGCGCCCCTGAACGTGCCGATAGCATCGAAATGCCGCCGATGGGGCGGCATTTTCTTTGTGGGGGTTTACATGCATACCAACGGCAAGCTCGCTCTCGGCATCGCGACGATCGCAGTCGCCGCCTTTACTCTCGTCGGCTGCAGTAGCGCCGCCCCGGAGAGCTCGGCACCGAACACGGGGGAGACCATCGCCGTCGACGCGCCGGCGAAGGACACGTCCGCAGACGCGACCTTCGAGAACCAGACCCTCACAACCCCGGATCTGGTTATCAAGATCACCGCCGTGAAGACGATCGCTGTGGGCGAGGCAGGAAACGAGTACGGTGACGCCCCGGTGATCGCGTTCTGGTACGACACCACGAACGTCTCGGGCGAAGACCTCGACCCGACTACGGCGTGGATCTCGTCGTTCACGGCTTACCAGGACAACGATCCGAACGCTGAGAACGAGCTCAACATCGCCTCGCTGCCTGACCAGGCGTTCCTCGACTCTCAGATCGAGAAGATCAAGGAAGGTGGCACGGTCTCGAACGCGGTGGCGTACACGCTCACGGACACCACGACTCCGGTCGAACTTGTCGCGTCGATCGATTTCGGCATGACCGAAGTCGGCTCAGCGACCTTCCAGCTGCAGTAACGGACAGCCGCCACGTAGAACCCCTGATGCCCTTGGCGTCAGGGGTTCTTCGTTTGGAGCGGTTTACGGCCCGCCGCGGTGCTGAAGGCCGTCTAAACCAGAGCGAGCGATCCGTCCGTCGAAGATCGGCAGAAGTGGAATCTGGCGGGCATCGCAGTCACGGTGGTCCCCATGTTGTGGACAGTGGCCGCAATCGGGTGACCCGGGCCGAGCACACGAGGGTTAGAACGGAGTGGTCGTCCGCGTGGCCATCTCGGTGAGCGGAACCATGATGGCCGGGCGCTTCGACGGCTTCCAGTTACCCCCACCGCTGCGAGTTTCCGGCGGGGTTACGGGATGCGATAGCTGCATTCCCCGGGGTGTGTGCATTGCCGCGGAGGAGATCATCTCAGCAAGCGCTGCATAGATCTTGGAGTCGTCTACGAAGTCCAGTGTTTGCTGTGTGACGGTGTCTTCGTCGGTCGACTCGAAAACGATGACGCCTACTGCGTTGTGGTCAACCTCCACGCGTCGCGCTGCGATGCTGGTGCTGTGCATTCGGAGCGCCTGGGCTTCCGCCCTCGAGTACCCGTACTTGCTCACCAGACTCCGCTCCCAGTTCGCGCGGGTTTTGGGAAGGGTGATTACCGCGGAACCGACGGACCAAGCCTCCCCAATGGCACCCTGGTTTGTCGGGTACTCCTTACGTGCGGCGCGCTTGTAATCCGGATGAAGGCTGTAGCGGGACAGCATCACGAACCGGTCGTCGTAGAAGTAATAGACGGAGACGCGGTCATTATTGGCATCCGCGTTGCAGTGCTCGGCCAAGTTTCGTAGCAGCACCTGCATTGCCTGCCCCAGCGCATTGGCTTTGGCGGCACTGTCGGCCTTCAGGTTCTCCCGTTCGGCGTCCGTGCTCTCTTTCAACTGGTCGTAGTCTGCCGACAGCTTCATGTATGTCGGGCGCTGCAGTGCCAACTGGGCGATGACGGCGGCGATGAGGAGAACGACGGCCACCCAGAAGGCCCAGACTGCCTTCTCGCCATAGACACCCCAAACCAGGGACGAGATGGTGCCCAGGGTGACGAATGTCTGCGGCGCCCACCACTTGAAGGCGCGCCACATCCACGTGCGTACGCGGATCGCCCGCTCATCGGAACTCATGCCGGAACGAGCATCGAGTCCTCACGAACAGGTGTCAGTCGTGGGCCGTCCTGCCCGGACAACCGTGTGAGAGCTGCCTCAAGCATTTCGGACGCGGTCTCGGTGATGTATCGAGCGTCCATGCCCTCGAACCGCAGTCCGATGGTGATCTCGGCGGTCTCGTGATCGACGGCAACGAAGTACGCGGTTGCGGCGGGGACCTCGCCAGTCTCCTCGAAGACAGCGTCATCGAGCTTCGCGGCAAGCTCGTCCAACAGGCTCGGCGCCAGCATCGGAAAACTAAGCGATGTCGTCAGTTCGAAGCGCCTGTCGTGGTCCACGCTTCGCGTCTCATCATTCACGAGTGTCCCCATCGTCTCCTGTAGCCCCACAGTAGCGCTGACGGCGATGTTCGGCGTGGTGACTCGACGCAGGGCATCGCGCTGGACGCGGGGGTGTGACCGTCGCATCATCTCCTGTTCCGCGGTATCCGTTCGTCGTCTCGGGGTTCTCTGCTGAAGCGCCTCGAAGGTCATCGAGGCAAGGATCGAGCCGATTGCCGCACTGTCGCACGTTCCGTCGCGACGTCTATGCGCGACACCGCTGCAAACCCTCCAATCTAGGTTGCGACGGCAAGCTTCTCGCCGGCGCAGGCGGGCAACCGAACAATGAAGTCGTGTTGCGTACGGATGGACCCGCACAGTCTGGGGACTGCAGGCTTGCTTCGAAGTTGTGCGTGGTGGTGGGAGTGACGGTGGTGGATGCGGGATCCATCCACCACCGCCACGCGGTTATGACATGCGGCGGCGGGCTCGGAAGACGAGCGCTCCAGCGAGCAGGGCGACCACAGCCGCGCCGGTGAGGCCCCACACGAGGGTGAGCTCGGCCCCGGTCGCGGCGAGACCCGCAGCGACGATGAGCGTGTTCTCCAGCGCGAGCTCCGCCGTCGCTTCCGTCAGTGTGATGGTTGCGAAAGCCGATCCGGTCTCCGTCGTCAGTTCAGCGTCCTCGCTCTTGGTCAACCAGTGAGCTGCGGCCCATCGGACGCTGTCGGCGAGCTCGCCGGCGTGCTCCTGGAGGTGGACTTCGGTGGCGACGGGGAGGCCGTCGATGGTCACGGGGGTACCCGCGATGAGGTCGACGGTGCGGGTCTGCTGGTCGCCGAGTAGGTCCGTCCACGTCAGAGTGACCGGGAAGACGGTGGACTTGGAGAGAGCAGCGCCCGTTCCGGTCACCGACTTGGTGATCGTCAGGGAGCCCACGGACGCGAGAGCGGTGTTAGTGAGTTCCACCTCGGCGGTCGTGGCGGCGCCGATGGTGACGCTCGCCGTGCCGTCTTCGTGTGCTGTGACGTTGTCGCCACCCCAGGTGGGGGAGGCCCAGCCGAACTGAGGCGTGTTCCCCGGAGCGACCTCGGACAGGGTCACCTGGATCCCGTGCGGGAGCTGCTGCGAGAAGGTGACAGCTTTGCCGTTGGTGGGCACCGAGATCTCAGCGGACTGCGGGCCGCCCTCGGTCCAGGAGGCGAGCACCGTGACGGTCTCGGGGATATCGGCGTGGTCTGCCTGCACTCCCGCGACGTGCTTGGTGAGCGAGAACGTACCGGGAGCCCAGGTCGCCTCGTTGGTCACGGTGATGAGGGTGACGTCGTCCTGCATGTCGGATGCGGTCACAGTGGCGGAGCCGTCGCCGTTGTCACCGACGTGGTCGCCGGAGATAGTGATCGACCCCCAGATGACCGTGTCGATTCCGGGGCGGGTCCCCTCGGTGATGGTGACGATGGTGCCGGCGGGCAGCGGCACTCCGAGCGGCGTCGGTTCGACCGCGTTGATCGTCAGGTGGCGTGACTGGACTGAACCGGTGCTGTCGGTCCACGTCGCGGTGACAGGGAACTCGGTCGACGACTCCACCTCGCCGGCCGCTTCACCAGCGATGCCCTTGATCAGGGTGATCCCGGCGGTCGATGTCGTGGCGTGGTTCTCAAGGTTGACGGTGGCGCCCGCGTTGCGGCCGATCGTCACGATTGCAGACGTCCCGTCGACGGCGACGCCGGGGCCGGACCATACGGGCGCGCCCCAGCTGATGCGGGATTCGTTGGTGAGGGGAGTTTCGGTGAGGGTGACCTGCGTGCCGATCAGCAGATCTCGGTCGAACGGGACCGGCGTCCCGTCTGTGGGGACGGAGAACGTCGCGGACTCAGGAAGGCCGGTCTCGTTCCAACTGGCGGTGACTGTGACGTTGTCGGGGACGGATGGGTTGTCTGCCTGGTCGCCGGTGACAGTCTTGGTCAGCGTGAAGGTCCCGGTGGTCCGGGACACGCTGTTGGTGAGTGTCACGGTTGCCGGCTCGGTCGTGTGCTCCGCACCGACGACAACGGATGCCGGGCTGAAGACCGGTTCCGCCCAGGTAAAGGTGTCGTCATCGGCGGGGCGCGCTTCGGTGAACGTCACGGTCGAGCCGACCGGGAGGTCCTCGAGGACGACGGGCACGCCGGCAGTGACATCGACCTTTCGGGCTGGCTGGGCCGGCACGTTGCTGCCGAGGCCGGTGGTGTCGATCTGTGCGGTGACCTGGTACACGCGTTCCGGGTCGACGAGGTCCGCAGCGGGCCCGTCGAGCGCCTTGACGATGCTGATCGAGCCGAGCATCGCCGTGTTGGCGAGCGTCACGGACACGTTGATGCCCGGGTCGATCGACGCGGTCGCGGTGGAGCCATCCTCGCTCACGGACACTCCCGGTCCCTCAGCGAATACGGGGGATCCGAAGGTGACCCCAGGGATGGTCGGGAATGCCGGTTCGGTCAGTTCGACGGTCCATCCGGTCCCGCGGGCATTGAGACCGCTGACCGGGGCGCCGTTGAGGGGGACCTGCAGGTCGTATTCGTTTCGCGCGGTGCCGGTTGGATCGATCTCCTTCAAGTGCACCGTGAAGGTGGTGTCATCGGGGATCAGCTCGGCACCGGGGGTGTCGGCAAGGACCTTGTCGATGGACACTGAGCCGCGGGTCACGCCCTGACCGGTGCCGCTCGCGCTGTTGTTCTGCGTGGTGGTCGTCTCGAAGTGGATGCCGGATCCGGCGATCGTGTTGCCGTAGGTGGTGCCGGGTGCGTCCATGCCACCGCTGGCGGTGCACGTGGTGTACGTGATGACGTACTGGTATTCGCGGGTGAATCCGTCGCTGGTCCCGGTGGGGATGGGGAGGTCGGTGGCTTCGATCTCGAGGGTCAGCTCGTTGCCGGTCACGGCCGGCTGCGTGAGGTCGCTCAGGTCGACGGTGGTCAGGCCGCCGTTCTGAATCTGGTCCCGGGCTTCAACGTGCAGATTCAGCCGCGCTGCGAGGCCCGCGCTCGGGTCGCCGGCGGTGCACACCGTCTGCGTCGCGGAGAAGGTGTCGATGAGGGTGAGGACATCCTGGACGTCCTCGATCATCTGACCGGGAATGGTGACGGTCCAGCCCAGCGTGGTCTGCGGCATGTGCTGAACACCGTCGATGGTGACTGTCGAGGTGTTGATTCGGCCGCCCTTGCCCTGCTGACGATCCGGGACAGCCGCCTGGTTCGTGGCGATCTTGCCGTCCACGTCAACCGTGTTCGCGTACGCGGTGCCGCCCGCAGGAAGGTCCTTCGAGGTGACGCACGTGGTGTACGTGATGACATACCGGTAGTCGGAGTCCTTGAACGCGAACTGCGGGTCATCGATGGCGAACCGGAGCTGGAAGCTGTGCGACGAGGACGACACGGTGGTCGCGGTGAGCAGCCCGGTGATGTTCTTCTGCAGCTGGTTGCTGGGGCCGTAGCGTTCGGTGATGGTCAGGCCGCTGGTCGTGTCGGAGCAGATCTCATGTCCGGCTCCCAGCGTCTCTGTGAGCGTGAACTCATCTTTGCCGAGGAATTGGCTTCCGGGGACGGTGACCGTCCAGGCGATCTTCCCGTTGCGTTCGGTGCCGCCGAGAACGTTGCCGGCCTTGGTCAGTGACTGCTGCCACGGCAGGTTCTGGACGTGTCCGATGCCGACACCGGCCTCACCCCAGCCTTCAACCTGCGCCGAGTTGTCGTACGTGGTGCCTTCGGGGTCGATCTGTCCGTCCGGGGTGCAGGTTTGGTAGGTGACCCGGTAGGTGACGTTCGGGTCAAATCCTGTCTGCGGGGCGGTGAGCACGAGCGTGAAGTCCGTTGCTCCCGGGTTCGGTGCGGAAGTGACCAAGTTGGTGACGTCTGCAACGGTGGAACCGCGCACCGTCTCCACCTTCAACCCGGTCGGGCTGCACAACTGATGTCCGGCCCCCAGTGTGTCGCGCAGGGTCACGGAGCTCTGCCCGGCCATGTTGGCGCCGGGGATGTCGACCGTCCACGCCATCGACCAGTTGTTCTGGTTCATCACACCCGACTTGGACACCTCACCAGGAAGCTCGATACCGTCGTCGATCCCCCCGCCACCGGGCAGAGGAACCGGCACCGGGTCTCCGTTCAGATCGAACACGACCGACTCCGCCGTGGTCGCCTTCGTCGCCTCGACCTCGAACGCCCACGTCCCCCGGACCAGCTCAGGTGCCGCCGTCACCGCATCGGTGAGCTCACATGTCGCGGTCCCGGAGCCCGGGTCGGTGAGGCAGGTGCCCCAGACCACCGGGTCACCCTGTGCGTCCGCACCCATCAGAGGGAACGGCACGGGCTGCGGGAACGAGAGCTCAGGCGGCAACCCGATGGTGAACGTGTCTCCGGCCTGCGGGTTCGCGGTCGTCGCATCCCACTCACCCGACACGGTGAGCGTGTCGCCCACGGTCGCCTGTGCGTCCGCCGGAACTATCGTCACGTTGCCGACGGCGATGCTCGCGTTGGGTGCAGCGTTCGCCGCGGCGGGTACGGTCACAAGTGCGACGACGGTTAGGCCGATGGTCGCGATGACAGCGGTTGCTCGATGTAGCGCGCCGCGCAGCGATCGGTTCACCAGTGGTCGGGTCGAAGACACGGGTCTCTCCTCTGGGCGAGGTCAGCGACACGCTGAAGCGCACGCTGACGGCTTCGGCGACACTCCCCCCGAGCGCCGCGACGCACGAAGAAGCGGCCTGCTGGATGGCCCGCGTGTCCGCGCGTACTCTCGACTCTGACCCAGTCGCGCCAGGCAGATCGGGGAACTACCCCGGTTTCATACGCTCGCGGGAAGGTTTCATCCCAGGACTAACCCGGGGCGAAATCGGGATGACTGACCAGGAGGCGTTGCTTAGCGATCCGGGTGGACGTCGAGCAGCCCACGTTCGCGCGCGACGGCGACCGCTGCATGCCGGGAAGACACCTGCAGCTTGCGGTAGATGGACTGCAACTGTGACTTGATCGTGTGCGGGGATACGACCAGTGCCTTCGCGACCTCCCGGACGCTCTCGTGAGTGTCCACGGCGCGTATGACGACCAGTTCGCGGGAGGTGAGCGGGTTGGGTGCGACGTTAGGCGGGGGCGCGGTGTTCAGGGGGACATCCAGGTAGGCGGTGGCGGCCCGCGACCCCTTCAGGGTCGCCAGCTCCTGCAGGAGTAGACGATCTGCGGAGCCGAGCATCGCCACGTGCGCGCGTGGCCCCAGAGTCTCCCAGGTGGACACTGCCGCGTTGAGCCAGGCCCAGGCCAGCTCCGGGTCACCACAACGCAGCGCGGCGACAGCGCTGACGGCGCGGGTATCCGCCTTCGTGCGTGGCGTGTGATCAGCAAGATCCAACGCCGATCTCGCGAGGGCCAGGGCCGCCGGGCCCTGGTCGTCCGCGATGAGGCGAGCGATTCGCGCCGCCGCGAGCTGAGCGCGCTCCGGCGAGCAGCCGTCGAGGACCCTCCCCGCGGTCCGGCGGTCACCGGCGAGCAGGAATGCACGCGCCAGAACTGCGTGGAGGTGGTCGGTGGAGACGTTGTCGCCCACGCCGGGCGGCGTGGGCCCAGCGAGTTCGGCTGCGACCCGCTCCGCCTCAGCGACACCTTGCCCGAGGGCGACGCGCGCAGACAGCGAGATCGCGGTGAAGTAGGGCCAGAACTCGCTCGTCGGGGTGTACGCGTCCGTCTCCAGCAGCACGTCAGCTGCGCCCTGCGGATCCATCGCGTCAAGGAGCCGATACCCCTCTGTCACCACGGCTAATGCGCTCAAGTAGGAGCGGCGCATGCCCTCGGGCCACGCTGCCGGATCGACGGATGCCAGGAATGCCTGGGCGCGCCCCATGTCACCGGCAAACGCGCTCGCGCCGGCCGCATACACGACCGAATAGTTCCGGGTTGTCTGCGAGGTGCATGCGGACACCGATCGGGACGCGGTCGCGACGGCATCGTCAATGTGACCCGCCTGAAGCAAGCTGAAGCTCAGCTGACGCAGGGTTGTTCCGACATGCTCACCGTGCTCAGCAACGATATCTGCCGGAACCGCTTCCAACAGCGCCAACGCCGACTGTGCCATCGCTGCTGAGCCGTGGAAGTCGAACGCGATGCGAGATGCGACCGCCCTCATCGCCATGAGGGAGAAAGCATCGAGCTCGGGTGAGAGGTACGACGGGGAGGCGGACGACTCGACCACGATGCGGAATGCTCGAGGCGCGTCGTGGCGCAGCAGAGGGTTTGCGTCCAGCGCCAGGCCCAGCCCGAACGCCAGCACCGGATGCTCGTGGAGGACCGCTTCGGGCACGCCTTGAAGGGTCGGCAGGAACCGGTCGGTGATGTAACTGTCGGGGTTCTGAATCACCAGGGATACGAAGATGCGATCGGCGAATGCGTAATCCTCGGCTTCGATCGCCAACTGCAGGGCCTGGTCGATCTCGTCCTGAGCCAACAACCATTCGGCGCTGAGCACGCAAAGGCGTTGGAATCGATCCTGCTGTGTGGTTGCACGTGCGCGGAACGCGTCCCGCACACTGTCTACGTACTGGAAGAAGGGGCGAGCTCCCGTATACGGGATCCATCGTCCGAAACCGTTGTGTTCCAGCACTGCCAGGATCCGCTCCACGTCAGGGTGCCCGCTGAGTCGGCTGGCGACATCGACGTCGAAGTATGGCGGGACGCTGGTGTCTGTCACGAACGCTATGGCCTCAGCATCGGGCAGCAAAGACTCCATCCGCGCGGTGACGACAGAGTCCCATTCGATGGAGTCCAGGCGGGGGATGCCGCCCAGCTGCGCCATCGCAAGGACCACCGCCCGCACCGTCAACGCGAACCCGCCAGTCGCGGCGACCACGGACGCTGCCACCTCGGGATCATCGATGCCGGCTAGTTCGGCGAGCAGTGCCTGAACTTCGTCGACGGTGAGCGCCAACTCTGGGCTGGTCACCACGCGGACAGCGCGGCCGTCCGGAGGGTCGTACTCGACCAGGCTGGTGTTCGCTCGCGTCGCGACCACCAGGCGCAGCTCAGGGGCCGCTGACAGCAGCCGACGGAGGTCACCGTCGACCTGAGGGATGGCGCCCGCAAGGTGCTCGTAGGCTTCGAGCACGAGCGTGACCTCACCCTGGCCGCGAAGCAGCCCCGTGGCGATCTGCACCGGATCGACGCACGCCGCGAGCTGCTCCTTCACACGTACCGCGACATCTGGGGGCAGCTCGCCTGCGCGTGCCAGCGTGCTCGCTACGTGCTGCCAGAACGTCTGCCTCGAGGCGATCCCGCTGGCTAGCGAAACCCACACCATCGTCCCCGAGTGGTCCAGCGTCGCCCAGCTGCGCAACAGGGTCGTCTTCCCGCTCCCGCTAGGCCCCTGCACAATGCACGCCCGTACCAGCGGCGAGCTCAGAATGTTCGACAGGCGTTCCCGGCGGACCACGCCATCTACCGTGCTGAAACTCATCACTCCGTAATCACCCCACCCCAGCTTCCCCTACTGACGCACGCCAGGTAGTTGACCGTTACAGAGGGGGAAGCCAGTGGGACGGCGTTGCGCCTCGACAATGCACGACGCATCAACGGCTGTTTCATGACGCGAACGGCGGACGCGGCGCATTCCGCGATGTACCCCGCATACAGCTGGGGTGGTGTAGGCCGCTCCGCGGCGACGTATTGCGGCAGATAGAAGACGCGTCGCAAGCGCGAAGCCCTGGGCTAGCCGCAGGCGACCACACGCGGTGCCGTGCGTGAGCTGAAGCCGGTTCAGCGGCACTAGCGATGTGGTCAACCCGTTGCGCGTGACCGCGCATAGCGAAGGTATGGAATCACATGCCGACCTCATCGACGTTCTCCGGGCTCGCCGGACGGATCTCCTCCGCGGACTTCGCGAACTGGGTCTGACGGAAATTCTCGTACCAGCCTCCGACGACGTGCGCACGCTGCGCTTGGTCGCATCGGCGGATGCGCACGTGGACGTCGCAGACCTCTATGCGGCCGAAGAGCTGGTGTCGCGAGTCGCGGGAGAGCCTGTCGAGCTAGTCATCACTGGGACGGGCCTTGCGCTAAGGCTGTCGACGGACGCGGTGGAACTGTGAGCTCGCAGCCACGGGAGCGGGCCTCGGGGAAGTACGCTCCAACGCCGCACTCCGCGCCCGAGGTGCGGCTGGGCCCGACGAGGGATCAACCCACTGAGAAGGAAATCGCGGAGACGCTGGCCAACATCACGGAGGCGTACGGAGACATCGAGCGGATTCGCAAAGCTGGCTCGGATGCCTTCTTTGTCATCGACTCGCTCCTCCCGCTCGCCGCAATCGGCGCACTCGTGCGGCTCGGTGAGCAGGCAAACAACCTAGGACGCCAGTTTGTTGCGCGTCACCCTGGCCCCGAGTACGACAGAGCCATCGAGACCCGCCACTACCTCGCGCACAAGTTCGAGGTCAACAACCACATCCTCTGGCAGACCATCGCGGTGTCGACAAAGCGCAGCGCCATGGCGCATCAAGATGTTCACGACAAGGTGATGGGGAGAATGACCGCAGACGGGTAGGTCGTCAGTTAGCTCGAACGAGCAGAACGCGGTGACGGCCCCACGTGCCGGGCCCACCGCGCACGGCATCACCCTGGTCCCGACGCGACGACTTGCGCGTGACGGGATGCGGGCAGCCGCTGGGTGCTCAGACTGCAGTTGCTTGTCCGGGACTTCGCGCATAGGGGAGAGGTCCCATTCGGCCCCCACGAGAGACCCTACGAAAATGAACTCCACTGAAGCAGACGGCCTCATTGCTCCACGCCGCTGACCGCGCGGAAGCCCGTGAACGGCGCGAATCGCTTCGCCTCGTGCCCGGAACGCTGACCGAGGTGCTCCACCACGGCAACAACTACCACCGCCGGCACATTGCGTTCAGCGGCGCCGTCGCGCCAGTCGACCTCCAGCGCTTTGCTAACGACTCGCCGTACCTGTACAACGCCGACGCGGACCAACTGATCCGGATGGTGTCCGAAATCAACGAGTCTGGGGAAACCTACCTCGGCTGGAGCCGCTTCTACCTGGAGCCGCCGGCTGACGACCAACGGCCGAGCCTCAACCGCGGCATCCACGGCTGAGGAGCTGTTTCCGGCAGAGGTTTGCAGAGCCATCATTCCGGACCCGGCGGGACGGTGGTCTCTGAACCGAACTGTCGGTGCGGCTGCGGATAGGACGGCCGATGGCGGTGGCTAACCGCGCGCGATTTTCAGTAGCTCAGCCCGATGCCTACTCGTAAGTAGCCCACGACGCGCGTACTCCTCGAGCGCGCTGATGTACAAGGCGATGGACTGTTCCGCATCGCGATCGCGACGCGATTCCCGTTCCGCGTCCCGTTTTGCTTCTACCTCAGCCGCCCACGCGTCGGCATCCTCGAGGGTTGCTGCGGTGTGGGTAGTGCGCTTGCCGCTATCGAGCAGGACTGATGCTTGGAACGCCCCTGACGGCAGTTGCCGGAGAGAAGCCATGCTCACTCTTCCTCGACTGGGTGTCGCTCGCTGCCGACATTGGAGTCGTACACCTCGAGACCCGCCGCGACCGCGGCCCTCATCGTCTCGCTACGACGCTCATCGTCAGTGGTGAGGACAGTGATCCTCTCAGGCAGGTCGTTTCGCTGAGCCCGAGAGGGCCTGAAGTGTCCGAACGGATTGTGGACCTCAGTCAAGTAGGGAGCGAGGAACCCGAGGATGTACTCCTTGATGATCTCCAGCGCGTCATGATCGAAGCCACCGCTGCTGTTCCGGTGACCGTCGACATCCAGATACAGGTAGCGGGGCTTGCCGGGGTGGTTAGCCTCCGCCGTCCGAACCAGCTGAAAGAGCATGTCAGCGGTGTCGTCGAAGTCCTCGTCAGCTTTCATCACGTGGTGGATCGCGATGCCCTTTTTGCTGTTCCGCTCCGCGCGTTTTGCTGGGTTCCCACTGACGCCCACTCTGGCCTCCTTGTTTTCGGTGACGACGAAACGATATCAGGCTGGTCTGCGCATGCGTTGCGCATGCGCAGACCAGTGACGTCGTGGGCGCCGCGCATGGATCATGCTGGCAGTGGAAACGGTTCGGGTGGTGTGCGGGTGTGCCCGCACACCACCCGAACCGCGCTATTCAGCCAGCGTCCAGCTCCTGAGCGGAAGCCACTCCTGAGACAGCCAATACTTGTCGTCCCAGGCGGCGGACCAGAATCGATAGAGCGTGATCGTCCGCGCGGTCCAGTCGGCCGCCACGGTCGGGGTCAGCGGCTCCAGAAAGTCCCGTGCCTCGCTCCGCAGGTAGGAGTTGTCGATGCCGTCGTGACCAAGCACGGTCAGGTGCGCGCGAAAGTGCTCCCGTGCTTCCTTGTTGCGTCTTGCGTCAGCCTTCCGGTCGGTGGGCTCGTAGCCGCGAAGCGCTTGTGTCGTTTCACGAAGGTCGTCGTACAGGTCTGCGAGCTGTGTATTGAGCTCCCCGTTCGGCAGGCAGTTGTAGTCGATCCCGACTGCGGCCCCGATCTGAGCATTCAGCCCGCAACCGTGCACTGGTATCGCTCTGCGATTCGCAAGCGCGCCGTCGATCGTCCGGATCAGTGCATCCTCGGTGCCATCGAGCACGATGGATCCGATCAGGGTGATGTGTGGTGGGTACGCCATGGCCGCATGGAAGCCGAACAGATCCCGCACTGTTCGCATCAGCTCGAGCGTGGGTAGCGCGACCTCAGCCGGTGGGCGAATGAAGATGCCGTACCGGTACTCCGAGTCCGGGCGTGGCCGGTCGTCGAGTGAACCGACGTTGACGTTCGGTCGGCTCATTTGCCTGCACGTTCGTTGTAGTCGGCGACCAGATCCGTGGCGGCATCCTGAACTGCACCGAGCGTGCTGGCGACGTCAGCGCCCTGAACGATCTTCTCGATCGCCGGTGTGAGTTCGCCGCGCACGGCCTGCAGCGCGCCGCTCAGGCACCCGGCCGCCGGAACGGTATCGGGGGTGTTGGCGAGCTGGTCGAGGAGGGCAGTTTGCCGGGGGTCTGCCTCCGGCTTGACCGCTTCCAGTGCCGGCTCCGTTGTGGGGAGGAACCCGGTCGCGGTGAAGATCTGTTCCTGGACGTCGTCGCTGCCAAGGTAGGCGAGGAACTCAGCGGCCGCAGCCTTCTTATCATCAGAGTCGAGGCTCTCGTTGATCGCGAACACGCTGTTCCCGCCTGGCGCGACCCCACCCTTCTTGCTGTCGGTGGGGAACGGCACGACTGACCAGTCGGTGGTCATCGCGGAGGTGACGGTGCCGAGCGCGCCCGAAGAAGAAAAGAATGCGCCCGCTTCGCCGGCAGCGAGGGCGTTCACGCCGGCTGCGAAGTCAGTCCCGATGTTCAGCGCGGCGCCATCTGCGAACAGTCCCTGCAGGGTGGTCCACTGGTCGATCTGCGCATCGTCGGCGGTCGTAAATGCGTCGGCCGGGTCTCCGCCGCGTCCGTTGTCAGGGGTGCAGTACTCGATCCCGGCGCCGGCGGTGAGTTCTTCGAACCACCAGGGGTTGAGGTGGAAGGTCAGCCCGGCTTTGCCGGTCGCGGCCTTGGCTCTTTCGGCCCACTCCGCGAGGCCGTCGACGGTGGTGGGGAAAGTGTCCGCGGTTTCGCCGGTCGCAGCGAGCACGTCATCGCGGACGAAGACGGCGGGCTGAGAGGCCTGGAAAGGCATGGAGTAGATGGTGTCGTTCACCGTGTAGTAGTTCGCGACGGCGGGTACCAGCGCGTCGAAGCTATAGCTGACGCCGGCATCGGCCACGAGCTGCTCTGCAGGGGCGACAAGCCCGCTATCGACCATGAAGGCGGTGTTGACGTCGTTGATCTGGACCAGGTCGGGGAGGTCGCCTGCCTGCACGGAGGCGGACAGCTTGGCGACGGTGTCGTCGTACTTCCCCTGGTAGGTCGCCTCGATGGTGATCTGGTCATCGTTGGACTCGTTGAAGTCCTTGACGATTGCGTCGAGGGTCTCCGCGGTCGCGCCCTCGGCGGAGTGCCAGAAGGTGAGCGTGACGGGGCCTGCGGTCTTGGTCGGGGTGCTGCCGCCGGCGCTGCAGCCGGTCAGGACGGCCGCGGTCGCCAGCGTGAGGACCGTCGATGTGACGGCTAGCCGTGTCGACTTCATTTGCTTGCTCCTTCGGTGAGCCCCCGGGTGAGGGCGGATTGGCCGATGATCACGACGATGATCATCGGGAGACTGACGAGTGCAGATCCGGCGAGGAGGGCACCGATGTCCGGCCCCACAGAGTCGGCCATCTGGGAGATTCCGGCCTGCACGGTGCGCTTTTCGGGCGTGTCCGTGATGAGCAGCGGCCAGAGGTAGCCGTTCCACGCGGCGATCGCGCAAGTGATGGTGGCCGCGGCAAGCGTCGGTCGCGACAGCGGCACGAGGAACGACCACAGGAACCGCATTGGTCCGACCGCGTCCAGGACCGCCGCTTCGTGGATCTCCACCGGGAAGCTCCGGAACGCTTGGTAGAACAGGAAGATGGTCACCGCCGACGCGCCGAACGGCAGAAACACGGCGACGAGGGTGTCGTAAAGGCCGATGGACCGAACGGTCAGGTAGTTCGCGATCATGGTGGTCTCACCCGGGATCATCATCGAGATGAGGAACACCCCGAAGATGAGCTTGCTGAAGCGCAGATTCCCGAACACCAGTGCATAGGCAGCGAAGATGCCGGTGACTACCTGCAGTGCGGTTTGTGCGATTGTCACGATCACGCTGTTACCGAGTTGCAGGAAAAGCGGTGCGCGGTTGAGTGCGCGGGCGAAGTTGTCGAGCGTGAATGAGGTGGGGATCAGCCCATCCAGTCCTCCGCTGAGTGCCCCAGCGGGCCGGAACGCGCCGATGTACGCGTAGAGGATCGGGAACGCGATGATGAGCACGACGACGGTCAGGTAGATCGGCGTCAGGTAGCGGGCGATCCGGGACATCAGTAGTGGACCTTTCGATTGCTGACGCGGAACTGGATAAAGCTGACGACCCCGACGATGACGAGCAGTACGATCGCGCGGGCGGACGCCTGGCCGAAGTTGCCGCCGCTAGCGCCGAACGCGAGGTTCCATATGTCGATGACGAGCGTTCGCGTCGCGTCTGCGGGGCCGCCCTGGGTCAGCACGTTGATCACGGTGAACTCTCGAAGCGCGCCGACAGTGTGGTAGATCACGAGGAACAGCACGGATGAGCTGATCAGCGGGATCACGATTGACACGCCGGTGCGCCATGCTCCCGCGCCGTCGAGGGCGGCGGCTTCGCGGATCTCCTGAGGGATGGACGCGAGACCTGCGAGAAGGATCAGCACGGTGAAGCCGATGCCGACCCAGGTGTCGACGATGATCACGCTGACCAACGCGAAGTTCGGGTTCGTGAGCCATCCCGGGCTGGGAATTCCCACCGCGGCAAGGATCTGGTCGGCGAGCCCGAAGCCAGGCTGGAACATTGCGCGAAAGACCAGACCGGCGACAGCCACGGAGATTGCCATCGGGATGAGCACCACGGGGCGGGCAAGCCAGCCGGCGCGAGCGCTCGTCGACATTGGGAGTGCGATCGCCAGTCCCAGGATGATCTTCGCGATCACCGACCCGATCGCGAACGCGAAGGTGACGCCCAGCGTGCTGAGGAACTGTGGGGAGGAGAACATGTCGATGTAGTTCTCGATGCCGATGAATCCCGACGGCCGACCGAACAGATCGGTGGACTGGAATGACAGCCCGACCACGCGGCCGAGCGGGTAGTAGTCGAACACGATGAAGAAGGCCAGCGCCGGCAGGAGGAGAAGGACGGCCCACCAAGCGGGCGTGCGACGCGTGCGGTGAGAGAATTCTGATCGCGTGGATCGGGAACGTTCCCAATTCGGAGCGAGCACCAGGGTTCGCGTTGTCTGCGTCATGGGTTTGCCTTCGTTGAGCGAGTTCCAGGGGAGTGCACTTCCGTGAGCACTCAGCATAGGGAACGTTCCCTATTTCGAGAATGACACAGGGGCGAACGGCTGTCAAACGTTAGGTGGCAACTCGCAGGGACCCTGCGAGGCTCAAGTGCTCGGCGGATCGTTCCTTCGTCAGGATGTCGACCACCAGATCGAGGGCGGATGCTGCGATCGCGTCGATGGGTTGAACGATCGTTGTGAGGTGCAGGAGCGGCGTGGTGAAGATGCCGACACCGTCGTACCCCGTCACAAGCCGCCCCGCCCTGTCGCCGAGCTCCTCGCGGATTCTGACGGCCCAGTGGTCGTTCGGGGCAAGTAGGGCGATTGGACCGGAGTCTCGGCCGGCGAACTGGTTGGCGAACTGCTGGGGAGAGTCTGACGGCATCAGGTGCGGGTGCAGTCCGCGTGTCTGTGCTGCGGCGGCCAGGAGGTTTCCTCGAACGTGGAGGCTTGGTGCGGTGGCCGCGGGAGGGATCGGCACGACGATCTGAGTGAACCCGGCTTCGATTACGTAGTCGACGATCTGGCGGGCGCCATCCTCGTCGTCGCAGCAGACGCTGCTGATGCGGGTGTCCCATTCGCTGCGCCCGACAACGACGGTGGGCACGCGATCCGCGAACGGATACAGATCGGACGCCGGCAGGAGTCCGCTGCACACTAGGAGGCCATCAACGCGCAGAGTGAGTAGCGACCTCAGCGCGGAGCGCTCCTCCTCGAGGTCCGGCTTGCCAGAACCCGTCATTGTCAGCAGGCGGACGCCTCGCGCGGCTGCCGCGGACTGCAGCGCCCCGAGCAACGCGCCGTAGAACACGCTCGCCGGATCGCGGACAAGCACGCCGACTGTGTCGACCCCCTGCGTGCGCATCTTCCGCGCGATGGCGTTCGTCACGTAGCCCATCTGACTCGCAGTCTCGGTGACGATCTCCCGGCTCTCAGGGCTTACTCCAGGCTCGCCGTTGAGTGCGCGCGAGACCACCGATTTCGACAGCCCCGTGGCGCGGGCGATGTCGATGATCGTCGGCAGTCGGTCCGCCTTGCGAGCCATCGGCTCCTCCTTCGGGCGGACGTTCGGCCACCGCATTACCACATTACAGGGAACGATCCCTATACTCATCGGGAACGTTCCCTACGATCCTGATGGAGGCGAGACATGAACATCGAGTGGATCAGCCGATCGACGCTTACCGAGGCTGTGCTGCTTCTCCTCGCTTTCGTCCTTTCCGCCATCGTCGGCATCGAGCGGCACCGAAGACTGAAGAGCGCGGGGATCCGCACTCACACTCTGGTCGGTGTCGGCTCCGCGGTGTTCACCTTGGTCTCGGCCTACGGATTCCAGGCTGTCACCGGACCCACGACGATCGTCGATCCGTCTCGTATTGCCGCTCAGATCGTCTCTGGCATCGGATTCTTGGGTGCTGGGGTCATCTTCGTGCGCCAGAACGCGGTCTCGGGGTTGACGACTGCTGCTTCTATCTGGCTGACGGCGGCGATTGGAATGGCGTGCGGTGCAGGCGCGCCGGTTCTTGCAATCCTCGCAACCGGTCTTCACCTGCTCACGGTCACAGTGCTCGGAAAGCTTGGCCTCTTCATCAGACGGGAGCCTGACAAGACCATGTTCAAAGTTCGATACCGCGAAGGGTACGGCGCTCTTCGGAACACCCTGTCGATCGCCGCCCAGTGGGGCTTTGACGCCCTTGTCACGGAGACGAAGGACGTCACGAAACCCGGGAAGACGCCGCGCTTCCAAGCCATCATCAGCATCCGCGGCCGGGAAAATCAGGAGCCATCTCGTCTCCTCGAAGCGATCGCGGACGTCCCTGGCGTTCTGTCGATAGAGGTCGAGCAGGACGAGAACGACTGATGGCGGCTTCTCTCGTGCGTCGCGTCGTCGTATTCGACGTGGGCGGCGTGCTCTGCCACGAAGACGGCCGGGCCGAGGCTGTGGCTGCAGCCGCCGGGGTCTCCTGCACGACTATGGACCGGGCTTACTGGGAGTTGCGCGACGCATATGACCTCGGTGACTCCCACGTTCAATACTGGACGGGCGTGCTGGACAGGGTGGGCGTGCAGCCGACGCCGACGTTGGTTCGCGAACTCGACCGCATCGACTGCGCGTCGTGGAGCTCGCTCGATGAGCAGGCGGGCGTGATTCTCGCCGGGCTGCGTGACCAGAGAACCCCAACGGTGGTTCTCTCCAATGCGCCGCACAACCTCGCGCGGACACTGCGCCTAGCACCATGGTTCGATCTCATTGCGTACTCGTACTTCTCATGCGAGATGGGACGGGCAAAGCCCGATCCGGAGGTATTCCGATGGGTCACAGAAGACATGGCCATCGATCCGACGGACGTAATCTTCTTCGACGACCGCGGAGCCAACGTTGCCGCGGCCCGGGACGCGGGGTGGCGCGCACATATCTACGAATCAGCCGAACGCGCATCCCTGGTTCTCAGCGAACACGCCATGCTCTGAGCGTTCGTTCAACTGCGCTGACGCCGCGACCCTCGCATTCGGTCGTGGGCGTCGGTTACCAGGGGCGACAGCAACCACCAACTGTCTGAGATCGCGGCGAGATGCTGCGGGATGGCCGCGGCAAGCGGTAGCGCCCTGTAACCCATCGCGCGGGCGGACCTTGCTCACCCCATGCTGGTGAGGTCCGCGATCGCGCTCTGGGTGAGGCAGACGCGCTCCTAGAACGCGTTGCGGTCGCACTCAGCGTGCTCGACGTGGCGCACGCGGCCGGCCGAGACACTGGAGTCCGCGGCGCGGCCGGGCCGCGGGCTCACGCTCGGCTTGTTGAGGCGTTAGCCATCTCTCCCGCAGGAAGCGCCTGGCTGGTTTCCCACCCGGCGCGACGCACCGGGCTGAGGTCATAACCGGCGTGCGTTCGAGGTGTCATCCATCACCTGCACGTCTCCGCCCGAGTCGGCTCGGGTGGATACGCTGCGGCGCTTGGCGTGCTCTACGAATCGGTGGACAACGACTTCCAGGCGTCGCGGTGCTCGGGTGACAGCGGCAGGCTGACGCCGTTCACCTGCAGGGCTTGACCAGGGGCGCACACCGAGAACCCGCGACGGGCATACCAGTCGATGAGCTCGGGGTCGGAGCCGTCGATCTTGGCGAGCAGGGTTTCCGAGAAGAACTGCACGCGGGCGTGCTCGGAAGCCTTGTCGATGAGCAACGCGCCGTATCCCGCGCCGCGGTGTTCGCGCGCCACCGCCAGCGCCTCAATGGCCTGGATGCGGCCGGCAGCTTCAGCTGCCTCTTCCACTCCCATGCCCGCCTGCACAAGCGAGTACGCCACGACGACGGGGGCGCAGGCGTGGAGGGCGCCGACGAGCTCACCGTCCGCGTAGAGCGCGACGATCTGCTGGTCCGGCTGCTCGGTGACGATCGGGCCCAGCCCGCTCATGACGAACAGCTCGTTGACGGCGCGGAGATCGGAACCCGCGCCCAGATAGACAGTGCTGACGGAGGGCACGGCTCACCTCGGATGATGTTGGGAGTGTCCTCTCATCCTGGGCTACATCGCACGGAGACTGGACTCGACTCGCGGGCTGCCGCATAGGCCCGGCATGAACTCAGCGAAGCCAACCTTCACCCAGCTCCCTACTACCGTTTCCGAAGACCAGAAGCATGAGATCCTCGACGCGATGTTCCGCTTCAGCCGATCCCGACGAGCCTCGCAGGCGACCGTGCGGGTGACGGCCAACTGAGACCGAGACGAACTCGTTCAGCACGGGGCGCTGACGTCGACGGCGACATCCGCATGCCGGGCTACGATCCCGAAGTAGCAACGCACACGGGGGTGAAGAGCCAAGGAACCGAGCGGACGTTGAATACGGTCACGCAAGCTTCCCTCGCCGCGCCGGCCGTACTTCGCCCCCGGCAATAGCGACTCGCGAGGACGAGCGGGAGGGCCACTCACCCGACCGCAGGATCGGGTTCCGCCGCGCCGTGCTGTCGGAGTTCGCGGAAGGGGGAGTATGCAGTCAACCCTCGCAAACCAGCGTCAGGACGAGTTTCGCCCGCGCAAACCGACACGTGCGGGCGAAACTAGTGGCTACGACCACGGCGGAATGTAGAAGCCCCAACGCCCGGAGGGAAGCTGCTGGCACCCAAGCACGTTGGTGTATCCCCATTGGAAGTACTGATTGCGGATCTTCTGGCAGCTGGCCTGCGTTGTCCCGCCATCAATGAGCCGGAACGACGCCGCCGATGCCGGAGACACCCCCAACAGCACCGAGGCAATTATCGTGGCTCCAACCGTCACTGCAATGATCCGTCGCTTCATATCGACCTTCCATGGATACCGGCCAACTCGGTGCGCGGATTGCGCATAGTTTCCGGCTCAAATCCAGTAATAGCCGATCGAAAGACTCTATTTCACAATGTTACAAAGGTGCTGAAGTCGACAGAATTGCTCCGTCGCACACCTTGTCCAACTGGCCAATAGTCCAAATGAGTGAATTTACGCTGTCGTTTATCTCGGATGGCGCGCCGTCAACAAGGTTGTTCCCTTCTTGCACCAGCGAGTCCACCGCCTCCCGGACCTGACCGAGCGCCTCCCCTTCAGCCGAATCGGCCTCGGTGTCAATGTGAGAGACCGCATCACTGAGCAGACCGAGATTCGCCGTGATCTCAGCAGGCTCAGAAGTGTCGAGGCCGGCACTCAGCGCGCTAGTGATGGAGCGCACCACCGTCGCACCCTCCACACATGCTGAATCGATCGGCGGGGTAGAGGAGCACGCTGGGAGGAGAGCACCGAGCGTCACAACCGATCCAGCCGCGAGTAACGATCTTGCGAAAGCCTTCACTTGCCCAGGGTCCCGGCAGCTCGCTGCCTTGCTCGAACGCTCATCGCCCACGCAACGACCCAGATAGCGGTGACCAGAATCGCGACGCAGACTGCGACAACCATCGCCGGACCCTCCGTCCCGAGGTAGGGGAGAGCCCAATTCTCGACCTCAGGCCGCTGCGAGAACTCTGCGATGTTCCTACGTGCAATGATCTCGACGGTGATGACGTATGCAGCCCACGCCGACCCAACCACGGTCGCAACAGCGACGACCCACATCCACCAACGCTTCATTCCATCACCCTCTCGCTCAGCCGAGCACTGTAGCCCAGTATCGGCTAGGAACCATTTGAGTCTCGCGAAATGACGCGGATTCTCGGAGTCGACGCGGCCTGAAGTCTCGCGATCCTCGGGATGATCGCCCTTCATTGCTTGCCGCCGATCACGATCGACAACTCTCCCGTCATTCATGCTCTGGTCGGCGATCAGCGACCACAGCTACTGTTTGCACTGCTAGACGGGATCTCGCTCGGCATCATCTCCGCGCGTGGTGACTATGCGTCTGCGCGATCTGAAGCGCGCCGCTCCATCACCATCCGCGCGGTGGTCCTGATCGCTCTCGGCCTGCTCCTCAGTCTGTGGGGCTCGGGAGTGATCGTCATCCTGGACTACTACGGATTCTTCTTCCTCCTCGCCCTCCCGATGCTGTTCCTTCGGCGAGGGGTACTCCTCAGCGTCAGCATCTCGCTCGCCGCACTAGGCCCGTTCCTGATCACGGCGTTCATGTGGCTAGTTGACGGGGTCACCATCCCGATGGTCCTCCAGCAGTTCGTGATCTGGACGTTCGCCGGCCAATACCCTGCGGTGATCTGGATGCCCTACATCCTCTTCGGACTGTGGATGCAACGCGCCGGACTACTCGTCGCGACGAAGATGCTTCGCCTCGCCATCATTGCGCTGATCGTTGGCATCGGATGTGCGGCAGTTGTTCCACTGATGTCGCTCACTCCTGAGGTGCCCAGTGCCTTGAGTGGGATCAGCGCTGGCGCTTTCGGTGCTGCTCTAATCTGGGTGCTTGTGGTCGTGCTGAGGCGGCCGGCAGGCGGCGCGCGAAAGCTTGTGGCTCTTACGACGAGCATAGGCAGCATGCCGCTTTCGATCTACGTCCTGCACGTTCTAGTGATATCTCTGATCGTCGAGGTATCCGGGATATCCAAGCTTCAAAGTTGGTCATCGTTCTGGATTGTTGCAGTTCTTTGTGTAGTATTCGCGTGCACATGGCGAATACTCTTGGGTCGGGGACCGATCGAACAACTCACCCGGTGGATGACGACACAATCGCAGGGGATTCCTGCTACTTTCGCCAAATGAAATCCTCACCTATTCGGAAAGTGCCCGTACTCGCCGTTTCAGCGGCAATGGGCATCGCGCTACTGCTGGGGCCCGCGAGTCCCGCCAGCGCGTCGACGATTGTGCCCGCGACCTTCAACCCGGACGCCTGCGTCGTCAAGCTCGGTTGGAACAACGTCTTCAAATACATCAACGGTGTGAAGTACCAGCGGTTCGGCTGGTTCAACGGCGCGAACAAGTGCCCGCGAGAGGAATGGCGTATCCCCGGCAGTGGCGGCGGCGGGGGGATGTAGCCGGGCGCACCCCACCAGAGAGGCACCTCGCGATCCGGAGGGACCGCGAGGTGCCTCTCGGCTTCTAGCGACGGCCCCGTTCACGTGTTCCTGCGCGCCACGAAGGCCCGACTATGTGAGGACATGCAGTCAGAGGGAAGGCACTGAGCTCAGGCGAGATGTATGACGGGGGCGACTCGATCACCACGTGGAATGCTCGTGGCGCAGCAGAGGATTGGTGTCCAGCGCCAGGCCCAGTCCGGACGCCAGCATGGTCGCTCATGGAGGGTGACCAGCGAGACGGAACGCCCATCCAGGAGCGCCTGAAAAAGCTGAGAGGCGCCTAGCGGTAAGTCTGAGGTGTCTGGCTCGGCTCCTGCGGTCCTGCCGTTGCCCGCTCGACTTGACGGGCAAGTTGCACTGCGGTAGGCGCTCGACGGCGGTCAGATCCTCTCCGCCCTCGATCCCTGGGTCTGCGAGTTCGTCAAACTCAACAACGCCGTCCGATCTCCCGCACGTTGAGGGTCTAGCTGAGTGTGGTTAGGAGGTGGGTGTTGCGTTTTGCGATGAGTCGGCGGAGGTAGGGAACCAGCACTAGTCGTTCGGCGAGCATTCCGAAGACCGGTGACGCGATTGTGACCGTGTCGGTGATGCGGGAGCCTGTGGCGAGCTGCTCGAACTGGTGCTCGTGAACGAACGTCTTGAATGGACCATGGACTTGTTTGTCGACGAATCGCGTTGGGCGGTCGAGGGCCGTGATCTGTGAGGTCATGGTCCACCAGATGCCGAAGTGACGAGCTCGCCAGGTCACCGTCTCGTCGAGACCGATCCGGCCCTTCACGACGCCGGCCACTGCACTCTCGCCGGACTGTGCCATTGACGCGACGTGCGCGTCGATATCAAGGCACAAGTCGAATAGCACCTCAGCATTGATCGGCGCCTCGGTGACGAGGGTGAAGGTCGAGGGCACCATCCCATCTTGCCGCCGTACGACGACCGGCGGATCATCGTGCACGCCAGCGGGTGCCTCAACAACTGCCGCCAGCCGCCTTGCCGACTCTCCAATCACTAACGATCTGCTCAAGCCGGCGGCGCTCGGCGTCTGGCCAGCCATGGCGTCTCGCGTACTCAGATGTGCGACACCTCATTTTGTAAAGCCTGGGCGTGAAGTGCTCCGAAGGGAGCGTTGTCTGGGCGTTCATCGGCTCCGGGGGTTCAGCACCGCGAGGAACACCGCGGCGGCCGTCCGTGGCGTTCGGCCGATCGCTGTCAACACCTTCCGAGTCCGGGCGAACCTCTCGATCCAGAATGGGGCTGGGGTCAGCAACGCGCGCTGCGCTGCGCTCAACCGGTGAGTTCGACCTCGATGCTCCGCGACCGCCAGAGAGTGCTGAATCTGGCGACGATCACGCACAGGAAGAAGGTGATGCCTGTCGCCCACATGGCCCCCTGCAACCCGATCCACGAGCCCAGAGCGCCGAAGAGCAATGCGCCCACGGGGATGATGCCCCAAGAGATGAACTGGCTTACGGCTCCGAGCCGGCCCAGCAGGTGCGGCGGACAGATCGCCTGACGCGCGGCTCCGGTGATCACCGAAACCATCGCGATCGCCGCTCCCAGCACCCCAGTTCCGAGCCCGTAGAGCGCTGCGCCGACCAGGCCAGGGAACAGGGCCGCGAGCGGGGCCAGGAGCCCGAAGATGGGGCCCAGTACAAGCGATGCCCGCCAGACGGCCCCGCTGCCGTACTTCCGACTCAACCGGCCAACAGCCATCGCACCGATCAGCCCGCCTAGGCCTCCGACGGCGAATGCGATGCCGATAGCGGCCTCGTCAACGTCCACGACCTCTAGGAGGAAGGGTACGGCGATCGCGAACTGGCCCGCCATAGCCACGTTCCATGCAAGGTTCGTGGCGAGGATGGTCCGGAAAGTCGGATGCCCCAACGTGTATCGGACACCTTCCACCATTTGACGCCAGAAGGTTGCCGGCGAGTCCTCATCGAGCAGGACTCTCTCCTTCTCCTTCGTCGTTTGAACCAGGATCGCCGACGCGATAGCAAGGACGGCCTCGATGGCGATGGCGAACGGTGCCCGAAAGATCTGCACGATGATGCCAGCAACGGCCTGACCGGCGGTGTCAGTTGCCGTGCTGACCGTTGCGAGCTTGCCGTTGGCGGAGAGGAGCTCGTCGTGGGGTACGAGAGAGGGCAGGTATGCCGTGTTGGCTGTTGTCGTGAAGACGGCGACGACGCCGGTCGCGGCCGCCACGATGAACAACTGCGGCAGTGAGAGGACCCCGGCCCACCACGCAAGTGGGATCGTCGCCAGCAGTGCCCCGCGCAGGAGCCCGCCGGCCACAATCACGCGCTTTCGAGACCATCTGTCGACCCATACGCCGACGGGAAGACCGACGGCCAACCACGCTGCTTGCTCTGCGGCGACCAGCGCTGCGACTTCGAACGCGTTCGCACCGAGCAGTGTGAATGCGATCACCGGCAACGCGATCGTGCTGACGACGTCGCCGAACGTGTTCATCCCGGTGGCCACCAGGAAGCGATGGAATCCGGATGCGCGAGAGGCGCCGATAGCGGTTGCGTCGGTCATTTCAGTCTTTCAGCTGGTATGTGAAGCTGTTGCGTTCGGGCACGATGAGCGCTCGAACGTAGGGGTCTGGCGCGCGTCGTCGATGCCTGCCCAGGTCGTACAAATCCGCGATAGCCGATGTGGCTTCGAGTACTGCGGCGATCCCCGGCTCGCGTCCTGGGCACATGCCGGGCCCGCGACCGAACGGCAGGAACGCCTTCGATCGTTCCATGGCGCGGTCTGCGAACGGCTCTGCCTGGAAACTGTCGGCGCCCGTATGGATTGGTGAGCGATGGATCGCGGCCGAGGCAATAATGACTTCCTGCCCCCGCCGGACTGCCTCCGTGCCGAGTTGGTGGTCTACGCGAGCAGTGCGGACGAGTCGCCATGATGTCGGGTACAGCCGCAGCGTCTCCATGATGAACGGACGATCGAGCGTGGTCTCCGGAGAGAGCCTGGCGTCGGCGAGCAGCATGGTCATTTCGAGGGCTGTGCCAGCGAACGCGACTACGGACTGTACGAGCCTCAGGAAGAGCTCTCCTCGTTCGTGTGTCGTCAGGTCCGTTGGGACCGCCGCGACGGCTCCCATCAAGTCATTCCGATCAGGACCGAGGGCGTCGATGCGCTCTCCCAGCGCGGCGCGCCCCCGTCGACGCCACCACGCTGGGAGCTCTCCCCAGCGGGCGCGGATGTCATGCCGAATGGTGCGCCAACGGATGAACTCATCAATGGCGCGATCGACGACCGGGTCTCCGTCGCCGGTGAGAGCGGGCCGGAAAGACTCGCGCATGACACGAACGCCCCAACCCTGACTGTGAGCAACGCCGCTCACACCCCAGGCGCGCTGAACCGCCTGATGGACGTCATCGCGCGACCCAGACGAGAGGCTGACGAGCGCGCTGGTGAGCGTTCTGCGCACGGAGTGGTCCAGCGGCGCATGATGCTGGGTGCGGAAGAACGCCGACTCGTCGACATACAGATCCGGGCTGGTCAGCACCGTGTGGGCAAGCGTCGCATCAAGAACGACAAGGGGTCCGCTGTCCAGCGAGAGCGTCCGCGTACCGGCAGATGCCAACCGGTTCCATCTGTCGGTGTGCCACCACAAGTTCCTTGCCCGCAACATTCCTCCACGTCACATCACAGTGGCCCGCAGCGGCGCCGCGGGCCACCGACGAAGATCAGATCCCGTACTTGTTGGCGTACTTCAGACGCGCGATCTGGCGCTCTCCACGGGCGATGGCGACGAACTTCTTCACTGCGGACATGAGTACTTCCTTCGTGTAGGAACCAAGCTCTTGATGCTCAGGCTTCAACGCCTGCCGGCATCTCCAGCGCCCTCCGCCTGGAGGGCACTACACGGTAACTGCCGCGTCCGTCCTCGCGAGTCGAGATAGAACAAGGGGGTAGCGTCCGCAAAGGTCTCGCGGGTGCTGATCGGCGTGGCGAGCAGAGACGCCAAACGTTGCCGAACAAAGCGGACGATTGGCTCGTCGTGCTGGCATGCCGCTGTCAGAAGGTCTCCGGGGCCCCGCATCTACCCGATACGGAACCCTAAAACCCGGGCCAAAGATTCACTCAAACAGACGACGCCATGCCCGCTCTCGTGTGGTCGTCGCGGTCGACGTCGACGGCGTGTGGTCCGTCGCACCACCAGAACCGAGGCCTGCGTACCATTCGGCAATCAGATGCGCCGCTTCCGACACCAGCGTGAACGGCGCTGGTGTCGGAAGCGCGGGCATCGCAGGGCCGCGCGCGGCGGAACTTGGTCGCCGGGCGACGTTTCTGCAGCAAATGGCGGCTCGCGAAGTTGCCGCAGGGTGTCAAGTGACGCGCGGGTCTCGATCTCACGCGGCGCCCAGCTTTGCGTGCTACATTCAAGACAACTCATCAACCAACGGTTGAAGGAGTATCCGAGGCCGTCTCTAAATGGGGCGGCCTCCGCCATTTGCCCAGTAGGCATCATGCTCCCGTCGCAGTTTGTCGCGGCGGTTGCGGAACTCGACGGGGTACGCGGTTACAAGCATCGCGTACGCGGGTCGCGAGCCGACGATCACGACGTAGGAGAAGTCGGCTAGCGAGATCAGATAGTTGGTCTCCACGCCGCGGCTGGACGTGCGTGTGTTCATCCACCAGGCAATCCGCTCCGACGACGGTGTGGGGTAAGTTGTCGCGAACTCGTCCAGAATCAGACGTGGCCAGGTGATCCGTTCGCATCGGGCGAGATCGGGAGTCCGATTGGCTTCAACTGGACCTTCGGTAGTGATGTGCCGGTACGTGAAGCAACGCCCGTCTTCCTCAGGGTTCCGACGGATGGAGAGCCGCTGGTTGGGCACCGGCCACGCCGGTTGGGTGAGGCGGAAGTCGCCGTGGTACTGGTCGTAGCAGGCCTGCTCGTAGGCAGCCCAGTTCCCGCCGACGCTGTTCAGACTGAGACCGAGCGGCGGCCAGCCGTCGGTCACGACCTGCCCGTCCATCGGAACAAGTTGAACTTCTTCTCGCTGGGGCTCGTCGACCGCGTCAGTGATGTGTTGGAGAGCTTCTCGATGCGCTCGATCAGGTGCAGCTTCGCAGTGCTCGTGGAGAGGTGACGGTTCGCATACCCGATGGCACCGATCAGGAGGTCCGCCAGCTGCATCTGGATGACTTCGTGCGACTGAACGATCTGCAACCGCGAGATCTGCTGCTTGTCGAAGTCATGGCTGGCGCGGCTGAGGATGTCGTGCAGGCGGCGCACCTTTGTGCCGCTGCGGGAGTCCTTCTTATCGAGGTAGATGCGCTGCTGGTACCCATCGACATGAAACCGCGTCAGCAGCTGGTACATCATCTTGTAGTACCAGTCGTCGTGGGTCTGTCCGAAGCTCTCGTGATTGAGTGCGGTCTTGTCGGCGATCACTGCGCGGAAGCGGAGGTTGTTCTCGCTGAAGAAGTACTCGATGAGTTCTTCGTAGTACTCGAGCTTCGCTGGCGACACCTTCGTCCATTTAATTTCGAACGCGGCCGGCAGCTCATGCTTCGCGCGGATCTCACGGAGGCGTGCGGCGATTTCGGGGGCGCTATCGAGTGGGCAGGCAATGCCGCCGAGCACCATAACCGGGTACGCGTCACCAGGCAGGTGCAGGCTCTCATCGCAGTAGATGTTGGCAATGTTGCTCAACGGTTTCCCATCACTTTCGCTCTCCAAGAAGCCTAGCCGCGCACCCGGACAGCTCCCTGCGTGGCACCGCGCCGCGATGCCCACGGGCTACGTGCAAGACCAGCCAGCCAGCGACTTAGGAGTACCTCGGGCTCCTCGATAGCGCGATCCCTCTGATGCGAACGCGTTGAGGTTCGCGCGTCGTCAGTCATCCGATCGGATGAAATCGGCCACCAGCTGCAATGGCATGGCAAGGAGTTGCGGTTGCGTTGCTCCGCTCAACTGGCGAACTCGCGCAGCCCAGACAGTGGGCTGTCAACCAGAAATGCCGATCGCGGCAGGCGCGGGAGTTGTGCCACCGTAGGGCTGCTTCATCGCTCGCGGGAGCACTAGTACGAAGGAGTACTGGTGTGCAACGCAAACCTCAGTCCAGACCCTCATCCCCGGCTGTTCCCTCAGCGCGCGGTGGAAGGAACGCGCACCCAAACGGATGCTGACCGCGCATGCACGTTCCATGGAAGCCCGAGAAAAGCTGATGCAAGCCCGCCCAGCGGGCACCGCACACGCTGTATTCGACATGCGATTGCGTCGCTGCGAAAACCTTCTTGACCTGGAGTTGTCGTGTCGCAGTGGAAAACTCAGAGGCTTACCGCGGAAAGTGTCCAGGGAGGGCCCTGGAGACCCCTTGAGCCGCCTGGGCTCGCGGAAAAAGTTACAGCGCCACAGAACGAAGGCCCCCGGGTGACCGGGGGCCTTCGGCGTCTCCGGCTCGTGACGATCGGGGGGCCCGGCACCACGGGTAGCGTGGGCGTCGTGCGCGAGTTGACTGTGGCCGGTGCGGAGTTCGTCCGAGAGCGGCATCTCGGCACACTCTCCACGATGTCGAGGCGGGGCGGGATCCATGCGGTCCCTGTCGGATTCACGGTGAACGACGGGATCGTCCGGATCATCACCTCCCGGACGTCGCAGAAGGTCCAGAACATCCTCCGCGACGGCACCGCCACGGTCAGTGCGGTTCACGGCGCGAACTGGATCGCCTTCCAGGGGACCGCGTCGATCCACGATGACCCCGCGGAGGTCGCACGGGCCGTCGCCCTGTACGCCGAGAAGTACCGTCAGCCCCGCGAGAATCCCCTCAGAGTGGCGATCCATGTCGTCCCGGATCGGCTGATGGGAAGCGCGGGACTGCTGGTCTGACCGTCAGGCGCCGTCGAGCGAGGGGACCAGCGTGAAGACGATCTCCTCGACCTCCCGGCCGAGGCCGGGGGCGAAGTCGACGTTGCGCGAGAGCTCTGTGAATCCGACCTTCTGCAGCACCGCGATCGATCCGGCGTTGTGGGCCGCGGCGCGGGCGAAGAGCGGGCGGATCGGCTCGTGGGAGATCAGCAGGCGCAGTGCGGCGGTGGCGACCCCTCGACCCCACGCGTGCCGGGCGATCCAGTAGCTGACCTCCCGGTCGCCGTCGACCGTGAATGCCGCCGCGGTGCCGGCGAAGCCGCCGTTCTCGGTCACGACCAGGCACAGCACGTCCTCGGCGGCGCGCTGGCGGGCGATCCACGCGTCGAACGCGGCGCGGTCGTCGGGGTCGGACGCCGTGAACGCGGCCATCGCCACGGCATCGGGGTCGCGCATCATCTCGAAGACCGCGTCGAGGTCGTCGTCGTCGAACGGCCGCAGATCGATGTGGTTCACGCGAGCCACGCTAGCCGCGGCATCCGACGTCGAAAAGGGCGGCCGCCGACCTCTGGGTCAGGGGAGGCCGTGGATGCCGCGCAGCAGCGCCTCGGCGCCGTCGCCGTCGCGCGCGACGAGCGCCGCGCGGAACTCCTCGTAGGCCGCGGTGCGGCCGATGGGACATTCGAGGAACGGCTGCCAGCCGACCATGTCGCGGCGGATCGCGAACTCGTACTCGCGGACGAACTGCAGGAGCGCGTAGTTGCCGGCGGCATTCGTGATCACAGCGAAGAAGACATGGCTCGCGTCGGCGAGGGCGATGGGGTCGTCCGCGCGGGAGGCGGCGATCACCTCGTCGAGACGCTCCAGCGCCTGGGCCACGGCTTCATCCTCGGCACGCGCACACGCCATCCGCACAGCCAGGCCCATGTTGAAGGCGACCAGCTCCGCGGTGTCGATCTGCCGGTTCGGCTGCGACACCCTCGTGTACCGGTGCGGCGACACCTCCACCAGTCCCACGCGTTCCAGTCGCTGCAGGGCTTCGCGCACCGGCGTCCGCGAGACGCCCAGCCACTCGGCCAGCTCATGGTCGCGCAGCCGCTCTCCGGGGGCGAGGCGGCCATCGAGGATCGCCTCACCGAGGCGCGCGTAAACCTCGTCTCCGAGGACGGCACCGCGCGGGTCGAGCGGAGCGAAGGGAGCAGTCATGGGTGGACCCAGTGTACGCCGGAGGATTCACCTGCATAGACCCGGTTTTCGCCGCATGATTCCGCGGGTTCCACCCCTCGCCCTGGCGTTGATATATCGGTACGATGTGCATGTCCACGTTTCGGCGTGGCCTATCCGGGGGGATCCGTCGACGCCCGGGCTTCGAGCACCGCTCAGCCCGGGCGTACGATGGGCATACCCGAACCCTCATCGTCGCGTGCAACATTTGTGTCACCATCCGACGAGGGTCTCGCCGTGCGCCCGCGAGTTCACTACGTTGGAGTGAATCGCCGCAATCGCGACGAGATCAACGAAGAACGGCAAGTAATGGCAACGCAGGGCACCGTCAAGTGGTTCAACTCCGAGAAGGGATTCGGCTTCATCGCTCCCGATGAAGGCGGCGCAGACGTCTTCGCGCACTACAGCGCCATCGAGTCGAGCGGCTACCGCTCGCTCGAGGAGAACCAGCGAGTCGAGTTCGAGATCGCCCAGGGCCCCAAGGGCCTCCAGGCTGAGAACATCCGCCCGCTCTGAGTCGAGCGGTCTGATCGCCTCACGCGATCGATGAGCCGCGGCATCCCCCCTCTGACGATCGTGGGTGCCGCGGCTTCAGCGTGCCTGCGCGCAGGAGTCGGCGCCGCACCCGTCGACGCAGCGCAGCGCTCGCTGATCGGGGGAAAGTTTGCACGAGCGTAACCTGCGCGAAGCACCCGACGCCTAGCGTGGGGCCTGTGCGGCTCTTCATGCGCACGCGGCCGATGTCGTCCGGACGGACACATCGACGATTGGACGCAGCGCATGGCAGAGATCTCCCGGCGGGTGGCCCTCTCGCTCCTCCTGGCCGCTCCGGCGGTGCTGGTGGCATGCTCCGTCCCGGATCGCGCCAGCGCCCGCCCGACCCCCACGCCGACGCCCACCACCCACGCGTCCAGCGGGATGCCCGCATCGCTGTCGAACGCGGCCGTGCCGCAGGGACCGCTCGCCGCGGCGCCGTTCGGGCCCACCGGCCACCACTGGCCGACCCGCACACCGCGTCCCTCGGACGCGTTCGACCTCGTCGTCGAGGCCGAGTGCACGTGGAAGGACATCGCGCGCTCGATCTCGTACGTCGCCGAGCGCTCGCCCCACGGCAAGTGCTGCGTCCTGGTCAAACCGGGTGTGCTGCCCGGCTACGGCGCGGGCTCGTCGAAGCCGCCGGTGCTGCAGGGGATCGGCGCGCTCGACCGCGACCACCGGGTGCTGGTGATGCCCCGCGAAGGATCCGCGAGCATCACCTTCAGCGACGCGATCCGGATGGACGCCGTGAAGGGGGTCGCCTTCGCCGGGTTCTGGCTCTTCCCTCAGAGCATCGTGCTGACGTCGGTGCAGGACTTCGCGTGGGCCTGGTCGAAGGGCCAGGCCTTCAACATCACCGCCGGCGCCTCGGGACCGGCATCCCACATCGAGCTGGTGGAATGCGTGACCCCGGAGGCCAAGCTGACCGACGCGGATGTCTGGGCCATCCGGACGGGCGACAATCCCTGGAACGACATCCAGATCGTGGGCTGCTACCTGGCGCCCTCGTACAAGAGCGCGAGCTCGTCGGCGCACTGTGACACGCTGCAGCTGTCGGGCAACAGTCCGGGTAGGGATCTGGTCATCCGCGACACCGTGATCTTCGCGTCCACCAACTCCGGAGTGATCCCCTCCGACCGCACCAGCGGCATCGTGTTCGATCACAGCCTCGTCGTCGGGGGCGACCGCATGGTCGTCCGCTACCCGCTGCCGTCCGGCGCGAACGCCTTCGCCTCGGGCAAGCCCGCGGCCGTCAACGGCATCGGCACCGTCGACGCGCTGTCAGCCGTGTCGTCGACCTTCGTGGGGAACCTGCGCGGACAGTGGCTGTCGGTGCAGAACTGCATCGCGTCGATCCCCCGGCCGCCCGCCGTCACCTCCGGCCAGTTCAGCGTCGACCTCTCGCTCAACGCGATCGGCGCCGACTGGCTGGATGCCCGTGCTCCGCTGCCGACCGACGAGGCGCTCCGACTGGCATGGAGCCTGTGACGAGGAAGGCGGCGCGACGATGGTCGAGGTGATCCACTGGAACCCGCGGCGCAACCGCATCCCGGTGCTGCGGCGGTACCGCGTGGGGCCACGCGTCGGCAATTTCGGCGACCTGATCGGCCCGCTCGTCGTGGCGGCGATCCGCCGGCGCGAGGCCATCGGCGCCGGCGGCGACGGCCGGCGCCTGCTGGCCGTCGGGTCGATCCTGCACCTGGCGCGCGACGGCGATGTCATCTGGGGCACCGGCGTGAACGGCAAGATCGCGGTGAGTCAGCACCGTTTCACGACCCTGGACGTGCGCGCCGTGCGCGGCCCGCTGACGCGCGCGTGGCTCCGCGACGAGAAGGGCATCGACGCGCCCGCGGTCTACGGCGATCCCGCACTGCTGCTGAAGCTGGTCAGGCCCGATCTGTTCGCCGACGATCCGGGGCCGCGTCGCCCGCTGACCATCGTCCCCAACCTCAACGACCACGCAAGGATGTCGGCGCACGCGGCGACGATCGACCCGCGACGGCCTGTGCACGAGGTGGTCCGCGCGATCCGGGCGAGCGAGGTCGTCGTCGCGTCCTCGCTCCACGGCATCCTCGTGGCAGAGCTCGCCGGAGTGCCGGTCGTCCCGCTCGCCAGCCGTGGCGACGGTCCGCTCGGGCCCGAGCCGCTGTTCAAGTACGAGGACTACTTCAGCGGCACCGGCCGGCCGCTGCCGGAGTTCGCCCCTGACCTGGAGACGGCGATCGAACAGGCGGCAGCGGCGCCGGCGCCCGATCTGCACGTGGCGCCGATCGCGGATCGGCTCATGGCAGCATTCCCGCGCGACGTCTGGAGGTCGGCATGAGAGGCATCGACGGCATGGTCGTGGTCGGAGGAGTGCAGCGCATCCGCGATGCCGCGTTCACGGTGTTCGCCCGGAACGGCTTCGCCGAGTTCGGCAGCGGGAGCCGGATCATGCTGCCCTTTCGCGCCGGCAACCCGCACAAGGTCGCCGTGGGACGCAACGTGCTCATCGGGCCGTCGTCGTGGTTCATGGTCCCGATCCTGGACACGGACGGACCGGTCATCCACATCCATGACCGCGTGCGCATGAACCAGACCTCGATCGCCGCGGTCGTGGAGGTGGTCGTCGAGGAGGCGGTCGGCATCGCCCGGGGCGTCTACATCGCGGATCACATGCACGGATTCGATGATCCGGCGCTGCCCGTGCGCGATCAGCCGCTGGCCAGGGTCGCGCCCGTGCGCGTGAGACGCGGGGCATGGCTCGGACAGAACGCGGTCGTGATGCCGGGCGTGACCATCGGCGAAGGCGCGGTGGTGGGGGCGAACAGCGTGGTGACGCGCGACGTCCCCGCCCGCACCGTCGTGGCGGGGGCACCTGCGCGCGTGATCCGGGAGTTCGTGTCGTGAATGCCGCCCGCGACGTCGTCTTCACCTTCTCGTACGAGACCTACGCGGATGCCGTCGCGCGGGGCATGATGCGCCCGCCCGACCGGATCCTGCAGACGCTCCTCGGGGCGGACCAGGTCGACGGCGTGCTCGTCGCCAACCCCTTCCGCAGCCTGCCGAGTGTGCTGTCCAGACGGCTGCGGCGCGCAGACCCGGGCTTTCCGACCGGGCGCCGACGCGCACTCGTCACGCCCACCCGGCTGGCGCGCGCGGACCCCGTCGACCTCGATCGCATCGTGCGGACGTATCGGAGGTACGACGGGGTGCTCCGAAGGCGGGCCGCGTCGCTCGGCATCCACAAGCCCGCCGTCATCACGACGAATCCGCTGGTCGCCGCGTTCTGCCCGTTCGCGTGGGCGTCGACGGTCACCTACTTCGGGCGCGACGACTGGCTGAGCTCCGCGGCGAGACAGGCGTACTGGCCGGCCTATCGCGCGGCATATCGCCAGATCCGGGAGTCCGAGGTCGCCGTCGCCGCCGTCTCGCAGGAGATCATCGACCGCATCGATCCGCTCGGCCCGCGCGCGGTCGTGCCCAACGGCGTCGAGCCCGAGGAATGGCGCGGGGAGGCTCCGCCCGCTCCGGCGTGGCTGGCGGAGATCCCGACGCCGCGTGCCGTCTACGCCGGAACGCTGGACCAGCGGCTGGACACCGAGGGCATCGCAGCGCTGGCGGCGGACCGCCCGGAGCTGCAGATCATCCTCGCGGGCCCGGCGCCCGACCCGGAGTACGTCGCGGGCGTGCGCGGCATCCCGAACGTCCATGTGCACGGGGGAATGGGGCGACGGGAACTCGTCGCGACGCTGCGCAACTGCCAGCTGTCGCTGGTCGCCCACCGCCGCACCCCCCTCACCGAGGCCATGAGTCCGCTCAAGGTGTACGAGTACCTCGCGGCGGGACTGCCCGTGGTCTCGGTGGACCTGGGGCCGATCCGCCGGGCCGACGCCCGGATCCTCATCGCGGGGAGCACCGCCGAGATGGGTCCTCTCACGGACCGCGCCCTGGCCGAGGGCGGCATGACAGAGGCGGAGCGGACGGACTTCATCGATCGTCACAGTTGGGCCTCGCGCCACGAGGTGGTCCTGTCGCTCGCTCTGCGGTCCGGTTTGTTACACCGGAGTGAAGAGTTCCTTCCCGCCGTGTGAAACCAGGTCGCAGACCCGTGACGCCGCCCCATCGATCGGCTTAGCCTGAGGTCCACCACGGCGGGCATCGGGACCGCCGTCAAGGCTCCACTGCACCATGCCGGCCGCCCTGGGGCGCCGGTTCCATAGGGTCAGCGCCGCCCCTGAAGCTACTCATGCGTCTTCCGGGGGGTCGCATATGAGTTCTCTGGGTCATTCACTGGCAGCGACCGAGTCACCCGCGGTCGCTGCAGGCACCGCCGCGGTGCCGAGGCAGCCGCGTGCCGCCGCGTGGTACTCGCGGCTCGTCACGGGAATCTTCGTCGGCGACCTCGTGGCGATCGCCGCATCGCTCGGGATCGCGAGCTTCGTCCGGTTCGGCGCCACGACGCAATGGCGTGCCGCCTCCGCGGCGGCGTACGGGGTCGCGGCGGTCGTGGTGGCGGTGCTGTGGGCGCTGTCGCTGTGGGCGGTGAAGAGCAGGGCCAAGCGGATCGTCGGCGAAGGGCTCACCGAGTATCAGCGTGTGACGAACGCGACCCTGCTCGCCTTCGGCTGCGTGGCCATCTTCTGCTACGTCGGGCAGATCGACTTCGCTCGCGGCTACGTGGCGGTGGCGATGCCGCTCGGCTGGGTGCTGCTGCTGGCCAACCGGCTGTTCTGGCGGCGTTCCCTCATGACGCTGCGCCGCAACGGCCGCTGCTTCACCGGCGCCATGGTGGTGGGCTCTGCTCTCGATGTCGACCGCGTCGTCGCGCAGCTGCGGGCGAACTTCGGCGCCGGGTACAAGCCGGTCGCCGTCTCGCTCACCGAGCCGCTCGAGGACGCGCCCGCGGATGTCGTCCGGCGGCTGCGGGGAATGCCTCGCGTCGAGTTCGATGCCGTCGTGCCCGCCACACGCGATTCGCGCACGAAAGCGCTCATGGTCGCCGGCGACCTGCCGCATGGCCGGGAGCAGATCCGGCAGCTGGGCTGGCAGCTCGAGAACTCGAAGGCGGAGCTGATCCTCGTCTCGCGGCTCACCGACGTGGCCGGACCGCGCATCCACCTGCGCCCTGTCGTGGGACTGCCCATGGTGCATGTCCAGCTGCCGCAGTACTCCGGGTTCGCGCACTCCGTCAAGCGCGTGTTCGACGTGGTCGCGACCTCTGTCGGACTGCTGGTCCTTTCGCCGGTCCTGGCCGTCATCGCCGTGGCGATCCGGCTCGGCGACGGCGGGCCCGTGTTCTTCCGGCAGGAGCGCGTGGGAGTGGGCGGCTCGTCCTTCACGATGTACAAGTTCCGATCGATGGTCGTCGACGCGGAGCGCAGGCGGGCCGAGCTCGCAGCTCAGTCGGACGGCAACGGCGTCCTCTTCAAGATGAAGGACGATCCCCGCGTGACGCGCGTGGGACGGGTGCTCCGACGGTTCTCGCTCGACGAGCTCCCGCAGCTGTGGAACGTGCTGCGCGGCGACATGAGCCTGGTGGGTCCGCGGCCGCCGCTGCCGAGCGAGGTCGAGGCGTACGCCGGGCACGAGACCCGGCGCCTGCTCTCCAAGCCGGGGATCACGGGGCTGTGGCAGGTGAGCGGGCGCAGCGATCTGGACTGGGAGCAGAGCGTCCGGCTGGACCTCTACTACGTCGAGAACTGGTCGTTCACCGGCGACCTGCTCCTCATCCTGCGGACCGTGCTGCAGATCTTCAAACACGACGGCGCGTACTGACGATGCGGCGCCTGCAAAGGAGGCGGACATGACGAAGACGATGATGGTGTGCTCCGGCGGCGGACACCTGAAGCAGCTCTTCACTCTCGCGGAGCGGCTGGGCGTCGCACCCGAGGACCAGGTGTGGCTCACGTTCGAGAACGGACTCTCGACCTCGCTCCTGGCCGGCCGGGAGGTGCACTTCGCGCCCTTCGTCGCGCCGCGGGATCTGAGCAGCCTGTGGCGCTTCCGGGCCGTCGCGTCGCGCGTGCTCGATCGGCACCGCTACGACCGGGCGTTCAGCACCGGTTCGAGTCCGGCGGTGGCGGTCCTGCCGATGGCGGCCGCAGGTGGCGCCCGCGCGCACTACATCGAGAGCGCGGCCCGCGCCGAGGGACCCAGCGTGTCGGGGCGCATCCTGCAGCGGCTCCGGCGGGTCCGCACCTACACGCAGTACCCGGTCTGGCAGAGCGAACGCTGGCGCTACGCGGGCTCGATCTACGACGGGTTCGCGCCCGGGCCGACGGCGCCGGTCGCTCCCGACCGCATCCGTCGCGCCGTCGTCACCGTCGGCACGCAGGAGGGTTACGGGTTCGATCGGCTGTACGACGCGGTCGTCCCTCTTCTCGCGGACTGCGACGACGTGCTGTGGCAGGTGGGTTCCCAGGATGTGTCGGCCTGGGGCATCGAAGGGCGCGACCGGGTGCCGCACGACGAACTGAACGCCGCCGTGCGTGAGGCGGACGTCGTGATCGCCCACTCGGGGACCGGTTCGGCGATCGCCGCCTTCGAGCAGGGCAAGTTCCCCGTGCTCGTGCCGCGCCTGGCCCGCCATCGCGAGCACGTGGACGACCACCAGGTGCAGATCGCACGGGAGATGCAGCGACGGTCGCTCGCCTTCATGCGAGCGCCCGAGGAGCTGGATGCCGACGTCCTGCGTGAGGCGGCACGTCGGTCGGTGGTCGAGGTCGAGGCCCCCGCCATGGCGCTGGACGGCTGACACCGCCCGGCGCACCGACGGGCACCTCCGCCTCTGGGGGCGGGGATCAGCCGGCGGGCGCAGCCGGGTCGATCGCCGCGGCGACCGCGGACCAGGCGGCTTCGGCGAGCTTGGCCTGACCCTGCAGCGACGGATGGAAGCGGTCGACGGTCGAGACGTCGTCGCTGTCGAATCGCACGGCGTGGACGGCACCGGCGTCGAATGTGCACGACACGATCGCCGCGCAGGCATCAGCGATCGCGTCGTCGTAGGCGGTCACGAGCTCGTCGACCGCGGCACGCCGCTCGATGTCGGCGTCCGCGACGGATGCCGCGTTCTGGAGCAGCGACCGGCACGAAGGGCTCCGGCTCCACGCCTGGACGGTCGCGGGGTCGGTGCTGCCCAGCTGCCACAGCTGCAGCAGGTCGGGCAGCGACAGGGCGACGATGCGCGCGTCGGGGAGCGCGGCGCTCACGCCCGTCAGGAGCGCCGCGTACGAGTCGGCGAAGTCCCCGGGAGCGGTCATGCTCGCAGCGGATGCCGTGCACGCGTCGTTCGCGCCGACGAGCACGAGCACGAGGTCGGCGTCGCTGTCGGCCAGTGTGGGCAGTGCGGCTTCGGCATCCGCGATCCGGGCCCCCGGACGGGCGACGGCCTCCGTACGCGGAGCGCTCCCGGTCAGCTCGGCGACGCGCGACGCGATCGAGGCCACGGCCGGATCCGTTCCGATCGCCCACGACGCCTCGGCGCAGGCGTCCGCCGTGCCGCAGGCGGCGACGCCCAGCGAGATGGAGTCCCCGATCACGACGATCGATCCGACCTGCGGCGGAGCCGGTGCGGAAGGCGACGGCGTCGGGGCGGCGCGCACTTCGGCGGCCGAGCAGCCGGAGGCCACCGCGACGAGGGCGGTCGCGAGCAGCGCGCCGCCGATGCGGCGACGCCAGGCGGTCACCGCGACTCCTCGTGGCGAGGGCCGTCCGTCTTCTCCGCGGCAGCGACGGGGGACCGCTCGGGGTCGCCGGCCGCAGGAGGCCCGCCGGGCAGCGGATCGTCGGACTCGGCGCGGCGGATCGCCTGCAGCTCGCCGGCGGACACCTCATCGGCGCCGAGCATCGTCGCGGGGGCGTCGACGGGGGAGTCGGATGCCGCGTCCGCCCCACCCGCGGGCTTGCGGGCCCTCCGCACGAAGTCGAGCATCATGGCGTAATCGCGCCGGTAGGCGGGGACCACAGCGGCTCCGGCGAGGACGACCGCTCCGGCGCCCGCTCCCACGACGACCTGCAGCAGCGCCGGCCATGAGCCGACGAGGGTCGCAGCGGCCCACGCGGCCGCGAAGACGGCGGCGGCCACGATCGCCGGACGCACGAGCGGGGCCGCGACGTCGGCCCACCCCCGGACGAAGGTGCCGCGGATCGCGACAGCGAACCCGGGGACGAGCAGCACGGCCGTCGAGATGCCGTAGAGCAGCGCCAGGCCGTTCATCCCGGCCCACCAGATCCCGACGAAGAACGCCGCGATCACCAGCGGCCGGGTGATCAGGTAGTAGACGAGCTGGCGATGCGCGCGACCGAGGCTGATGAACATCCACCCCTGCACGTTCCCGACGGCCTGCGCGACCCCGGCGATCGAGAGCAGGGCGAACGCGTCGGCTGCGGCATCCCATCCCGGTCCCAGCAGCACGAGCATGAGGGGGTGGGCCACGGCGGCGGCGACCGCGTAGGCGGGCAGCGCGAGGTAGCCGATCACGGCGAGAGCGCTGCGCACGTAGCGGCGGTAGCGCTCGCCGTCGTCCTGCAGGCGCGAGAGGACGGGGAGTGCCACCCGGCCGAGCGGCGCCGTCAGCTGCTGCTGGGGCAGCAGGAACAGCGCGTACGCGCGCGAGTACTGACCGAGGGCCGCAGGTCCGAGCTGCTGGCCGATGATCACGTTGTCAAGGTTGCGTGCGGCGTAGTTGAGCAGTTGCACCCCGAAGATGCTCCCGCCGGTGCTGACGAACGGGCGGATGTCGCGCCCGATGCGAGGGCGTCCGAACCGCGGCCGGGCGGCGATCCACAGCGCGACGAGCCGGTAGACCTGGCCTGCGCCGGCGAGGACGACCAGCGACCACACGCCCCACCCGAGGAGCGCGGCCACGATCGACAGTGCGACCCCGACCGCCATCGAGACGACGTCGATCATCGCGAGCGTGCCGAACTGCAGCCGGCGCTGGACGGCGGCCTGCATGGGCATCGCGAGACCGTTGACCAGCAGCGTCGGGGCGATCGCGATCGTCAGCATGATCAGGCGTTCTTCGCCGTACAGGGCGGCTATCAGCGGCGCGGCGACCGCGACGCCGATCATCAGGACGGTCCCCAGCAGCGTCGAGAACCACAGGAGCCCCGACCACTGCCGGCTGGTGAGGTCGCGCGACTGCAGGATGGCGCCGGTCAGTCCGAAGTCGCGCACGAGGTCCGCGACGCCGACGATCGCCATGATCATGGCGACGAGGCCGAAGTCCGACTGGTCGAGGAGCCGGGCGAGCACCATCGTCGACGCGAGCTGGATGAGCGTCTTCAGCCACAGTCCGCCCGCCGTGAGCGCCGCGCCCCGCGACGCGCGGCTGCTGAGGTCCGACGCGGGGCGATTCACGCGCGCACCGTCTCGCGCAGCGAATCGTCCCTCGACCACGTCACCGCGCCGCCGGACCGGGCACCCACCTTCGCGGCGGCGAACCCGTAGAGGTAGAACGGCAGGCACACCCACAGCGCCGGACGCACCGCGACCCTGCCCAGCAGTCGCAGGTATCGGCGGCGCGCGGGCTCGTGCGCGGCGAGCTGGACGGCGGCGGGGAGCTCGCGGTTGCCCCGCTCGATGCGGATGCCGCGCCGGATGTGGGTGCGCATGTCCTTCGACGCGGCGACCACGAACTCCTCGCCGTCGAGAGATCGACGCTCCGCGGGCCGGAACCGCTGCTGCACGAAGCGATCGTCGGCGATGACGTCGGGGAAGGCATCCCAGCGCGCGCGGCCGGCCGCGTTGACGGCGTACACGCCCGACCCGATGTGCCCGTCTCCGCGATAGTCCGACAGGGCCCACACACGGTAGTAGGCGCGCACCGGCCGGCTGGTGCGCGCGGTGTCGACACGGAGCCGCGGAGCGGCGGCCCGCGGCTCCGTCGTCTCGTCCAGCGCCGCGGCCAGGGCGCGCAGGGTGGCGGTCGAGATCCGCACGTCGCTGTCGACGTAGGCCCGCGGAAAGCCGCGGGCCGCGGCATCCCCCGCGTTCAGAGCGAGGATCTTCGAGGCGCGATCGATCTCGACGACCGTGACGCCGCCGACGCGACGCGCCTGATCCGCGGTGTCGTCGCTGCAGCCGTTCGCGACGACGACGACCTCGAACTCGCCCGGCTCGGCGTCGGCGAGCATGTGCTCGAGTCCGATCCGCACGAGCGGGCCCTCGTCGTGTGCGGGGATCACGATGCTCATGCGGGTCATCGGGCCACCTCCGTGCGGGCGTCCCGGGCCTCCCGCGCGGCCCGTGCGGCCGCGGCCGGCGGGCTCTCGGTCAGCAGCCACGCGCCGACGGCGAGCAGGAGGCACAGGACGAAGAAGGTCTGGTAGAACCCGAATGCGTCGTAGAAGAACAGCGCTGCGGTGTAGCCGGCGACCGCGGCGGTGACGGCGAAGGCGAGCAGCGCGTAGCGCGGCTCTTCGCGGGCGGCGGTGAACGCCCACCGCAGGAGCATGATCATCGGCGTCAGCACGAATACGGCCAGCCCGGCGACGCCCACGGCGCCCGACTCCATGAGGGTGCCGAGCACCTGGTTGTCGAGGATGAACGCGTTCGCCTCGTCGCCCACGACGATACGGCTGCCCATCCCGGTCCCGAAGAACGGGCTGGCGGCCACCTGCTGCATCGCCGGTCCGAGATCGGCGAGACGCCCGGCGCCCGTCATTCCCGCAGACGTCTGCTGCGAGGCGATGAGCGAGTCGACGTCGAGGAACGAGGCGAAGAGCGTGTCGAACATCTTGGGCACGAGGAGGAACCCGAGGACGAGCGCCGGCAGCGACAGGGCGATCAGCGTCACCCCGAGCCACGGGCGGAGCAGCAGCGTCAGCAGCAGCATCACCGCGAGCACGACGACGGCCGTGCGCGACACGGCCGTGAGGACGCCGACCAGCAGCACCGCCACGACCCCGCCGTACAGCAGGCGGCGGCTGAGGTCGTTGTACGGCCGGCGTGCGTACATCGCGAGGTAGATCGCGAGCGGGATCAGCATGGCGAGCATGACCGACAGTGCGATCGGATGCTGCGCCGAACCGTAGGAGCGGAAGCCTCCGGCGCGGAAGGTCTCGCTGTCGTCGGCGAGCAGCTTCAGCGGCAGGACGGTGCTCAGCCGCCAGAAGAGGTTGATGCGCGTGATCCGCTCGAAGATCGCGAGCAGCGCGACGATCGTGCCGCACCACACGAGCGCGGTGATGAGGCCGAGGACGATCCGCTCGGTCGTCAGCAGCTGCCGGGCGATGTAGAACGTCGACAGCAGGACGAGGAAGTTCACCAGTGCGCCGGCGGCCGTGGACGCGAGACCGGCGGCCACCAGGTCGGGGCCGTTGACGATGATCGACAGGAGCAGGGTCGCCACGAAGATGCCGATGGGCCAGCCGAACGCGACCGGCCGCCAGGTGCGGGTCCGATCCAGCGCGAGGGCTGCGACGACGGCCACCAGCAGCAGCAGGAGCACGACGCGGTAGGGCTCCAGCGCGAACGGCAGCGGTATCGGCAGGGCGTAGCGGCGCACCGGCACGAACATGATCACCGCGACGAGGACGGCGAGGCCGCCGACCCATGAGAACACCAGCCGACGCGCAAGGAAAAGCAAGGCGACGGTCAGCAGCGTCGCGCCGGCGGTCAGCGGCGGGAGCAGCAGCACGGCGGCGAGGGCGACGACGGCGACGATCGCGCCCGCCACCGCCTGCCGCGCGACGCGTGACCGTGTCGCGCGGCCCACGGGGACGGTCGGCGCGGGACCCGTGGGGGTCGTCGTGGTCGGACCGCGGGGCGCCTCGATGGTCGACATGCGATCCCCGGCTCAGGCCGTGTGCGCCGGTTCGGGCTCACCGACCCGAGGGTCGTCCTCCGGTGCCGGGGCGCCGTCAGCTTCGGCGTCGGTGACGGGACCCGCCGCCTCACGCCGACCGCGACGGGCCTCCGTCCGCGCGGACGGCGCCGCGGGCGAGTCGACATCGGGTCCGTCGGGTTCGACGGATGCCTCCGCGGACGCCTCGGCGCTGCGACGGCGGCCGCCGCGCACCCCCGCCACGACGAACGCGGCGACGACGAACAGCAGGAAGACGCCGACGAAGGTCAGCACGATCGGGATCGCAGGGTTCGAGCCCTCCACCTCGGTCGCGGACGGCGAGTCGAGCACCGTGACCTCGACGCGTTCCGAGTCGGGCAGCTTGGCGTTCTCCTGCTCGCCCTCCATGTTCGCGACGAAGAGGCTCGCGGCCGTCTCGGAGATCTCCTCCGCCCGCTGCGGGTCGAGGGAGGCGCCCACCACCGCGAGGATCGGCAGCGAGTAGCGTCCGGGGAAAGCCTCGTCACCGCCGGGCTGGGTCGTGCGCCGAAGCGCGGTGAGCGCATCGGTGTCGGCGAAGTCGCCGACGGACTGCTCCACGTCGTGGCGCATGTCGGTGCCGCTGATGATGTAGGCGTAGAGGATCGTCTTCGACGTCAAGTCGGCCTCTTCGGGCTGTGTCTGGCCCTCGACGAGCTGCTGGCCGGGGATGACGGCCTGGTACATGTCGCTGGCCGGACTCGACACCAGGAGCGTGGTCTCGGCCGTGTACTGCTCGATCGCACGCGACTGCACGCGGCCGTCGACGATCGTGAATCCGGCGAAGAACGCCGCGACGGCGGCGACGACCACGCCGACCGCGAGCAGCCACTTGCTGTTCCAGAGGACCTTCAGGTAACCGGGTACGACCATGATCTCGCTCCCTGCTCGCCCCCCAGGGCGACTCGTCGGATGCGCGCCGCCGTGGCGATGAGGAGTGGATGCCGTCCGCGTGCGGAACAGCCCCACATTCATCGTGCGCGCGGCGGGCGGCCGGTGTGTTGCCGGAGTGTTAAGGGCTTGGGACAATTCGGTGCGACTGACCACGGGGACCTTGCACCCCCGGCACGCTCCACCCCACTCTTGTGGCAGACGCTGGACCTCAGCGTCGTGCGAAGGGGCGGAGGGCCGCCCTCCGCCTGCGAGACCGGGGGGTCTGCATGCAGGTGCTTCTCTCGTTTCCGCACGTGCTGGGCACGCCCGGGATCGGCACGACCGCTTGGCATCAGGCCGACTCGCTCATCTCGGCCGACCACGAGGTGCATGTCGTCGCCGCAGGCGTCGCCCGCCCGCTGCCCGGTGCCGCGTCCGTCACGACCTCGCTGGCGGCGAAGGGCCTCCGGGTGCCTCACAAGGCCCTCGGGCGCGACCGCGCCTTCCGCTGGCACGACACGGTCGCCCGCAGCGTGCTCGCGCGGACGCCGGTCGACGTCGTGCATCTGTGGCCGTTGGCCCCCGGACTCACCGCCGCGGCCGCGCGTGAGGCCGGCATCGCTGCCGTCAGAGAGGCCCCGAACACCCATACCCGCCACGCGTGGCGCGTCGTCGCCGCCGAGATCGAGGCGCTCGGCTATCCCGCGGAGCGGACCGCCCACACCCACGACGCGGCGCACCTCGCGATGGAGGAGGCGGAGCTGGGCGCGGTCACCGGCGTGCTGGCCCCGTCGGCCGCGGTCGCCGACTCCTTCATCGCCGCCGGGTTCGAGCCGCACCGCGTCCTGCGTCATCGGTACGGCCGACGGCCCTCGCCGCGTCGCGCCGTCGCCCGCGGTGCCGATACGCGCCCGCTGCGGGCGGTGTACGTGGGTCTCGGCGAGCCGCGTAAGGGGCTGCATCACGGTTTGCGGGCCTGGCTGGACTCGCGGGCAGCGAACGACGGCACCTTCACGATCGTGGGAAGGATCCTGCCGGCGTACGCCCGGCTGCTGCAGCCGCAGCTCCAGCACCCGAGCGTGAGGGTCGCGGGCTTCGCGGACGACGTGGACGCAGCGCTCGCCGCGGCCGACGTGCTCGTGCTGCCGACCGTGGAGGAGGGCAGTGCGCTCGTGACCTACGAGGCGCAGGGGATGGGGTGCGTGCCGCTGGTCTCGACCGCCGCGGGTGCGGTCATGGACGACGGCGTGCACGGCCTGCTCCACCGCCCGGGCGACGTCGCCGCGCTGACCCAGCAGTTCGACCGGCTGGCGGCCGATCGCGCCGAGCTCGCGGAGCTGAGCGGCGCGGCGCTCGCGCACGCCGAGGAACTGTCGTGGGACCGCGCGGGCGAACACCTCGTGCTCGCCTACCAGGCCGCCATCGATGCGGCGAGGAGCGCCCGTGCCGTCGCCGTCTGACATCACCGTCATCGTCTGCACGCGCAATCGCCCCGCGATGCTGCGAGGGGCCCTGGCCGCGATCCTCGCCGCGTCGCCCCCGGGCGCCGAGGTGCTCGTCGTGGACAGCGCGAGCGACGGACCCGACACCCGGTCCGCAGCAGAGGCGGCGGGCGTCGCGTGCGTGCGGTCCGGGCGGGGGCTGAGCGTGGCGCGCAACGTCGGCATCGCGGCATCCACTCGTCCGATCGTGGTCTTCACCGACGACGACTGCCGGCCCACCGACGGGTGGATCGAGCGGCTGCTCGCCTGCTTCGACGACGCCGACGTCGGTGCGGCGACCGGCCGGATGCTCGACCACACCGAGGCCGCCGACGCGCCGTACTCGCGTGCCGAGCGCTACCGCACGCCGATCTCGGGCATCGATGCCGGTCACGGTGCGGTCATGGCGTTCCGCCGGGAGCTGCTGCTGCGCCTCGGCGGGTTCGACGACGTGATGGGCGCCGGGCAGCGCCTCGCGGGTGCCGAGGACCTCGACATCTTCGTCCGCATCCTGCGCGCCGGCGCCGACGTGGTGCACGACGCCCGCTGCGTCGTGCTCCACGCGAACACGCGCGAGGGAGAGGCGTATGTCGAGCTGCACCACGGCTACGGGCTGGGGCTCGGCGCCCTGACAGGCAAGTGGCTGCGACGGGAGCCGCTGCTCGGCCTGCGGCTGGGGTGGCGGCTGGCCGGCCGTGCGGTCGCCCGGATCGTGAGGGCGGCAGGCCGTGGTGCGCCGACCGCGGCCGACCGCGCCCTCCTCGCGGGGATGCTCGCCGGCGTGTGGGAGGTCCGCACGCTGCGTCTGGTCGGCGAGCGGTTCGTGCCGCCGTGGGCGGACGACGACGCACCGGTGCTGCGCGCGGAAGGAGTCCCGGCATGACACGACCCGTATCGATCGACATGGTGCGCACCCTCGACGAGCAGAAGATCGGCACCAGCATCGCGTACGCGGCGATGCATGCCGGAGCGGTGCTCGTGATCGACGGGGCGCCGTTCCTCAGCCCCGACGGCCGCATCGACCGTGAACTCGTCCACGCCCACATGCGCCGATGCCTCGAACGGGTGCCGGAGTGGCGACTGCGGCTCATGGACTCCCCGCTGGGGGTCACGACCCCGGCCTGGGTCCCCGACGAGCGCTTCGAACCCCGCGATCACGTCGCCTTCGACGACGATCCGGTCGAGCTGACTGCAGAAACGGCGCGCCGCCTGACCGGCGCCGGCGGCCCCGGGCTCCCGCGGGACCGGCCGTTGTGGGACCTGCGCATCGCGGTGCTCGACACCGGCGAGGTCGCGGTCGGCGCCCGCATGCATCACGTCGTCGGCGACGGCGAGTGGGGCTTCAGCGTCATCCGCCGGCTCACTTCGCCGCAGCCCGAGCCCGTCGACGTCGCGGTGGCCGGGTGGACCTCCGACACGCGGGCGCCGCGCACCGCGATGGCCATTCCGCCGTTCGCGCTGCGGGACTTCCTCGCGCGGCAGAGCTCGATCCGCGGCGGGTGGCACGATTACTGGCGCAAGCCGTTCGTCAAGCGGGTCAAGCGCGTGGCCTCGCGCAACGCCGCCCCGTTGCGCGAGTGGTGGATCGCGCGCACCGGACTCCGCGACAGGATGCTGCCGCCCACGCATGCGGCAGCGTTCGACGTGACCGCCTCACCGGCAGCCCGCCGGGCCGCGCGGCTGCGGGGGACCCTCAACGATCTGCTCGTGGCATCCGCCCTCGGCGCCGTCGACGACGACGACCGCGGCCTCGACATGCTCGTGCCCGTCTCGCGCCGACGCCGGGGCAGCGGCGACGGTGTGCGCAACCACATCTCGATGGCGCGCGTGCACGTCGATCCGGGCACGACGCTGGCGGAACGCGTGGCGGAGGTGCGCGGAACCGTGCGCAACGAGCTCCGCGGCGAGAGCACCGACACCCCGCACGGACGCATGCTCGGCTACGCCACGATCATGTCGCTGTCGGACGACCCGCTGTGGTTCGGCGAGGCGAAGGTGAATCGCGTCATCGTCTTCCCGGTCGGCGACCCCCGCAGCGAGCTCTCGGCCTTCGGCGTCGTGTACGACGGGATGCTGTCGGTCACGCTCGTCTCGCGCCTGGAGCTCGACGTCGCGCGCATGGCCGACAGCATGCGGCGCGACCTCGAGCCGGCCCCGGTGGCCGAGACCGGCCGGGCGCCGGAGCAGCGCGACGCCGATCCTCAGGAGGCCGCATGAACAGGACGCTGAGAGCCCTGGGCTCGGTGCTGGACCCCCGGGTGTACGTCCACCTGCTGCGGGTCGCGCACTTCTACGGCTACGCGCACGTCACACAGGTGCGCCGGCTGACCCGCGGCCCGCAGGTGTCGTTCGCGCCGAACGTGTCGTTCCGCAATGCGGAGCGGATCACGATCGGCGCGGGCAGCCACATCGGCGAGTACTCGACGATCTGGGCGGGCAACAGCACCGGACGCATCACGCTCGGCGAGAAGGCGCTGCTGGCGCCCCGCGTCACCGTCACCGCGTCGGACTACGGCATGGTGCGGGGGATCCCGCCGATGGACCAGCCCAAGATCGAGCAGGACATCGTGATCGGCTCGGGGACGTGGCTCGGCGTCGGGGTGGTGGTGCTGGCGGGTGTGACGATCGGCGACGGAGCGATCGTGGCGGCCGGTGCGGTCGTGACCAAGGACGTGCCGCCGGATGCGATCGTCGGCGGAGTGCCGGCGAAGGTGATCGGGTGGCGTCCCGAGGCGGTCGCACCCGCGCCGGCCGTCGTCTCATCGGCGGCCCGGGAGGTGGCGTGAGCAGTCCGACCGTCGATGTCGTCATCGTCAACTTCAACACCCGCGAACGCACGCTCGAGTGCCTGGAGTCGCTGTACGCACAGGCGATCCCCGGTGTGCGGGCCGTCCTCGTGGACAACGGCTCGACCGACGGCAGCGTCCCGGCGATCCGCGCAGCGTATCCGCAGGCGACGATCGTGGACGCCGGTGAGAACCTCGGCTTCGCACGCGGGGTCAATCTGGGTGTGGCCTCGTCCGACGGCGACGTCGTGCTGCTGCTGAACCCCGATGCGACGGTGTTCCCCGGGTCGATCGAGGCGCTGCTGGACTTCGCGCAGCGGCATCCCGAGAACGGCGTGTACGGCGGACGCACCGTACGCGCCGATGGGACGCTCGACCCGTCCTCGTGCTGGGGGGCGCCGTCGCTGTGGTCGCTGCTCTGCTTCGCGAGCGGCCTGTCCACGCTGTGGCGCGGATCACCCGTGTTCGACCCGGAGTCGCTCGGCGGGTGGGCACGCGACACGGTGAGAGAGGTGCCGGTCGTCACCGGGTGCCTGCTCCTCGTGCGGCGGTCGGACTGGGAACGGATCGGCGGCATGGACGAGCGGTTCTTCCTCTACGGCGAGGACGCCGAGTTCTCGCACCGAGCGCGATCGCGGGGGCTGCGTCCCGTCGTCGTGCCCGACGCCGTCATCCGCCACGACGTCGGCGGGTCCACCGCGTCCAGCGGCCGCAAGATGGCGATGGTCATGGCCGGCAAGGTGACCTATCTGTGGACCGTGTGGCCGCCCGCGCTCGCGCTCGCCGGGGTGCTGCTGCTGCAGACCGGGGCGGGAGTGAGGGCTGCGCTCGAGACCCTCACCGGCGCCTCGCGTCGCACCTGGCGAGACGTGTGGACGCACCGACGGTCGTGGCGGGGAGGCTACCCTGCCGCCGAGCACACGCTCTTCGGGCGCGAGCCGCGGCAGACGCCGGGACTCGTCGTGCAGGCCGAGCCCGCCTTCCGCACCGAGCGCGCCAACCCCTACACCGGGCGGCTCTACCGCGCGCTGCAGAGCCGCGGCGCCCGCGTCAGCGACCTCAGCTACTGGCGGCTGGTCGCACAGCCTACCGACGTCGTGCACCTGCACTGGCCCGACCTGTCGTTCCTCTCGGGCTCGCGGCGCAGCATCCACGTCGCCCGCCTGGCGATCTTCTACGGCGCGCTGCGCGCGGTGCGTCGGCGCGGCACGGTGCTCGTCTGGACCGTGCACAACGTCTCGTCGCACGAGACCCGCTCGACCCCGCGGGTGCGGCGGGCCGCCGAGAAGCTGCTGCTGAGCAACGTCGACGGCATCATCGGGCTGACCCAGCAGGGAGTGGATGCCGCACGCGACGCGTATCCGCCGCTGAGGGAGGTCCCCGCCGCCGTGACCCCGCACGGGCACTACCGCGACGACTACGAGTTCGGCGTGCCGCGCGACGTGGCGCGCGCGGCGCTGGATCTGCCGCAGCACGATCCGGTGATCGCGACGGTGGGTCAGCTGCGTCCGTACAAGAACATCCCCCACCTGATCCGCGTGTTCCGCGCGCTGGACGTCGAGGCGACGCTGCTGGTCGCGGGCAAGCCGTCGCCGCCCGAGCTCGCCGACGAGATCCGCACCGCCGCCGCCGGCGATGCCCGCATCGTGCTCGACCTCAGGTTCGTGCCGGACGACGAGATCCCGGTGGTGCTGGGCGCGGCGGATCTGGTCGCCCTGCCGTACACCGACATCCAGAACTCCGGGTCGGCGATCCTCGCCTCGTCGGCCGACCGACCTGTCCTCGTGCCCGAGCTGGGGGCGATGGGAGAACTGCGCGAGCAGCTGGGCGCGGACTGGGTCCGCACGTATCGGGGCGACCTCGACGCCGCGCAGCTCGCGGACGCGCTGGCGTGGGCGACCGCCGCCGGGCGGCCTCAGCGCGCCGACCTCTCGGCGCTGGACTGGGATGCCATCGCCACGCAGACGATGGACGCCTACCGGCGGTTCCAGAGCCGTCCGCGACGGCGCAGCACTGCTCAGGATCCCGTGACGACCGAAGGAGACCGCACATGAACCGCACCCGCCGACGCTGGGCTGCGCGCCCTCGACTCTGGGCCGCCGCCGTCGCGGCTCTCGTCGTCTCGCTGCTCATCGCCCCGCAGTCCGCCGTGGCCGCGCCGCTGCCGGCCGGTCGCTACGTCGTGTCCATCGCCGACGGCATCGACGCCGATGCGCTCGCCCGCGCGGCCGGCCTCGACGTGGACCGACGGTTCTCGGCCGCGATCCAGGGATTCGCCGTGGAGCTGACCGCGGCCGAGGCGACAGCCCTCGCACGTGATCGGCGAATCACCGGCATCACCGCGGACGTCGCCGTCGAGGGGCAGGCCCAGACGGTGCCCGCCTCGGTGCGGACGGTCGAGGCCGATGAGCCTCCGGTCCGCGCGGGCGACGGCTCGACGTCGTGGACCGGACCGGCTGTCGCCGTGGTCGACTCCGGTGTCAACGCCCATTCGGACTTCAACCTGGTGCGCGGGGTCAACTGCCTCGGCACCGGCGATGAACGCGACGGCAATGGTCACGGGACGGGCGTCTCGGGGTACATCGCCGCCTACGACAACGACTTCGGCACGGTCGGCGTCGCCCCCGGCGCCCCGATCTACTCGGTGCGGGTGCTGGATGCCGACAACCGCGGAACGCTGTCGACCATCGTGTGCGGACTGGACTGGGTGGCCGACAATGCGGCGACCTACGGGATCAAGGTCGTCAACCTCAGCCTGGCCACGACGGGCTCGGACGATCAGAACTGCGGGTACTCCAACGGTGATGTCCTGCACCAGGCCGTGTGCGCCGTGGTCGCGAAGGGCATCGTGGTCGTCGCGTCGGCGGCCAACTCGTCCAAGGATCTCGCCGGCTTCGTCCCGGCGTCGTACGACGAGGTGCTCACTGCGACCAATGTCGCCGACTACGACGGCGCGCCGGGCGGCAAGGGCTCGCCCCCGTGCGCGGTGACGCCACCCGACGACTCGCCCGCCCCGAGTTCGAACTTCGCGGTGTCGGCGGCGGATCAGGCCCACACCGTCGCCTCGCCCGGGGTGTGCCCGTACACGACGCTCAAGGGCAACCGGTATGGCGTCATCCAGTCGGGCACCAGCATGTCGGCGGCCGCCCTGAGCGGCGTCGTGCTCGACTGCTACGCGGAGGGAGCCTGCGCCGGCCGCAGCCCCGCAGAGGTGAGGTCGATCATCGTCGGACAGGCGTCCGCGGCCGCCGCCCGCGGCCACCGATTCACGGGGGACCCGCTCTCGCCGATCTCGGGCAAGTACTACGGCTATCTCGCGTCGACGGTGCCGACCGCCGGCGGCCCGACGCCGACGCCGACACCGACGCCGACGCCGACACCCACGCCCACGCCGACACCCACCCCCACTCCGACTCCGGACCGGACGGCGCCCACGGTCACCATCACCTCGCCGGTGTCGGGCAGCACGGTGTCGGGATCTGTCGCCGTCGTCTCGACGGCGTCCGACGACGTGGGCGTATCCTCCGTCGCCTACTGGTCGGGTACCACGCGGCTCGCGGTGGCCACGCGACAGTCGGACGGCACATGGCGCGCGACGGTGAACTCGAAGTCGTATCCCAACGGCGACTACTCCGTGGTCGCGAAGGCGACGGACGCCGCCGGCAACGTCGGAACGAGCGCGGTCGCGAGGTTCACGATCCGCAACTGATCCGCGCGGCCGTCAGTCGCCGCCGCTGTCGCCGCGAACGAGCTCCAGGCCGGCGCCGGCGAACTGGCGCAGCGTCGCGTCGGGCAGGAACGCGCGGGTGAGCGCGCCGCCGATGCGGGTGAGGTCGGTCTCGTCGCGGTAGAGCAGGTACATGGTCTCGTAGCGCGGGTGGAACTTCTCCTTGAACCGATGGAGCGACCGGAAGCCGTAGACGGGCTCCAGCGCGTCGGCGAGGCGATCGCTGAGCGCGGCGATCATCCCGGCGTCCGGCGGGTAGTCGTGCGCGAGCGGCGCACCCGACAGCGACATGATCTCGGCGCCCTCGTCGGAGAACAGCCTCGCCGACGAGCCGATGAGGTACTCCATCACCGGCGCGAAGCCGCCGTCGCGCCGGCGCATGAGGTCGAGCGTCCAGCCGCGGACGCGACCGTCTCCGCCGTACACCGGCAGCCACGACAGGAATCCGTCGACGTCGCCGTTCGGGGCGATGGCGAGTGCCAGTCGCACCTCGGGACTCTCGGCCTCGACGAGCGTGCCGAGCGTGAACCCCATCTCGGGCAGGTCCTTGTCGCCGACCCACAGTTCCGAGATCGCCCGCAGCTGCTGCTGCACGCCCCACGGCTCGTCCTTCAGATGCGTCATGCGGAAGGTCATGTCCTCCCGGCCGGCGCGGTTCAGCGACGTCCGCACCGAGTTCCACCGCTTGCCGGTGAACTCCAGGCCCACGAGGTCGACGATCGTGTCATCGGCCACCACGAGGCTGCGCCACGACGACGGCACCGCCGCCCGGGTGGCCTCGCTCGCGCTGAAGAAGCACGGCACCAGTCCCGCCCTCTCGGCGTCGTGGATGAACTGCCCGACGGATGCCGCACGCGACGCCTCCGGTCCGAGCGGGTCCGCGAGGGCCAGAGCGACCCCGTTGCGTCGCTGGTAGGCGACGATGCCGTCGGCGGTGCGCGCGTAGGTGTTGCCCTCCCACGTCGTCATCCACGACAGCGTGCCGCCGCCGTGGGAGTGGAGCATGCCCACCACGTCGTCCACGGTGGGCGCCGGCTGACGCCCGATGCGCGACTTCCGACGGGCCCGGAACGCGCGACGCACCCAGATCAGGTAGACGAGCATCAGCAGCCACATGACGCCGCTTGCCAGCGACAGCTCGGTCTCGCCGTCGATCGTCGCCTCGAGCTGCTGCTCGCTGGTGAGGACGATCAGCAGGAGGACGAGCGCCGCGGTCAGGATGTTGAGCGCGGCGAGGACGATGGCGACGATCCACGACCACCGACGCCCTCGACGCAGGCCGTTGGCCACGACGAGGATCACGACGGCGTCGACTGCGACGTCGATGAACCCGCCGGAGGCGGGCTCGGTGGGGCCGAACGGACCGTCCGTGGGCACGATGAGCGTGATGACCTCGACGGCCCCGAGGACGAGCACCGCGATGAACGCGATGAGGCGCTGCTCGCGGATGGTGGTGCGGTGGATGCGCAGCGACCGGTCGACGAAGAGGATGAGCAGTACGGCCATCAGATGCTCGAGGTCTGCCAGCGCACCCCAGAACAGCATCGCCACGAACACCGTGCCCAGCAGCACCAGCCAGGCGCGCACCCGCCAGGGCGCCCGGAAGAGTCCGACGGCGGCGGCGATGCACGCCATCGTTCCGCCCGAGGCACCGACGTCCAGCGCCGCCGCCTCGGTGGCCGCCCAGGCCCAGGGGAGCATCGACAGCAGCCAGAGCAGCAGCGCCGTCGCGCAGATCGCGAACAGCTGCCCCACCCAGTAGTAGGCGAGCGCGACGCGTGAACCGCGGCGGAACTCGAGGTAGGCCATGCCGACGAACCCGGTGATCGTGAACGCGTACACCCACGGCTGATTCACGAAGAACGTGCCGGTGAACGGCGTCCACCAGCGACCGGCCTCGAAGGCCGGCAGCCCGTAGGCGACGACCGGGAACACCGGCGAGTCCTCGAAGGGCTGCCAGAGGCCCTGCCAGATGATGCCGACTACAAGGATCACGCCGATCATGGCCAGCGTCGCGGGGATCCTCGTCACGACGGCGAGGACCGGGCTCTGCGTGTGCGTCGCAGCGTCGCTCATGCGTTCAGGGTAGCGAGGCGACCCCCGCAGCCGGGGGAGCACGAGGTCATCGGGGCCCGGGCGCCCCGGCACGTCGTCGGGACGACTCGGCACGGCGACGCCGGCTGCCGCTCCAGGCGGCTAGCGGCCGGGCGATGCCAGGCGGGCGTAGTCGGCCAGCGCCTTGGCGTCCTCCGCGTCGCGCAGTGCGCGGCGTGCGGCGTCGATCGCGGCGACCGGGTCGGCCGCCTGGCGCGCCTGCGCGAGCTCGTGCTGGGCCGAGAGGAGCCTCGAGCGCGCGTCGGCTCCGGCGCGGGAGTGGGCGACGGATGCCTCCGCCTGGGCGATCGCGCCGCGCGCGGCCGCGAGGGTGCCCGGGAGCGCCGTGCGCGCACCGCGCAGACGCTGCTGCGCGGTGCGGGCGTCGCCGAGCGCGAGGTCGAGCCGGCCCCGCAGGCGGGCGATGGCGTCGACCGTGCGCGTCGGCCGGCGGGCGGCATCCGCTTCGACGCGGTCCAGCTCCGCTTCGATCGCATGGAGCTCGCCCCCGAGGCGCTCGGTGTCGGCGGGCTCGAGGTTCTGCCGGGTGTGGGAGGCGGAGGCCAGCGCGGCGCGTGCTCCGGCGATCTCGTCGGGCACGGCCTGCGCGGCCTGCAGCACGAGCCGGTGGGTCTCTTCGAGGTGACGCGCGTCGCTCTCGGCCTTGCGCAGCGCCCGCTCCGCGGCCGCGAGGTCGGGAAGCGCGCTCAACGAGGGATCCGCGGCGCGTGAGGCCGCGGCGTCGAGCAGACGCCCAGCCTCGGTGACCTCTGCCAGCGCCGCATGAGCCGCGTGCGAGGCATCCCGCCACTCCTCCTCGGCGAAGCGGGACGACAGATCGGCGACGAGTGCGGCCGGATCCCCCATGGTCGCGCGCAGGTCGGCCAGCCGCCGGCGGGCGGCGTCGATCTGGCCGGCAGCCGACACGTTCGTGCGCACCCAGGCGCCGTGCTCGGCGCGGGCCGCCGCGACGGCGGCGAGGGCCTCGCCGGCGCGACGGTCGATGCGGGCGGCCGCGCGGGCGATCTCGGCGGGGGCGACGCCCGGCGCGCTGATCGTGCGGTACTCCTCGAAGGCGTCGTCGCGCACGTGCTGCGCGGTGAGGCGCGCCCGGCGCAGCGATGCCGGCGCATCTCCGCCGTACAGGGCGCCCGACAGCCCCACTTCGAGGTCGAGCTCGCCGACCTCGTCGTCCAGACGCACCAGCGTCGTGCCGGCGCGGGTGCGGGCCTGCTCCGCCGCTGCGCGGGCGCGGGGGGATCGGCGCGCCCGGCGCACCGCCCAGACGATCACGGCGATCGCGATCGCCGTGATGCCGAACACGACCGCGGCCGGTACCAGCCAGCCGAGGAACGCTCCGGCGGGGTCAGTCATCCGCACCCTCGAGGGCTTCTGCGGGCTCGCCGAACAGCAGCAGCGCGCGCAGCTGGTCGACGTCGTCGACGACCGCCTGGGCACCCTCGGACTCGTGCGGCCAGCTGAACCCCCACCGTACGAAGATGACGGGCACGCCGTGCTCGGCGGCGCCCTCGACGTCGTGGTGGCGATCGCCCACCAGGACGGGCCGACTCGTGTCGACCCCGGCCGCCTGCAGCCGGCGCAGCGCCTCGGCGACCACGTCGGCCTTGCTGCTCAGCGTCCTCTCGTCCGGCGAAGCCCCGACGATCGCGGTGAGCGAGCTCGTCAGGTCGAAGTGCTCCATGAGCGCCACGACCTGCACCTCGGGCTTGGAACTGGCGGTGGCCTGCGGGATGCCGGCGGCCGCGGCATCCCGGATCAGCTCGCCCACGCCGGGGAACAGCTTGGCGCCCGTCGTGTAGCCGTCGATCTTGTTGAGGCCGCGGTAGAACCTCACCGCCTCGGTGGACTCCTCGGGCGTCATGCCCACGTTGACCTGGAACGACTCGAACATCGGCGGTCCGATCCAGTGCACGAGCTCCGCGCGGGTGGGCGGACGCTTGCCGAAGTGCTCGAGCGCGATGGTGAGGCGGCGCAGGATCCCGTCGGAGGCGTCGACGACCGTCCCGTCGACGTCCCACAGGATGCATGTCCACGGAGATCGGCTCGGCATGCCCTCCAGCCTAGGCGAGCAGCGGGCCGGCGCCCCGGGACGCTTTCAGAACCGCCCGCAGCTCAGAACAGCCGGGGCGCGCCCGACTCGATGCCCTTCATGCCCTCGTAGTCGAGGGTGACGCAGCGGATGCCGCGGTCGGCCGCCAGCACCTTCGCCTGCGGCTTGATCTCCTGCGCGGCGAACACGCCGGTGACCGGCGCAAGGTGAGGATCCCGCCCGAGCAGCTCGAGGTAGCGGGTGAGCTGCTCGACGCCGTCGATGTCGCCCCGGCGCTTCACCTCGACGGCGATCGTGCCGCCCGCCGGGTCGCGCAGCAGCAGGTCGACCGGGCCGATCGCGGTGGGGAACTCGCGCCGAACGAGCGTCAGGTTCTCGCCGATCACGTCGACCTGCTCGGCGAGCAGGCGCTGCAGGTCCGCCTCGACGCCGTCCTTCTGCAGGCCCGGGTCGATGCCGAGCTCGTGCGACGAGTCGTGCAGCACCTCGTAGATGCGCACGAGCAGTGCATCGCCGGTCTTCGCGTGGGTCACGCGCCAGTGCTCGAGCACACCGGCCGACGCGGACTCCTCGTCGGGCTCCTCGACGTCGAGTCGGCACGGCGGGCTCATCCAGTTGAGCGGCTTGTACGAGCCGCCGTCGGAGTGCACCAGGAGCGAGCCGTCGCCCTTGTGCACCAGCAGGCGCGTCGCCAGCGGCAGGTGGGCATTGAGCCGCCCGGTGTAATCGACGGAGCAGCGGGCGATGACGAGACGCACCCGATGAGCCTAGCCCGGGGCGGTGCGCCGCGGGCTCGCGGGCGGGCCGCCGGGTCCGGTCCGGCGCCTGTGGGCCTCGCCTCAGCTTGCCCGCAGACTCGTCGGATAGCGTAAGGCTCCGTGTCGCATCTGCGACGTCGGTCGACGCTGCGATCCTGACGGATCGATGAGCCCGTCGCCGACCCCCTGCTGCGGGCCCCTGGCCCCGGCTCACACGCCTCATCGCCCGGAGAAGAACCGATGAACTCACGTCTGCCCGACGCGACCGTGCACATCCTGTCCAGCACCGTCGCCGAGCTTCACGTCGGCACCGACGTCGCGGAGGTCGTCGCCCCCGACAGCCTCGCCCTGCGCGACCGGGTCGTGGAGGAGATCCGGCAGCTGGCCGCGTCCGCCGGGGAGCCCGCGCACGCCACTCTCGTCGAGGGTTCGTCCCGCTGGCCGCTCGTCGTCCACCCGGACGGCACCTTCGCGGAGGAGCTCGAGGCCGCGGCCGTCGTGCCCGAGGATGCTGCCGGCATCCCCGCACCGGCGTCCACCCCGGTGTCCGCAGTGACCGCTCCGACGCCGGTGTCCGCCGCGGCCGCGGCCGTGTCACCCGCAGCCGCGCCCGCCGCACCCGAGCCCGAGGCGCGCCCCACGGTGCAGGACCTGCTCGACTCGCGCGGCGGGACCACCCGCGCGCGGGCGACCGAGGGGTGGCAGGCGGCCGTGCGGCGCGCGACCGGCGGCCTGATCTCGCCCGCCCCCGGCCGTGCGGAGCGCTCGCGGCTCGACCGTGAGAAGCGCGTCCAGCGTCGCCTGGACGCGCCGCGCACGATCGTGGTGCTGAACCCGAAGGGCGGCGCGCACAAGACGACGAGCACGCTGCTGCTGGCCGCGACGTTCGGCACGCTGCGCGGCGGCGCGACCCTCGCGTGGGACAACAACGAGACCCGGGGGACGCTGGGCTGGCGGGCGCAGAACGCGCCGCACCACCGCACGGCCGTCGACCTGCTCGAAGACCTCGACGAGTCCTCGAACTTCCGCGGCTCGAGCCTTGCCGCACTCGACCACTACGTGCGCACGCAGGTCGACGCCCGATTCGACGTGCTGGCATCGGACGAGGACGCCGCGGCCTCCTCGACGATCGACTCGGCGGCCTTCGACCGGCTGCACGCGCTGCTGCGCCGCTACTACCGTCTGATGATCGTCGACACCGGCAACAACATGCGCGCCTCGAACTGGGTCGCCGCGGTCGCGGCCGCCGACCAGCTCGTGATCGTGTCGACGGTCCGCGAAGACACCGCCGCCAGCGCCGCATGGCTGCTGGACGGGCTGCGTGAGAAGGGCTTCGGCCGGAAGATCGACGAGGCGGTCACGGTGCTGACCGCGCCGTCGTCGCGCCCGGACCGCGAGCTCGAGGCGCGACTGGCGCAGCACTTCGAGCAGGTGACCTCGGCCGTCGTGAAGGCGCCGTTCGATCCCTCGCTCGTCGACGGCGGCCCCATCGACTTCGACGCGCTCGCACCCGAGACGCGCGACGCGTGGCTCACTGTCGCGGCGACGGTGGCCGACCGGCTCTGACCCGCGCACCGGGCGTGGGCGGGGCGTCACAGCCACAGCCGCGGCTCGCGATCGGTCGCGAGCCCGCCTGCTCCCGGATGCCGCACCGCTGAGACCGCGCCGGACGCCCGGGGCGATCCGTCGTCGGGCGTCAGTGGTGGGCGTGCCCTGCGCCGACCTTCGAGCCGGCGATCGGCTTCGCCGCGCCCGAGGCCAGCCCCGACATCGCGATGAGCCCCACGATGATCCACAGCGTCGGCAGGATGCCGATCTCGTGGCTGATCCAGCCGAGGATCGGCGGGCCGCACAGGAACGCGAGGTAGCCGATGGTGGCCGCGGCCGACACCGACGCCGCCGCCTTGCGCGGGTCGTCGGCCGCCGCCGACATGCCCAGGGGGAAGCCGAGCGAGGCGCCGGCGCCCCACAGCGCGATGCCGATGAAGGCGATCGGGAGGTTCGGCGCGAGGATGAACATGACGAGGCCGACGCCGGCGGCGATCGACAGGATGCGCAACGACCAGACGCGACCGATCCGATCGACGAGCGGACCGCCGAGGATGCGGAACGTGGTCATCGCGACCGAGAACACCGTCAGCGCGATGGCGCCGACGGCCTCGGTCTGGGCATGGCCGTCGACCATCGCGATCGTGAGCCAGTCGTTCGCGCTGCCCTCGGCGAAGGCCATGCCGAGCATGATGGCGCCGATGGCGTAGGTGCGCGGGTCGCGCCACACCGCCGCCACCTCGGCGAAGCGCTCGCGGCGCGTCACGGTGGTGGTGGCGTCGTCGTGCATGCTCTCGCGCACCGGCACGGCCCGCAGCGACAGCAGGCCCGCCACGGTGACGAGCACTCCCGCACCGGTCAGGTGCCAGCCGACGCCGATGCCGGCCGCGGCCATCGCGACGCCCAGGCCGGCGCCGACGACCGTGCCGAGGCTGAAGAAGGCGTGGAACAGCGGCATGAGCGTGCGCTCGAACGCCTGCTCGACGGCGGCGGCCTCGACGTTCATCATGACGTCGGTGGCGCTCATGCCGAGACCCATGAGTCCCAGCCCCACGGCGGTGACGATGTACGACCCGACGAACTCCACACCCACGCCTGCGACCAGCACGCCGAGGCCGAAGGTGATGATCGTCGCGAACATGCCGCGCCGGGCGCCCCAGCGCGCGACGATCACATTGGCCAGGGACAGGCCCACGATCGACGTGGCGCCCGACACGAAGAGCAGGACGCCGACCTGCAGGTCGTTGATGCCGAGGTCGCCCTTCACCGCGGGCAGCCGCGACGCCCACGACGCGAATCCGACCCCCATGGTGAGGAAGATCGCGAAGATGGCGGTACGCCAGGCGACCAGCTGTCGACGGGTGAGCGCGGTATCCATCCGCACATCGTACCGAATCGATTCGACAAAGTTCGAATCGATTCGACCCCGGTTCGGGCGACGGGCTAACATCGGTCTCGACGAGAGTCGTCACGAAACGAGCGCAGTCCCGACATGAGCCGACAGGACACCGGCACCACCCGCCGTGCCACGATCTCGGACGTCGCCCGCGAGGCCGGCGTCTCGCCGTCGACCGCGTCGGTCGTGTTCAGCCGCAAGACCCCGGTCTCGGACGCGACCCGGCGCCGCGTGCTCGACGCCGCCGCGACGCTCGGCTACACCGGCCCCGACCCGCGCGCCGCCTCGCTGCGCCGCGGCCGTTCCGGCATCGTCGGCGTGGTGTTCGAGGAGCACCTCGGTCAGGCCTTCCTCGACCCGGTCAAGACGCTCATGATGGACGGGCTCGCCGACGCCGTCGCGCCGCTCGGTGCGGGCCTGCTGCTGCTGCGCGACCACGAGCCCTCGGCCGCCGAGTCCGCGCTCACCGCCGGCCCCTCGCTCACCACGGCCCCGCTCGACGCCGCCGTGCTCATCGGATGCAGCGGCATGCTGCGCGAGTCGCTCGAGACCGTGAAGGCCCGCGGCATCCCGGTCGTCGTCATCGAGGGCGATGCCGGCGACGACGTGCCCCGCATCGATCTCGACAACCGTGAGGCGCAGCGACAGCTGGCGAGCCACCTGCGTGCGCTCGGCCACCGCCGGGTCGCCGTGGTATCGCTGCCCGCGCGCGTCGACTGGGAGCGCGGCTGGCTCGGCGACGACACCGCCGTGACGGTGGACGTCACGCGTGACCGGCTGGCCGGTGCGCTGGACGTGTTCCCGGATGCCGCGACCTACGCCGCGGCCGGCAGCTTCATCGACGAGGGACTCGCTGCCGGGCGCGAGATCTTCGCCGACCCCGAGCGCCGCCCCACGGCCGTCCTCGCGCAGAGCGACCTGCTCGCCGCCGGCGTCATCCGCGCCGCGGAAGAGGCGGGGCTGCGCGTGCCCGAGGACGTCAGCGTGACGGGCTTCGACGGGATCGTCGTCGACGGCCTCGCCCCGTACGAGCTCGCGACGGCCGTGCAGCCGGCGACCGACAAGGGCCGCGCCGCGGGTGCCGCCGTCGCCGCGATGCTGGAGGGCCGGCCGGCGGCATCCATCCGCTTCACGTGCACATTCCGCGAAGGGAATACCACCGGTCCTGCGCCGGAGTGAGGACTCGGCGCGGCGTCACGAGCGCAGCGGGCCGATGGGCAGAGGGTGGTCGCCGAAGTCGGCGATCGTGTAGCGGCCGCATGATGTGAGCTCGGCGTCGGCCATGCTGACGCCGGCGGGGAGCTCGAACGCGGGGGACTGGGCGTCGGTCACCAGGAACGTCACCTCGCCCACGGTGAAGTCGTCGCGGTTCACGAGCCACGCGTAGCCGCGCAGCTGGTGGTCGAGCTGCACGAGCCCGCGCGGGTCGGCGAGGTGCGTCTTCGGAAGCCGGATCGTCCAGAACTGCCCGGCCCCGGTGCGGCCGGAGTCCTCGGTCCACTGCACGACGCATTCCAGGTCGCGGTCGGGCGTCGTCGCCGCGGCGGCGAGGGACGGGATGCCGAGTCCCGCGGCCGCGACGAGGGCCACCGCCGAGATGCTGATGGCGGCGACCGGCCGCGTCGAGGGCAGGCGTCCGGGGAGGAGGCCCGGCAGCACCACGAGCCCGAGCAGCGGGGCGAACAGGGCCGGCTGCAGATAGCGTGCGGCGTGCGTGCCCAGGACGATCGCGCCGACGGTGACGAGCAGCGGCATCGCCCAGCCGCACGCGGCGACGACCGCTGCTCCCACGTCGCGACGGCGGGCGAGCAGCACGGTGGCCGCGATGCTCCAGGCCCACAACAGGAAAACCGCGACGAGGGATGCCGCACCCCATGGCGCGGCCCCGCGGTCGGCGAGCAGCGCGCCGTAGTACTCCAGCGAGGCGAGCCACTGCGACGGGTCGGCGTAGCCCGCCCCCGTGTTCGCGATGAGGCCGGCGAGCGGGATCCGTGCTGTGTAGCCGACGATCGAGCCGACGGCGAGAGCGGCCGCGAGCCACCAGCCGTCGCGCCGGCGAATTCCGACGACGGCGAGGACGATGCCCAGCGGGACGGTCGCCCATACGGCGAACAGCGGATTGGTGAGGACGGATGCCGCGGCCACGAGCCCGAGACCGATCATGGCGGCCCACGCAGGCCGTGTTCCACGTGAAACATCGCGGGGGACAACTCGGTGATCGAGCGCGCGCCGGGCGAGCCCGACCGCCAGCACCACGCCGACGACGGTGGCGCTGTAGTACGTCGTGGTGACGAGCAACGACGCCAGTTCGAGGGCGTCGCGCGAGGGCGACCCCTCGGACGCGGCGAGCAGTCCGAACGCGCCGAGTGCGACCAGCGCGCCCGCGATCGGCGCGCGAGCCCGTGCCGCCGATCCGGCTGCCACGCGCAGTGCGCCGTACAGCGCCACGACGTTGACCACTCCGGCGAGGGCGAGTGTGCCGTTCACGCCGAGCCCCAGGAGCGAGAGCAGCCACAGCACCGCGAGCTCGGGGAGGAACAGCACCGACGACATCGCCCAGTCCTGCGGCTGCGCCACCGCCAGCGAGTGCAGCACGAGCGTCGTCACCATCGAGTCGCCGTCGCGGAACAGCAGCTCCGACCGCCCCGATGACGCCACGGCGGCGACGACCGCGATCGCGATCGCGGCGGCCACCACCCAGCCGAGCAGCTCACGCGCGCCGCGCGACAGTCCGCTCCGCTGCCGGGTCTCCGTGCCGTTCACCCTGACACTCTGGCACGGCCGGGGTCGCCACCCCTCCCTCGAACGCGGACGTGAGCCGACCCGCGAACCGGAGCCGCCCGGTGCCACCACGGACCGGCTCACCTCCGCTCATGGGGGCTGCCGACCGTGCGCGGTCGCCGGAGAATGAGCGACGGATTCGGCGTCACGGGCGGCCCGGGGTGCGTGCCGCCCGTAGGATGGAGCAGACACCCCGATCGCCATGGCCTGCCGTCCTGCCCGGACGCCTGCCGGCCGACGACCCCGAGGAGGCCATGGATGCTCCTCGTGCTCGGCGCGTTCGCGGTCCTTCCGCTCCTGCTTCCGTGGTTCGTGTCGCGCATCGGGGCACGGGCGTTCTACCTCGCGGCGATCCTGCCGATCACGGGCTTCGTCCATGCGGCAGTGCTCACCCCCGTCGTGCTGGCGGGCGATATTCCGTTCGAGACATACGCCTGGATCCCGTCGCTGCACATCGACCTGTCGATGCGCATGGACACGCTGTCGTGGCTCATGACGCTCGTGGTCACGGGCGTCGGCGCGCTCGTGATGATCTATTGCCGCTGGTACTTCCGGGGCAAGCGCGAGAACCTCGGTCAGTTCGCGGCGGTGCTGCTGGCCTTCGCCGGCGCGATGTACGGCCTGGTGCTCACCGACGACCTCGTCGTGCTCGTGATGTTCTGGGAGATCACGAGCGTACTGTCGTACCTTCTCATCGGGTACTACAACAAGCGCGCGGCGAGTCGTCGAGCGGCCCTGCAGGCGCTGCTGGTGACGACGCTCGGCGGTCTCGTGATGCTGATCGGCGTCGTGCTGCTCGTCGTCGCGGCCGGCACGTCGAGCGTCTCGCAGATCCTCGCCGATGCCCCGACCGGCGCGGTCGTCGACGCCGCGCTGATCATGATCCTCGTCGGCGCGCTCAGCAAGTCGGCCATCTTCCCCTTCCACTTCTGGCTGCCCGGCGCGATGGCCGCCCCCACCCCGGTCAGCGCGTACCTCCACGCCGCCGCGATGGTGAAGGCGGGCATCTACCTCATCGCGCGGTTCGCTCCGGTGTTCGCCATCGCCGCCCCGTGGCGGCCGATCGTGGTCGCCCTGGGTGTGTTCACGATGCTGCTCGGCGGGTTCCAGGCGCTGCGCGAGACCGACCTCAAGCGCGTCCTCGCGTTCGGCACGGTGAGCCAGCTCGGCATGCTGACCGTCGTGCTCGGGTACGGGACGAGGGATGCCGCCCTCGCAGGTCTCGCCCTGCTGCTGAGCCATGCGCTGTTCAAGTCGGCGCTGTTCCTCGTCGTCGGCGTCATCGACCGGCAGCTGTCGACCCGTGATCTGACCGAGCTCTCGGGCGTCGGTCGCCAGGCGCCGGTCATGGCGACCTTCTCGATCATCGCGGTGGCGTCGATGGTGGGCTTCATCCCCACGATCGGCTTCGTCGCGAAGGAGGGCGCGCTGGCCGCGCTCCTCGACGAGGCGATGGGCGGCGCGGTGTGGGGCATCGTCGCGGTGGCGGGGATCGCCCTGGGCTCGGTGCTGACCGCGGGCTACGGCATCCGGTTCCTGTGGGGCGCGTTCGCGACCAAGCGGGACGCAGCCGGCGACCGCCTGCCCGACACGGAGTGGCCCGATCCGCCGATCGGATTCCTGGTCGCGCCCATCGCGCTGTCGGGGCTGACGCTGGTCGCGGGCTTCGCGGCACCGTGGCTCGACAAGGTGTTCACGCCGTACGCCGACACCGCACCGCTCTCGACGCCCGGCGTGCCGGCGCCCGAGCACGCCGCGCACCTTGCGCTGTGGCACGGGTTCGAACCCGCGCTGTGGATCTCGCTCGCCTCGATCGCGCTCGGCGCCGTCGTGTTCTGGCTGACCCGCGGCTGGCGCCCCGCGAAGCGCCTGCTGCCGTTCACGGCCGCCGACGCGTACAACGGCACGCTCCGCGCCATCGCGCGCCTGTCGGTGGTCATCACCGGACTCACCCAGCGCGGTTCGCTGCCCGTGTACGTCGGCACGATCTTCGTCGTGTTCGTCGCTGCCGAGGCCACGGCGCTGCTCGCGGGCGACGAGTGGCGCGCACAGCTGGACGCCTACCAGACGCCCATGCAGCTGTTCGTCGCCCCGATCATGATCGCCGCGGGCCTCATCGCCATCCGCGCCCGCAAGCGGTATACGGGCGTCGTGCTGGTGTCGGTGACGGGCCTCGGCATGGTCCTGCTGTTCGCGACGAGCGGCGCCCCCGACCTCGCCCTCACGCAGATCCTCGTCGAGACCGTGACGCTCGTGGCCTTCGCCCTCGTGCTGCGCCGCATCCCGTCGCGCATGGGGGAGCACAACGCGTCGGTGTGGCCCGTCGCGCGCGCCGTGCTCGGCGCCGCCGTGGGCATCACGATGGCGCTCGTCGCGATCGTGGCCACGAGTGCCCGCGTCGAGAAGCCGATCTCCGAGCGCTTCCCCGATCTCGCGTACGAGCTCGGCCATGGCAAGAACGTCGTGAACGTCGCCCTCGTCGACCTGCGCGGCTGGGACACCATGGGCGAGCTGTCGGTGCTGATCCTCGCGGCGACGGGTGTGGCATCCCTCGTGTTCGTGACGCACCGCGCCGACACGCTGTCGCGGGCGATCTCGTCACTTCCGACGGACGCCATCCGCACACGGCGGCCGCTGGTCGAGACCGATGAGGGCGTGAAGCCGCGCGGCACCGGCGGCGGCCCGATGGCGTGGCTCGTCGGCGGGCAGCGCGTGCGGCCCGAGAACCGCTCGATCATGCTGGAGGTGATCGTGCGGATCCTCTTCCACACGATCATCATCGTGTCGCTGTACCTGCTGTTCGCCGGTCACAACCTGCCCGGCGGCGGCTTCGCCGGCGGACTCGTGGCCGGAATGGCCCTGGTCATGCGATACATCGCCGGCGGCCGGTACGAGCTGGGCGCCGCCGCGCCCACCGACGCCGGGCGCCTGCTGGGCACCGGCATGACGATCGCCGTCGCGTGCGCGGTGGTGCCGGTGTTCTTCGGCGACCAGCCCCTCACCAGCTACTTCTGGGAGGGCACGGTCCCGGTGCTCGGCCACGTCGAATTCGTCACCTCGACGCTGTTCGACATCGGCGTGTACCTCGTCGTCATCGGCCTGGTGCTCGACGTGCTGCGCAGCCTCGGCGCCGAGGTCGACCGGCAGGCGCTGGAGGCCCGCGAGCAGGCCCAAGGACCGGGTTCGAAGGAGGAGGTGAGCGTGCCGTGAACGTCTCGCTCATCCTCATCATCGTCATGGCCGTGCTCTTCGCGTGCGGCGTGTACGCGATGCTCGAACGCAGCCTGACCCGTGTGCTCATCGGCTTCCTGCTGCTCGGCAACGCGACCAACCTGCTGCTGCTCATCGTCATGGGGGCACCCGGCGTCGCGCCCTTCTTCGGGGCGGCGAAGGACGTCGACGACATGTCTGACCCGCTGCCGCAGGCCCTCACGCTCACCGCGATCGTCATCACGTTCGCCGTCTCGGCGTTCCTGCTCGCCCTGATCTACCGCTCGTGGCAGCTCGGCCAGGCCGACACCGTGACCGACGACGAGGCCGATCTCGAGGTGCGCGAGCGCGGCGCGCTCGCCGAGGACGCGATCGACGAAGAGATCGAGATCGAGGACGCCGACGACGAGACCACCACCGACTTCGTCGGCACGGCAACGGCCCCGATCACGATCCTCGGCGCCCGCGACTTCGCGGGGCTCCGCGACGACGCCCCGGTCGACCGTCCCGAACAGGGCGGGGGACGGGATGCCGCCACCCGGACCGGCGACGAGCCCCGGGGGACCGGCATCCAGACCGACGACAAGCGCGATGAGGACGGAGGCGACGCATGAGCATGACGACCATCGCCCCCGCGCTCGTCCCGCTGCTGGTCACGCTGCCGCTGCTGGGCGCGGCGATCGCCCTCATCGCCGGCCGCCATCGCCGGACGCAGGTCGTGGTCTCGGTCGTGACGCTCACCGCCGTGCTCGTCATCGCGGCGATCCTGCTGTACGTCGTCGACACCGGCGACAAGCCGATCGCGGTGTCGGTGGGCGGGTGGCCCATCCCGTTCGGCATCGTGCTGTACGTCGACCGGCTGTCGGCGCTGCTCGTCGTGGTGTCCAGCGTCGTGCTGCTCGCGGTCCTGCTCTTCTCGATCGGGCAGGGCGCCGCCGACGGCGACGACGACACCCCGGTCTCGATCTTCCACCCGTCGTACCTGATCCTCGGCGCCGGCATCTTCAACGCCTTCATCGCCGGCGACCTCTTCAACCTCTACGTCGGTTTCGAGATCCTGCTCGTCGCGTCGTACGTGCTCATCACGCTCGGCTCGACCGAATCGCGCATCCGCACCGGCGTCGTCTACATCGTCGTGTCGCTGGTGTCGTCGATCCTGTTCCTCGCGGCGATCGCGATGATCTACGGCGCCCTCGGCACGGTCAACATGGTGCAGATCTCCGAGCGCATGGGCGAGCTGCCGCAGCAGACCCAGCTCGTGCTGCACCTGATGCTGCTGCTGGCGTTCAGCATCAAGGCCGCCGTCTTCCCGCTGTCGTTCTGGCTGCCGGACTCGTACCCGACGGCGCCCGCGCCGGTCACGGCGGTGTTCGCTGGCCTGCTGACCAAGGTCGGCGTCTACGCGATCATCCGCACCGAGACCGAGATGTTCCTCGACAACGACGTCAACATGCTGCTCATGTTCGTCGCGCTCGCGACGATGATCGTCGGGGTCCTGGGTGCGGTCGCACAGGCCGAGCTCAAACGCATCCTGTCGTTCACGCTCGTGAGCCACATCGGCTACATGATCTTCGGGCTCGCGATCGCGACGCCCGCGGCGATCGGCGCGACGATCTACTACATGGTCCACCACATCGTGGTGCAGACGACCCTGTTCCTCGCCGTCGGCCTCGTCGAGCGAAGAGCCGGGTCGACCTCGATCCTGAGAGTCAAGGGCCTCATGAAGGCCGCGCCGGTGATCGCCGTGCTCTACTTCATCCCCGCGATCAACCTGGGCGGGCTGCCGCCGTTCTCGGGCTTCATCGGCAAGTTCGCGCTGTTCGACGCCGCGGCACAGGTCGGCACCCCGATCATGATCGTGCTCATGGTGGGCGGCATCGTCACGAGCCTGCTGACCCTGTACGCCCTCATGCGCGCGTGGAACCTGGCGTTCTGGCGCGAGGACGAGGACTCGGCCGAGACCGAGGCCCGCATCTCGTACCTGGGCGCCGCGCCCGCCGCCGGCGTCGAGACCGAGCGTCGCGTCATCCCCAAGATCATGACCGCCGCCACCACCGGCATGGTGGCCATCACGGTCGCGCTGACCGTGTTCGCCGGGCCCCTCTACGACGTGTGCAACCGCATCGGCGAGGCCTTGCTGGAACCGGTGTCGCTCACGCAGCTGCAGGACGACTCGGCCGGGACGGAGAAGGCCCCGTGAGCCCCGACCTGCCCCAGAGCCGGCTGCGCCGCGCGGCCGCGACCGCGTGGCGTCAGCTGCCCTTCTTCGTCTGGCTGATCGCCCTGTGGATGCTGCTGTGGGGCCAGTTCACGTGGCTCGCGTTCCTCTCCGGGCTGATCGCGGCGATCGTCGTCACGCGGGTGTTCCGGCTGCCGCCGGTCGAGCTGTCGGGCCGCGTCAACCTGTGGTGGGGCCTCGTGTTCGTCGTCGAGTTCCTCGTCGCGGTCGTGCAGGGCTCGCTCACCGTCGCGTGGCAGGTGCTCGACTTCCGCCGGCAGCCGGGGACGGCGATCATCGGGGTGCACCTCGTGACGGACGACGACCTGATCATGACCCACGTCGGCGTGACGGCATCCCTCATCCCGGGGTCTCTCATCGTCGAGACCGATCGTGACCGCCGCATCCTGTACCTGCACGTCATCGGGGTGCACGACGACGCCGACGTCGAGAAGCAGCGCGCCAGCGTGCACCACTGGGAGGAGCGGATCGTCCGCGCCGTCGGCTCGCGCGCGCAGCTGCAGGCGATCAAGGGGGCGGCCGCCGGGCGCGCTTCGACAGGCTCAGCGACCGGAGGGTCGAGCTCAGCGACCGGAGGGTCGAGCTCAGCGACCGGAGGGTCGAGCTCAGCGACCGGAGGTGCGCGATGAACGTCATGCTGATCGCGATCTATGTGGTGTTCGGGGTCGCCGCGCTGCTGACGCTGTGGCGCATCGTGATCGGGCCGTCGATCCTCGACCGGGCCGTGGCATCCGATGTCCTGCTGACCGAGGTGATGTGCGTGCTCGGCGCCGAGATGGCGATCAACCACCACACGCGCACCCTGCCGGTGCTGCTCATCATCGCCGCGGTGGGCGTGTTCGGGTCGATCTCGATCGCCCGGTTCGTCGCGAGAAGGGACCAGGAACGCTGATGGATGCCGCACTCGACGTCGCCGCCCTGGTCCTGATCCTCATCGGGGCGCTGCTGTGCCTGACCGCCGCCATCGGCGTGCTGCGGTTCCGTGACGTGCCCACACGGCTGCACGCGGCGACCAAGCCCCAGGTGCTCGGCCTGATCCTCATCTGCCTCGCAGTGGCGCTGTCGCTGCGGTCGTGGCCGGTCGTCGCGTTCCTCGTGCCGGTGGTGCTGATCCAGCTCGCCACGGCGCCGCTGTCGGCGCACATGGTCGGGCGTCAGGCATACCGCAACGGGACGATCGACGAGACGTCGCTGCATGTCGACGAGCTCGCCGATTCCAAGCGCACGCCTCCCGCCTCGGGCGGCTGAGCCCGATCGGCGGCTGACTCCTCGCCTAGGCTGTCCGCGTGACGCAACCGCTGGACGAGGGGCCGTTCTTCCACGGCACGAAGGCCGATCTGCACGACGGCGAGCTGCTGACCGCGGGGTTCCGCTCGAACTACCGCCCCGAGGTCGTCATGAACCACATCTACTTCACCGCCCTGCGCGACGGGGCGGGATTGGCCGCTGAGCTCGCCGCCGGCGACGGCGAGCCGCGGGTCTACGTCGTGGAGCCGACCGGCCCGTTCGAGAATGACCCGAACGTGACCGACAAGAAGTTCCCGGGCAACCCGACGCGCTCCTACCGGAGCACGGAGCCGCTGCGGATCGTGGGCGAGGTGCTCGACTGGACGCGGCTGACACCGGAAGCGCTGCAGCAATGGCGCGACCGCCTGACACAGCTGGCTTCCGACGAGCGCGGCGCGATCATCAACTGACCCGCCGCGGACCCACCCGTCAGGACCGGCGCTCGGTGAGGTGGATGTCGACCTCGTCGCCGTCGGCCTTGCCGATCGCGTGACGGATGCCCGAGGCGATCGGCAGCTTGTGGGTGCCGTCGCCGAGGGCCATGAACGCGCCCTCGAACGGGTGGCCGTCGACGGTGCCGGCGACCTTGACGAGTCCGCGGGTGCCGAAGATCGTGGCGGAATCAGGCAGCTGGACGCACGTCCAGGTGTCGCCTTCGCGCACCTTGCCGAGGGTGGCGGTGAAGCGGATGTCGAGCGGTCCGGTCGTGCGAGCCATGGTCGTCCTCCGTCGGTGCGTCCCCACGAGTATGTCCCGCGGCGGTCTCTCACGGGGATGACGATCGGGCGGCGCCGCGATCGACATCGGCGGGCCGCATCGTCTCGCCGGCCGCGGCGGCCAGCTCGGCCGCCGTGTGCGCGATCGTGCGCTGCATGACGGCGACGGCGGCGGTCGGGGCCATGTCGGCGGGTCGCGCCATGCTGATCGTGCGGGTCAGGGTCGAGTCGCGCAGCCGGACCGCCCGCAGCCCGGGTCGCTCGACGAGCACCATGGCCGGGACGATGGCGACCCCGAGCCCCCGTTCGACGAATCGCAGGACGGCATCCATCTCCGCCCCCTCGACGGCGGCGCGCGGCGTGAGACCGGCGGCGCGGAACGCGGCGTCGGTGGCGGCGCGGAGGTCGTAGGCGCGGCTGAACACGACCTGGGGCAGCGCGGCGACGTCGGCCAGCGCGATGGTGTCGCCGTCGGTCACGGGCGGTGCACTGCGGGAGGAGATCACGACGAGCTCCTCGACGAGCAGCGGGGTCACGGTGAAGCGCTCGGGCGGCGCGGAGTCGGAGGTCGTGACGAGGGCGAGGTCGAGCTCGCCGGCGCCGAGCTCCTCGAGGAGTCGTCGCGACCCGTGCTCGGAGAGCTGCAGCTCGATGGCGGGGTGTGCGGCGTGGAAGGCGGTGAACACCTCGGCCACCAGGCTGACGCAGAGCGTGGGGGTGGCACCGAGGCGCACCCGGCCGCGCTGGAGCCCTGCGAGCTCGGCGAGCTCGCGGCGCACCGAGTCGGCGTCGGCGAGCATGCGGCGGGCGAGGGGGAGCAGCGACTCGCCCGCGACGGTGAGCGTGCTGCCGCGCCGGGCGCGGTGGAACAGCTCTGCACCGAGGTCCTGCTCCAGCGTCGTGATCTGCCGGCTCAGCGAGGGCTGCGCGAGGTGGAGGTTCTCCGCCGCGCGCGTGAAATTGCCGACCTGAGCCACTTCGACGAACGCCCTCAGCTGCTCGAGGTTCATGACCATAGCTTACGCGCATCGATTCAAGCAGGATTATGCATTGGAGTAATCGAAGCATCGTGCTTAGCGTCGTGGTGTGAAGTCCTCAGAACGTCAGCTGTCCACCACCGTCCTCGTCATCGGAACCGGAGGCTCGGGCCTTCGCGCGGCCATCGAACTCGCCGAGGCGGGCGTCGACGTGCTCGCCCTCGGCAAGCGCCCCAAGTCCGACGCCCACACCTCGCTCGCCGCGGGCGGCATCAACGCGTCGCTGGCGACCATGGACCCTGAGGACACGTGGCAGCAGCACGCCGCCGACACCCTCAAGGAGAGCTACCTGCTCGCCAACCCCGAGACCGTCGAGGTGGTCACGAAGGGCGCGGCCCAGGGCATCGACGACCTGGAGCGCTACGGCATGCCGTTCGCCCGGGAGGACGACGGCCGCATCTCGCAGCGCTTCTTCGGCGCGCACACCTACCGCCGCACCGCGTTCGCGGGCGACTACACCGGCCTGGAGATCCAGCGCACGCTCATCAACCGCGCCGCGCAGCTGCAGGTGCCGATCCTCGACACCGTCTATGTCACGCGCATCCTGGTGAACGACGACGGCTCCGTCTTCGGTGCATACGGATTCGACCTCGAAGACGGCACGCGGTACCTGATCCACGCGGATGCCGTCATCCTCGCCGCCGGCGGCCACAACCGCATCTGGCGCCGCACGTCGTCGCGCCGCGACGAGAACACCGGCGACTCGTTCCGCCTCGCGATCGAGGCGGGTGGCCGGCTGCGCGACCCCGAGCTCGTCCAGTTCCACCCGAGCGGCATCATCGAGCCCGAGAACGCCGCCGGCACGCTCATCTCGGAGGCCGCGCGCGGCGAGGGCGGCATCCTGCGCAACGGCCTGGGCGAGCGCTTCATGCACAAGTACGACCCCGAGCGCCTCGAGCTGTCGACCCGCGACCGCGTCGCGCTGGCCTGCTACACCGAGATCAAGGAAGGCCGCGGCACCCCGAACGGCGGTGTGTGGCTCGACGTCTCGCACCTGCCGCGCGAGGTCATCATGACCCGCCTGCCGCGCGTGTACCAGACGATGCTCGAGCTGCAGATGCTCGACATCACCAAGGAGCCCATCGAGATCGCGCCGACCGCGCACTACTCGATGGGCGGCGTGTGGGTCCGTTCGTCGGATCACTCCACCGACGTGCCGGGGCTGTACGCCATCGGCGAGGCCTCGTCAGGACTCCACGGCGCCAACCGCCTGGGCGGCAACTCGCTGATCGAGCTGCTGGTCTTCGGCCGCATCGTCGGTCAGGCGGCGGCCGCCTACTCCGCGGCGCTCCCGGCCCAGCAGCGCTCGGCGACCGCGGTCGCGACGGCGCGGGCCGAGATCGCGGATCTGCTGGCGGCATCCGGAACCGAGAACGTCCGTGCCCTGCAGCGCGCGATCCGCGACGTCATGACCGAGCATGCCGGCGTCGTCCGCGACGAGCAGGGCCTGCGCCGGGGTCTCACCGAGCTCGACGCGATCGAGGCGCGCATGGCCGACATCGGCGTACACCCCGACATCGCCGGGTACCACGACCTCGCGCACGCGTTCGACCTCAAGTCGGCCGCGCTCGCCTCTCGCGCGACGCTTGAGGCCGCGCTCGAGCGGCGCGAGACCCGTGGATGCCACAACCGCAGCGACTACCCGGACCTGGATCCCGAGCTCCAGGTGAACCTCGTGTGGTCGCCCGAGACCGGTGTCGTGCGCGAGGAGATCCCGGCGATCCCGGACGAGATCGCCGCGCTCATGCGTGAGGTGTCGGTCGTCGGCAAGCTCGTCGAGTAGGGGTCGACGGCGCCATGGTGTCGCCGTAGGCTCCGACGTGCACCGCGCGACGAGCTGAGGAGGCCACGCCATGGCGCCGATCACCACCTTCGACCACGTGGGCGTGACGGTCCGCGACCTCGACGCGGCGACGGCGTTCTTCGTCGCGCTGGGGCTCGAGATCGAGGGCCGGACGTTCATCGAGGGCGAGTTCATCGACACGGTGTGCGGCATCCCGGACTCCCGCAGCGAGATCGTGATGCTGCACGCTCCCGGCGGCGGCACCGGAATCGAGCTGGGCCGCTTCCTCCGCCCCGACCCGGTCGAGGGCTCCCCCGCGGCCATGGCGAACGAGCTCGGCCTGCGGAGCATCGCGTTCCAGGTGGACGATCTGCGTGCGGAGGTCGCGCGCCTGGCCGACGAGGGATACGGGCTCGTCGGCGGCATCGGCGAGTACGAGGGCGTGTGGCTCATGGCCTACGTGCGCGGGCCCGAGGGGATCACCGTCGCGCTCGCCGAGCGCCTCGGCTGACGCCGGCCGGCTCAGGCCGCGTCAGCCTTGCGACGTTCGCGGTACGCCTTGGCCTTCATGCGGCTGCCGCATGTGGCCATCGAGCACCACTCTCGCCGGTGCCCCCGGGACGTGTCGAGGTACACCTGCGTGCACTCCGGGCGCGCGCACTCGCGCAGCAGGGCCGCCTCGTCGCCGCCCACGATCTCGACCGCCTCTCGTGCGAGGTCCGACAGCGCCTGCCGCGGCGTGCCCGAGCGCGCCCAGCCGTCGGAGGTCAGCGCGGCGGCCAGCGGCGGCTCGGCGGCGACGGCGTTGAGTGTCGCGACGGCATCGGCCGGCAGCGCGCGGTCGTGCAGCCGGGCCCACACGAGCGCGTAGATCGCCTCGCGCACCTCGATCGCGGCGACCAGATCGGACGGATCGGATGCCGCGGCCCGCGGCACGAGGCCCGACTCGACGAACCACGCGTCGAGGTCGGCCGGCGCGGCGAGCTTCTCGGTGGGCTCGTCGTTGCGACGCGCACGCAGTGTGCCCACGAAGTCGAGGGCGAGCGTGCCGCAGGGGAAGGCGTGAATCACATCACCATTCTGACAGGTGACACGAGCGAACGGGCGAAATCGCGTCACCTGCTTGACAGGTGACGAATGGAAGAGCAAGGTAGTCACCAGTCAAACCGGTGACGCTACCGGAGGAATGAGGAGACCACCCATGGACCTGAAGCTCGAAGTCGTCGTCATCCCCGTCTCGGACGTGGATCGCGCCAAGGCGTTCTACGAGAGTGTCGGCTTCCGCCTCGACGCCGACTTCCGCTCCGAGCGCGGGCTGCGCGTCGTGCAGGCGACGCCGCCCGGGTCGGCGGCATCCATCATCTTCGGCGAGAAGCTCACGACCGCCGAGCCCGGATCGACGCAGGGACTGCACCTCATCACGCCCGACATCGCCGCGGCCTGCGCCGAGCTGATCGAGCGCGGGGCGGACGTCAGCGAGCTGTGGCACGACGCCGACGGCATCTTCCACTGGGCCGGCACCGACAACCGCGTCGCCGGTTCGCACCCCCTGGCCGACAGCTACGGCACCTACGCCTCGTTCGCCGACCCCGACGGCAACGGCTGGGTGCTGCAGCAGATCGTCACGCGGGCTCCCGGCCGCTGAGGGCCGCGAGAGGCACGACGATGTCGCACGAGACGACGGTGGCAGACACCGAGAACTTTCTGCGCGAACTGCTGATCCGCACCGCGGCTGCGCACGGCGCGCACGAGCGCGATGACCTCGGCGGCGTGTACGACGAGGACTGGCCCCGCTGGTACGCCGCCTACATGGCGCAGGCGCTCGCCGACGGCGGTCACGTGGTGGTCCGGGGCGCGTCGTGAGCGCCGATCGCCGGCCCGATCTCGCCGACGAGGCGGCGCTCGCGCGCTATCTCGTCGCGCTGCGCGAGAGCGGCTCGGCGCTCACTCCTGAGCTCGCCGCCGCGTTCGACGAACTCACGCCCGGGCAGCTCGACGTGCTGGTGGGGCTGCTCGTCGACGGCGCCGCGCAGGGCGCGGGCGAAGCTCGGCCCGACGCCCGCGCGTCAGCGACGCCCGCGAACACCACCGCGAGCCCCGTGGATGCCGCACCGCCGGCCGACCGTGCGCCCTGGTCGCTGCGGGCGTGGGCGGCGCTGCTGGTCGGCGCCTCGCTCGTCACCGGCGCCCTCGTGTGGGCCGCGAGCGTGGCGATCGAGGGCCCGGCGCAGCAGGACGGCACGAGCGTGGTCGCCGATCGGAGCGATGCCCCGGTGGACTTCGGCGACCTCGGCATCGACGTGACCGGGCTCGACGCCGGGGACTGGTGAACCCGTGCCGGCCGGTTTCGGCCGGCCGCCGGCATCCCGAAACCGAGGATCTGCTCCCCGAGGCCGGGGGTCCGCGCCGAAACCCAGGGCGACGCCCCCGGTCCTGCGCAGAATCCCCGATCTCGAGGAGACCGGGGATTCTGCGGACCTGCGTCAGGGCTTCAGCACCAGCGTGTCGGTGGTCGCTGCGGTCACGGCCTTTGACGAGTACGCCCACGGGGTGAGCTCGGCCTTCTGCCACGACGCCACCTGGTCGGTGTAGTTCGTGTGGAAGGCGTGGCCGCTCTCGCCGGTCAGCTGGTTCCAGCGCGAGTCGTCGAAGTCGTTCAGGTCGACGATCATGCGCATCGAGGGCACGGTGACCGTGGCGAAGTCGCCGGAGCCGAGGTCCCAGCCCGTCGCGTTCACGACCGACGAACCGCCGCCGACGGGGAACGGACCGCGGTTGAAGAACCACTCGATGGGCGCGATGCCCGATTCGCCGAACGTGCCGCTGTTCAGCGGCAGCGCGTGCAGCGAGCCCCAGTTCCAGCGGGACTGGTTGTCGCCCTGCTCCTTGGCGAGACGCTCGTACGCGTCGATGGCAGAGCGCTTCAGCATCTCGCGCATGCCCGAGACGCCGAGCTCGTCGTTGGTCCACCACGGCGACGCGTCGTCCGACAGCAGCGCGTCCATCACGAGGAACAGGCGGCCCTGGCCGCTCAGCGGCGCGGGGTTCTCGCGGCCCTTCTGGAACACGTTCTGCGCGAGGGTGTCCCACAGCACGCTGGCGTAGGCCGCCGCGGCCGAGTCGGCGCCGGCCTGGGCATCCCACTCCTGCAGCAGCTTCAGGGCGGAGTCGGTGCGGCTGTCGCCGGTCTCGATGTCGGCGTACGCGGCCGTCAGGCGCATGCCGATGAACGAGTAGTTGTCGGCCTGGATCGCGTTGAGGTCGTCGGCGGTCACCGGGCCCTTCGCGATCGCCCGCTCGATGAGCTCGGTGATGCGCGCCGCGCGCCAGCCGTAATCCCAGTCGCTTGTGAGGAAGTACTTGTAGTCCTGCCCGACGATCGCGTTGTTCGCGGTGACGATGTACCCGTTGTCGGGGTTGTACGACACCGGCAGCTCCTCGAACGGAATGAAGCCCTGCCAGGCGAACGCGGAGCTCCAGCCCGGCTGCGGCATCGAGCCGTCGGCCGCGCCGCGGATCGGAAGCTTGCCGGGCGTCTGGTATCCGATGTTGCCGTCGACGTCCGCGTAGATGAGGTTCTGCGCCGGCACGTCGAACAGCGCCGCCGCGCCGCGGAAGTCGTCGAAGTCCTTGGCCGTGTTGAGGGCGAAGATCGCGGATGCCGTCGTCCCGGGCTGCAGCGCGGTCCAGCGCAGGCTCACGGCGTACTCGCCCTCGGGGGCGTCGGCCGGGGGCTCGGTCACGGTGCCGCCGGTGCCCACGTACGGGTGCTCGGCGATCTCGGTGAAGTCGTCGGTCAATCCCGACACGATCGGGCCGTTGGCGGTGGAGCGCACCTCGAGCTCGACGTCGTCGCCGCCGGCCACCTTGAAGGTCTCGGTGTGCGTCTCCAGCGGCACGAGAGCGCCGTCGTACCAGTACGAGTCGCCCTGGATCTTCTCCAGGTACAGGTCGGTGACGTCGGTCGTGAGGTTGGTGAAGCCCCACGCGACGCGCTCGTTGTGGCCGATCACCACGCCCGGCAGGCCCGAGAACGAGAAGCCGGCGACGTCGAAGGGGCACTCGTCGGTGACGTCCGAGCACTTGAGCTGGATCTGGTGCCACACGCTCGGCAGCGAGGCGCCGAGGTGCGGGTCGTTGGCCAGCAGCGGCTTGCCGGTGTCGGTGTTGGCGCCCGACACCACCCACGAGTTCGAGCCGATGCCCTCGCCCGCATCGCCGACGAGCTCGCCGACGGCCTCGATGACGCTGTCGACCTGGGTCCACTCGATCGACGACGTGTCGGCATCCGTCTCGCCCTCGGCGGTCGCGTCGGGCGCGGTGCCGACGGCGGGCACCGTCGAGATCTTCGGCACGATGACGGGGTTGCGGTCGTACGGATACCCCGGGTACAGCTCGTCGATCTGCTCCTGGCTGTAGTCGGACGCGAGCACGGCGCGCTCGGTCTCGGACTCGATGTTGCTGCGGAGGTCCCAGGCCATCGCCTTCAGCCACGCGACGGAGTCGGCCGGCGTCCACGGCTCGATCTCATAGTCGGGGTTCTGCAGTCCCAGCACGGCGTACTCGAACGACGCATCGGCGCCCTGGTGGTCGGCGAGGTAGGCGTTCACCCCGTCGGCGTACGCGTCGTAGTACCCGCGCTCGGTGTCGGGCAGCGCCTCGACCTCCTGCTCGGCAGTCTCGTGCCAGCCGAGGGTGCGCAGGAACTTGTCGGTGCCCAGCTGCGACTCCCCGAACAGCTCCGACAGGCGGCCGCTGGTGACGTGGCGGCGGAAGTCCATCTCCCAGAAGCGGTCCTGCGCCTGCACGTAGCCCTGCGCGAAGAACAGGTCGTGCGACGAGTCGGCGGTGATGGTGGGGACGCCGAGCGCGTCGCGCTGCACCGTCACCTCGTCGTCGAGCCCCGTGACCGTCACCTCGCCGCTCAGCTGCGGGAACGAGCGCTGCACCGTATAGGTGATGAACCCGACCGCGACGAGCGCGATCACCACCACGACCGCGACGATGGTGAACAGGGTGATGCCGACGGTGCGGCCCACGGAGCGGCGCTGCACGGTGTCGTCGGTGGCGTAGGGCGAGGCGGGGGGCTTCGACATTGAGAGCTTTCCGGGCTGGGGTGGGGGGACACGCGGTGCCGGACACCGCGGGACGGCGTACCAGGTGCGTTCGGGGCGCACGGGCACTGTTCCGCATCGTATCCCGCCCGGCGCCCCGAGCCGAATCGCGCTCGCTTTTCGGCACGCGACCGGCCTCTTGTGGGGCCATCGTGCCGGTGCCAGACTCGGACGCGTTCACTGGTCCGATCTCAACTGGGGGAGATCCACTATGTCCATGCACACGCGCGCCTCGCGCCGGTCCGTCGCCCTGGCGGCGGCCGTCTCACTCACTGCGGTCGTCGCGCTCGGGAGCGCCGCACCCGCCTTCGCCTCGCAGCCCGTCGACGGGTCGCACCGGGTCGCGTACTGTCACGCGACGCACAGCGCCAAGAATCCGTACGTCTTCATCGAGACCGACAAGACGGCGGTGGTCCGCGCGCACGAGAAGCACCAGGACGACGAGGACATCATCCCCGCCTTCTGGTACGAGGACCGCGCCGGCAACCTGGCGTGGTTCCCGGGGCAGGGCGACTCGACGCAGATCGGCGACCGCACCTGCGTCGGCGGCGGCCCGCTGTAAGAAGCACGGGGAAGGGGGATGCCGGGTGCCCGGCATCCCCCTCTCCGGCGTGTCAGCCGATCACGCTCGGCTGCAGATCGCGCAGCGTGCGGAAGTGGGTCATGCGGGTCACCCCGATGGCCGCGAGCACGCCTGTGCCGACGAGCCATGCCACGAGCACGGTGAGATCGAGCCACACCCGGTCGGCACTGCCGCCGTACATGACCTGTCTCATCGCGTCGACGACATAGCCCATCGGCAGCACGTGGTGCAGTGCGGCGAGGGGCGCCGGCAGCGTCTGCCAGGGGAACGTCCCGCCGGCCGTCACGAGCTGCAGCACCATGAGGACGAGGCCGAGGAACTGGCCCACCGACCCGAGCCAGACGTTCAGCGCCAGCACGATCGCGGCATACGTGGCGGACGCGAGCAGCAGGATGCCGAGCGTCGCGAGCGGATGGGCGAACGAGAAGCCGAGCGCCAGCGACAGCACGCCGAACAGCCCGAGCATCTGCACGCCGCCGAGCAGTGCCGGGGTGGCCCAGCCCGCCAGCGTGATGCGGATCGGGGAGTGGAGGGCCGTCACCGCGCGCTTGGACACCGGCTTCACGATGAGGAACAGCGCGTAGATGCCGATCCAGCCGGCCAGAGCGGCGAAGAACGGCGCCAGGCCCGCACCGTAGTTCTGCGCCTGCGTGAGCGACGACCGCTCGACGTCGACGGGGGTCGCCAGGGTGTCGGCCTGCTTCGCGCGCGTGTCGGCGTCGTACGACGGCAGCTGCGCCGCCCCGTCGCTCAGGCCGTCGCGCAGCTGCGTCGCGCCGTCCTCCAGCTGCGTGATTCCGCTGTCGAGGGTCGTCGCGCCGTCGCGCAGCTGTGCCGCGCCGTCGGCGGCCGTCGCCGTGCCGGCGGCGAGGGTGGCGGCGCCGTCCGACACCTGGTGCGCGCCGTCGTCGAGCTGGTCGATCTGCGCCACCGCGCCCTGCACGCGCTGGTCGACGGCTGTGATGCGCGCGCCGAGCGGGTCGAGCGTCGTGAGCACCTCGTCGATCTGCGCCTGGTCGAGCCCCGCCTCGGCGAGCTTGGCAGCCAGGTCGGCGCGCGCCTGCGGAAGCGCGGCGATGGCCGTCGCGGACGCGGAGCCCACGCGGTCGGCGATGGCGGCGACCTGCGCCGTGCCGTCGGCGACCTGCGCAGCCCCGGCGGAGAGCTGTGCCGCGCCGTCGCGCAGCTGCGCGGTGCCGTCGGCGAGCTGCGTCGCCCCGTCCGCGAGCTGCGTCGCGCCGTCGCCGGCCTGTGCCAGCCCGTCGACCAGCTGCCCGGCACCGGCGGCCGCGTCGGTCAGCTGCACGCGGATCGTGTCGAGCGCGTCGAGCATCGTGAGCCCGGCCTCGGCCACCACCTTCTCCGTGACGGTCGTCTTGATCTTCTCGACGGCCTGCGTGCCGATCGTCGAGGCGAGGTAGTTGTTGGCGTCGCTCGTATGCAGCACTATGTCGGCCGGGTGCGGGTCGCCTGAGGTGATGGACGCGATGGATGCCGTGAAGTCGGCCGGCAGCTCCACCCCGAAGTCGTAGGTGCCGTCGTCGAGGCCCGCGGTCATCTCGTCGGCCGTGGTCAGGTGCCAGTCGAACGATCCGTCCTCGATGAGCTCCTGCGCGACCTCGTTGCCGAGGTTGCGGTCCGTGCCGTTGAGGTCGGCGCCGGTGTCGGCGACGACGAGCGCCACCGGCACCTGGTCGAGCTGCCCGTACGGATCGCGGTTGGCCCACAGGTACAGTCCGCCGTACAGGATCGGCACGGCCATGAGTGCGATGAGCGCGATGAGCGACATGCGCGTCGAGGTGAGCCGCCGCAGCTCGGCGAGGATCATCTGCGGAACCTTCATGCCCGGCCCCCTTTCGTGCGTGCCGTGAGCCGGCGCAGGCGGGGACGTCCGAGCGTCGGGCCGCCCTGCCCCCCGCACGTTGAGCGAGCGAAGCGAGACGAAACGCGCCGGGCGTCGCGCGGGTCGTTGTCGACGTCTGCTCGCGACGTTTCGTCTCCCTCGTTCCTCGGTCGCTCAACGACCGGGAAGGCGACGGCCGGCCGATCCGCGACCCGCTGCGACGCCTGCCCGGCGATCACGAGCACCGCGAACCCGCGCTCCGCGAACTCCTCGGCGATGCGCCACCAGGCCTCGGGCTCGCCGCCGTGGCGGTCGGGCGAGACCAGCACGAGTCCTTCGACGCCTTTGCGCAGCACCGCGAGCTCGCAGAGCGCGCGCACACGGTCGGCGGGATCGACGTTCGAGACGGGAAGGGATGCCGCCTCCGCCAGTCCGTTGTCGGCCAGCCAGTTCTGCACCGCGATGGGGTGCGAGCGCCGCCCGGCGAACATCAGCTCCTCCGCCACGACGCCCGCGAGGGTGACGTTGGGCTCGGGCTCGGACACTTCGGGCGCATCCACGAGGGCGACACGTCTGCGCAGGGCCGAGGCATCCACTTCTCCGTCGAGCTCGACGCGACCCGTGTCGGGACGCATGCGGCCCGAGGCGATGAGACCGAGCACCGTGGGGCGCTGCTCGGTCTCGGCGGCCACGAGCGTCGCGCCGCCGGAGGCGTAGACGGTCGAGGTCACGGGCAGGGCGTGTTCGCGGCGGCCCTTGCCGACCGCGTCGAGCACGACCCTCACGCGCTCGCCGCCTGGGCGCCGGCGAGGATCTCGGGATGCAGGTCGAGCAGCGCGTCGGCCTGCCGCCATGACAGCCCGGCGATGCTCAGCACCGCGCGGACGGCGAGGGCGCCTGCCTCGGGTGAGGAGGCGTCGATGCGGGTGATCACGGTGCGCGCGGTCTCTTCGACGAGGCGGGCCAGCGTGGGCGCGGCGACGTCGGTGCGCAGCACGTCGGCGTCCTGCCCCTCGCGGACGATGCGCACCACGGTGCGGCGCAGCGGTGCGAGCGCGGTGGCGGTCTCTTCGAGGTGGGCCTCGTCGAGCGCGATCGCGGCGAGCACCTGCACGTGCGCGGCCTCGTTCCACAGCGCGGCCGCCAGTCGGGCCAGTGCGACGCGGGCGTCGGCGTCGTCGATGGTGGCGGCGACGGCGTTGAAGCGGTCGGCGCCCTGCGCGACGAGCTCGCTCACGAGCGCGTCGCGGTCGTCGAAGTGGCCGTAGAGGGCGCGGCGCGAGAGTCCCGCTTGACGGGCGATCGCGTCGACCGAGGCGCGGGGATCGTGCGCGAGGGCGACGTGGGCCGCGGCGAGGATGCCGGCGCGGTTCTCGCGGGCATCGCGGCGCGGACGGCGCGCTTGTGTCGTGTCTGACATGCCACCAGTGTACATAACGTGCACACTCGTGTGCAAGATAGCTAGGTGGCCTGCACCTCGACGATCACCTTCCCCCGCGCACGCCCTTCGCCGTGATGCGCCAGCGCCGCGGCGACCTCCTCCAGCGGGAACCGCCTGTCGATCCGCAGCCGGACGTCGCCGCCGACGATCAGGTCCGTCATCGGCGTGAACTGCTCGGGTCCCTCGCGCACGACGAGCACCCGCAGCTTCGTGCCGCTGAGCGCACCGACGATCGCGCCGGCCGTGAGCACCCGCAGCAGCGCCCGAAGGGTGCCGCCGACCACGTAGTATCGGCCACCCGGCGCGAGCGCCCGCCGGCAGGCGAAGACCGAGCGATGCGCGACGAAGTCCACGATGAGGTCGTACGGCCCGGTCCTCGTGAAATCCCCCCGGGCGGGGTCCTTCGCGCGGTAGTCGAGTACGCGATCGGCGCCGAGCTCGCGCATGAAGTCGAGCTTCGCCGCATTGTCGACGCCGGTGACATGCATCCCGGCGGAAGCTGCGAGCTGGATCGCGAAGGCGCCGGAACCACCGCCGGCGCCGTTGATCAGGATCCGCTCTCCGGGCCGGCCTCGAGCGATCGCCTGCAGCGCGATCGCACCGGCCTGCGGAATCGCGCTCGCCTCGGCGAAGGTGAGACCAGCCGGCTTGAAGGCGAGAGCCGTCTCGGGCGCGACGGCGAACTGCGAGAACCCTCCTTTGCGCGCCAGGTTGTCGCCGTAGACCTCGTCGCCCACGCCGAAGCGCGTGACTCCGTCGCCGACGGCCGCCACCCGGCCCGCGATGTCCGATCCGAGCACCCGCTGCCGCGGACGTCGCAGCCCGCCGGCGATCCTCGCGTACGCAGGCGATCCGCGCAGGCCCTCCCAGTCCGAGAGGTTGATCGATGTCGCAACCACCTCGACGAGCACCTCACCCGAGCGCGGCGCCGGGACCGGCACGTCCTCGAGGCGGAGCTGCTCGATCCCGCCGTAGCGGTCGTACACGGCGGCGCGCATCGTCGCGGCGATCCCCGGGCTCACGACCGCCAGCGTAGGCGGCGCACGGCACGCCCGCCACCGAGGCGCAGGCCTCGGGTGACGGCGGAACGGCTCGGCTCAGTCGGTGCCGAGATCGAAGGCGGACGCCTCGTTGGCGGCATCCGTCGCGTCCGCGAGCTCCTCGCCCGCTGCCGAGAGGGGCGTCGCGCTCTCGGTGATCTCGCCCGCCTCGCCCTGCGACAGGTGGCCGACGAGCTCGCCGGTCGCGCCGCCGATGATGCCGGCCGCCGCGTAGTGCTCCAGGCGCACGCGCGAGTCGGCGATGTCGAGGTTGCGCATCGTGAGCTGGCCGATGCGGTCGGTGGGACCGAAGGCGGCGTCGCCGACGCGCTCCATCGACAGCTTCTCGGGGTGGTACGACAGGCGCGGGCCGTCGGTGTCGAGGATCGTGTAGTCCTCGCCGCGACGCAGTCGCAGCGTCACCGAGCCGGTGATCGTCGAGCCCACCCACTTCTGGATCGACTCGCGCAGCATGAGCGACTGCGGCTCGAGCCAGCGGCCCTCGTACATGAGGCGGCCGAGACGGCGGCCCTGCTCGTGGTACGTCGCGAGCGTGTCCTCGTTGAGGATGCCGTTGACCAGGCGCTCGTACGCCGTGAACAGCAGCGCCATGCCCGGCGCCTCGTAGATGCCGCGCGACTTCGCCTCGATGATGCGGTTCTCGATCTGGTCGCTCATGCCCAGGCCGTGGCGGCCGCCGATGCGGTTCGCCTCGAAGACCAACTGCACGGGGTCGCTGAACTCGACGCCGTTGAGCGCGACGGGTCGGCCGGCCTCGAACGTGACCGTGACGTCCTCGGTCTCGATCTCGACGGACGGGTCCCAGAACCGCACGCCCATGATGGGCTCGACGGTCTCGAGCGACACGTTGAGGTGTTCGAGGGTCTTGGCCTCGTGCGTGGCGCCCCAGATGTTCGCGTCGGTCGAGTAGGCCTTCTCGGCGGAGTCGCGGTAGGGGAAGCCGTGCTCGACGAGCCACTCGCTCATCTCCTGGCGCCCGCCGAGCTCGGTGACGAAGTCGGCGTCGAGCCACGGCTTGTAGATGCGCAGCGCGGGGTTGGCCAGCAGGCCGTAGCGGTAGAACCGCTCGATGTCGTTGCCCTTATACGTGGAGCCGTCGCCCCAGATGTCGACGCCGTCCTCCTTCATGGCGCGCACCAGCAGCGTGCCGGTGACGGCGCGGCCGATGGGCGTCGTGTTGAAGTAGGTGCGTCCGCCCGAGCGGATGTGGAACGCGCCGCAGGCGAGGGCGCCGAAGCCCTCCTCGACGAGGGCGGGCTTGCAGTCGACCAGGCGCGAGAGCTCCGCGCCGTACTCGAGCGCCCGTGCCGGGATCGCGTCGATGTCGTCCTCGTCGGGCTGCCCGAGGTCGCCGGTGTACGTGCAGGGGACCGCGCCCTTGTCGCGCATCCACGCGACGGCGACGGAGGTGTCAAGGCCCCCCGAGAAGGCGATGCCGACGCGCTCGCCGACGGGCAGGGACTGGAGGACCTTCGACATGGTCTCCAGTCTAGTTAGGGCTGAGTGGATGCCGTGGGCCGAGGCATCCCCGTCGTCACAGCAATCACACCTGTCACACCCGCCGGGCTGGAAAAGGCCTGTGAGCAGGTCCTAGGCTGAGGCGCAATACGCGTAATCGGGGGGTTCGAGAGTATGGGACGGCGTCGGGGTTTTCTCGCGGGACTGACCGCGGTGGTGCTTGCCGCCGCGACCGTGTTCATCGGAGTGGCGCCGGCGGCCTTCGCCGTGGCGGCGTTCTCGATCCAGAAGAGCACGGTCGAGCCCGGTCCCTTCAGCCCCGGTGACACGGTCACCTACCAGATTACCGTCAACTGCTCGTCGGCCAACGACCCGGGTTGCTTCAACACGGTGCTCAGCGACACGCTGCCCGCGCCTCTCGAGTTCAATCCCGACAACCCCAATCCTGTGACTGTCGCGCTGTCCGCGCCGTCCGGCCAGCCGGTCGGGGAGTACGATCTCGCGGTCGACCCCGCCACGAACAGCTTCACCGTGACGCCGGGTACGGACCTGAACGCCGATCCCGTGGTGTGGCCGGCGGGCAACAGCATGACCATCACGATCAACGCGATCGTGCCCCCCGACACCGAGGGCACGTGGGACGGCCAGACCGTCACGAACACCGCGTCGGTGGTGGCGGACAACGCCCCGGCCGCGGACGGCTCCGCCGACGTGACCCTCGACGTCGAGACGACGCTCGTGCCGAGCCTCGACAAGTCCGTCACCCCCACGACGACGATGCCGGCGGTCCCCGGCCAGCCCGTGGACTGGACCCTGACCCCGGGGAACGCGTCGAACCAGAACGTCGACACGATCGTGGTGCAGGACCCGCAGAACCCGCCGGCCGACTTCGGCGGCTACCTCGACTTCGCAGGCGTCGACGTGACGGCCCCGCCCGGCACCACCGGGACGACCACCGAGTACTACGTGAACGGCGCGTGGACGGAGGTCGCCCCGGACCCGATCAGCGCCGCCGGGGGTGTGCGCGTGACGTTCACGGGCACGTTCGCGCCCGACGCCACCGGCAGCGTCGTGGTGCACACCGTCACGAACGACACGGTGACGACGATCCCCGACGGCGAGGACGTGACCGTCACGAACGACGCATCGTCCACCGTGTCGAAGGACGGCACCGAGAGCGACCCCGTCGTGGACGACGCGAGCGTCACCATCGCGCAGCGGCTGCCCGACGTCACCGTCGACAAGTCCTTCGCCGACAACACCCTCGTGAGCGGTCAGAGCACGACAGCGAACATCACCGCGACGGTCGGCGAGCAGAACGTCCAGACGATGACGATCACCGAGCCGTCCGCGGGCTCGCCGACCTTCACCGAGCAGGGACTGACCTTCGACGGCTTCGGCGCGGGCATCTCGTGGCCCGTCGCCGCCACATCGGCCGAGATCACCTACACCTACAGCGACTGCCCCGACAGCACCGCGTCGACCACCACCGTCAACACGCTGCCCGGTCCGACCGCCGGCTGCACCGTCGAGGGCTACACCGTGGTGTTCTCGGCCGAGGGCGACGACATCGTGTCGGGCGCATATGCCACCCTCCCGATGGACGTCACCGCGCTGCCCACCGACACGCCCGTGTCGAGCACCAACGTCGTCGACACCCAGGTCGAGAACACCAACGGCCAGACCGGCACCGACGATGCCGAGGCGCCGTTCACGGTCGATCCGCTCAACCTCGACACCTCCGTCACCAAGAACATCAACCCCGACCAGATCTGGGGCGTCCCCGGAACCTCGGCCGACATGACGCTGACGGGCAACGTGACACCGGAATCCAACGCGGGCTCCGACAAGCTCGTGATCTCGGACCCGGCCGATCCCGCGAACGACACCGAGTTCTGGGACAACTTCGCCATCACGCAGATCAACAACACCGACATCCCCGAGTGCACCACGCTGACGGTGCGCTATTGGTCGAAGTCCGCCGGCGAGTGGGTGCCGTTCCCGGACGCGGTAGACGTGCCCGGCCCGCAGGACCTGTGGTCGTACGACATCCCGGCGAACCTGCAGAGCGACATCGGCGGCATCCAGTTCGAGTACGACCCGATGGACGCCGAGGGATGCCCCGACCAGCTCGCCCCCGGCTTCACGGTGGTGACGCACCTCGACATCGAGCTCACGCAGGAGCAGGACGAGCCCGTCACCTTCGACAACACCGCCCAGTCCCTCGTCGACAACCCCGACGCGGGCGGAGAGCACACCGCCGACGACGGGGACAGCATCGACGTCGTGCCGCTGGACCCCGACGGAAACGGCGCCGACTTCCTCGACAAGCAGTGGACGCCCGACGACAACGTTCCGGCCTTGTCAGGTGAGACGCGCACGGCGCGGCTGTGGTGGTCCACCGACGGGCTCAACATCTCGGAGATGACGCTGAGCGACATCTCCGAGACCGAGATCCCCGCGAACACCGCAGACACCACCGGGTCGGTCTACGACGCTTTCGATCTGGTCCGCATCGACCCGATCACGACGACGACCGACCCGCTCATCGCGAACGCCGTGGTCAGCGAGGTGTCGCTCTACCTCGACGGGTCGGGCTGGACCGACATCACAACCCAGGCCTGCGCGAGCGGCTGCGACGGCCAGTTCGGCGGCTACACGCTGACCGACCCGCAGGCGGCGGACACGCTCGCCGTGCGCGTCGTCCTGACCGAGAAGACGGCAGGTGCGGGGGTCGGCACGTCGTACGACCGTCGTCCGTTCGACCTCGACTTCCGCGTGCGCGACACGCTGCGCAGCGACCCCGACCAGTGGGTGCTCGGCGACCTCCACCCGTACACCTACAACACCGGCAGCCCGGGCCGGGTGAACAACACCGCCAGCGCGCACGGCGTCAACGAGGCGACGGGGGTCGACAGCGTCGACGTGGCCGACGACGACATCCAGATCGTCGACCAGCCCATCAACGCCACGATGACCAAGACGTTCGACCAGGACCAGCTGGGCCTGCCCGACGCCGGCGTCGACCCGGACGACTACCCGCTCATCACCAGCACGATCACGGCGACCAACACATCGGCGGCGCGCGTCTCCGGTGTGGTCATCTCCGACCCGGCTCCCGGGCAGGCGCTGGCCGACACCGCGTTCGACACGCTGAATCTGTACGACATCGACGCCATCCAGGTGCCGTCAGGCATCACCGAGGCAGAGACGACCGTCACCCTGACGATCAACGGTGCGCCGGTCACCTATACCGACGCCGAGGCGCTCGCCCTCGGCCCCGACGTCCTGCGTGAGGCGACGGCGATCTCGGTGACCTTCCGCGACGCCGAGGGTGACGCGGTGATCGCGACGGGGGGCACCGGCGGCATCACCCTCACGTGGCAGCTGCGCGACGAGCTGCGGTCGGCTCCGGGCACGCCCGTCACGGTCACCGCACCGGGCGAGAGCATCGAGAACGACGCCCACACGCAGCTCGAGAGCCCGGTGCTCGACGGCTGCGCCGACAACCAGTGCGGCACCGGCGCCGCCGACGCGAGCGACGACTTCATCATCGTCGCGGCCAACTATTCGATCACCACGACCAAGTCGATCACGCCGAGCAGCATCTACGAGGACCAGTCGAAGAGCTACGTCACGAACCTCGGCGGCCGCCCCAACGGCACCGCGCGTACGACGTCCTTCACCCTGACCGACACGACGCCGACGTTCTGGAACACGATGGACTACGTCGCGGCGCAGATCAACGTGCCTGCGCCGGTCAACCAGGTGGCTATGGACGTGCTGGTCGACGACGACGCGGGCAGGGACGTCGCCTACGCGGTCGTCGGAGGCGTGCTCACGGCGACGTGCAACGGCGACATGATCACCATCGACTCGCCGTGCTGGGTGAACGGCGACTGGGTGGATGCCGCACCCGGCACGATCGAGAGCTTCGATCTTCCCGCGGGCGTCACCGATGAGGGCACCGTGGTCGGCGTGCGCTTCCGAGCCCAGGAGGTCGACGCCGACGGCAACGTGCTGCAGTGGGAGCGGCCGTACAACCCGCAGCTGACGTTCTCGGTCACGACGATGCGCCGCGACACGCTGCGCAGTGATCCGTCCGTCGTCGTTTCCACGACGCGTCCCGACCTGCAGCCGAACGCGGGCGAGACAGCGCCCGGCGTCATCAGCAACGATGTGCAGTCCTTCAGCCGCGCACAGTTCGGCGCGCAGGGGTTCGAACAGTCCGGTGAGGCGGCCGACACGACGACCGTGCTGCACCGCCCCAACTCGGTCAAGGTGACCAAGACCCGCGGTACGTCGCAGCTCATCTCGCAGTCGGCCACCATCCCTTACGTCATCACCGTGACCAACACCGGCCAGTGGAACATGACGGGCTTCACGATCGTCGACCAGGTGGCGACCGATGCGAACGGCTCGCTGCTGGTCGAGCCCGATCCGACCGCGTACACGTTCGCCCTGAGCGGCAGCGGCGGTCAGACGGGAGACCCCGGGTTCACGGCATCCCTCGACGAGGCCACCGGCCTGCTCACGATCACGCCGCCGGCCGGCTTCGTCTTCAACGCCGGCTCGATCCTGACGGTGAACGCGCCGCTGAAGTTCCGCGACGACGTGACACCTGACACCGTGGTGACCAACGAGGTCACCGTCAGCTCGGACCGCCTCTTCGAGACGTGCGAGGGCACGACCGTCACGAACGGCATGGACCTCACGCCGAAGCCCGTCGAGAACACACCCCCCGGCGTGCCCGACTGCTCGGCAGACACGTCCATCGCCCCGATCGCCATCGCGACGATCACGGCGAAGAAGTACGTCAAGGGCGACGACGCCGGCGACCCGAACATCGCGGGCGACGACGACCTCGGCGTGCTCGCGTTCACCGGCGACGCCTCGACGTGCGATGCGTCGGTACCCGGCGTCGTCAACGAGCGGGGCTTCTACTCCTACCCCTGCGCGCCCGTGACACGGCCGGGCGGCAAAGCGCTGTGGGAGGTCGACTTCACCAACACGGGCAACACCAGCGCCCGGGTGATCGCCGGGGTCGACACCCTGCCGACGGTCGGAGACCAGGGCGTGATCGTCCCGGGCGACCGCGGCTCGCAGTTCCCCGTGAGCCTCACCGGCGGGCTGCTCGCCAACTTCCGGGAGCTCGCCGAGGGCGAGCAGGCCACCTACGGCATCTACCTGTCGGCGGTCCAGCTCAGCCAGGCGTGCAACACCAACGCCATCAAGGTGTGGACCGAAGACGCGACGCCGGACCCGTCGTGCGCCTTCGACTGGGTGCTCGTCGATGAATCGACGACGATCGAGACGATCCAGAACGCCCGCAGCGTCATGCTCGCGCTCGAGTACGAGAACCCCGACAACCTCGCGCCGGCGCCGGGTCTCGAGCCGGGCGAGACACTGCGACTGACGTACCAGACCCAGACGCCGTACGTGCTGCCCGCGAACTCGGCGGTGCCGGACGGGCTGCCGGTCGCGTGGAACTCGTTCGCGACGGCATCCCGCTCCAACGCGACGGTCACCCAGCCGGAGCGGCCGTCGCTCGTCGTCGAGCCGCAGAAGGTCGGCATCGCCGCCGCGACCGGCCAGCTGGAGATGCAGAAGACGGTGACCGCTCCCGACTTCGCCAGCCCGATCGACCTGCCTGACAGCTATCCGCTGCTGGTGAGCTGTGTCTCGGGCGGGGAGCAGACGACCCTGCTCCACGCCGACGGGTCCGACGCGAGCAGGCCGTCGGTGCCTGCCGACGGCACCGTGCTGATCTACGACAGCGCGACCGGCCCCGTGAACCTCCCGCTGTTCTCGACCTGCACGGTCGTCGAGGATCCCGAGATCCCCGGCGTCGAATGGAGCGTCGACCCCGAGGACGGCGTCGTCGCCGAGCGCGACTTCGCCGAGGACGAGCGCGTGTGGGACCCCTACTCGGGTGACACGCAGACCGCATCGTTCCAGATCGCGAACGAGTACTTCGCCGGCGGCTTCACCGTGGAGAAGACGGTCGACAACGGCGGAGCCGTGAACGAGGACGGCGAGCCCATCGTCTACGACCGGACGTACACGTTCGACGCCAGCTGCACGTATCTCGGCCAGGAGGCGATCCCCGCGGCCGACCGCACGTTCACGCTGCAGGACGGCGAGTCGAAGACGTTCGAGAACCTGCCTGCCGGCGCCGAGTGCACCGTCACGGAGCGCCCCGACCCCGGCGCGCAGACGACGATCACCGTGACGGAGGACGGCGACCAGATCGTCGACCAGCCGTTCACGATCCTTCCGTACGAGGAGGGCACGACGACCGCCCGCACCGACGTCGCGGTCGAGAACGCCTACACCGTGGGGTCGGTCTCGGTCGTGAAGTCGATCGTCGATCCCGGCGGCTGGGCGACTGCGCCGTTCACGGTCGAGATGACGTGCACGATCGACGGCGCGACGCCCGATCCTGTCTTCCACGACACGCACACGCTGACCCCGCCGGACGACCTGACCTGGACGGTGCCCAACCTGCCGACCGGCGCCGAGTGCGTCGTCACCGAACCCGGGACCGGCGGCGCGAACGACTCCACGCCGAGCGTCACGGTCACCGTCGGCGACGATCCCGAAGTGCCGCTCGAGGCCGACATCACGAACACGTTCGACATCGGGTCGCTGCAGGTGCAGAAGGACCTCGAGGGCGCTCCGGCGAACGGGCTCGACCCGGCGACGACCGATACGTACACCGTGAGCCTGGCGTGCACGCGCCTCGTCAACGGCGAGACGGTCGATGTGGCGATCCCCGGTGGCGCGACGCGCACCATCACCGGTGCGGGCACAGCCCTGTACGAGGGCCTTCCGACCGGCGCAGAGTGCACCGTGACCGAGACGGACCCGGGCTTCGCCACCGGCACACCGGTGATCACCCCCGACCCGGTGACCATCGGCGAAGGCGACACCCCCGTCGTCGTCACTGTGACCAACGTCTTCGAGAACGGCTCGATCTCGGTCGAGAAGACCGTGGATGCCCCCGAGGGCTTCCCGGTTCCCGACTCGTTCACGGCCACCGTGTCGTGCACATGGCAGAGCGCCGACGTCCCGCTCGCGAACGGCGGAGTCGTGACGATCGTCCCGGGCGAGGCCCCGGTCGTGATCCCGGACGTGCCCGTCGGCTCGATCTGCACCGTCGAGGAGGACGACGCCGGGCAGACCGGAACCACGGTCACTCCCGAGTCGATCACGGTGACCGACGCCGACGAGACGTTCGCGTTCGATGTCGAGAACACGTACGAGTGGGCTTCGCTCGAGGTCGGCAAGATCGTGGAGTCGGCGAGCCCGTACGTCCCGACGGGCTTCGAGTTCCGCGTCGTGTGCACCTACGACGGCGAGACCGTGGTCGACGAGACGTTCACGCTCGACGCGAACGAGACCGAGACGATCACCGAGATCCCGGCGCGTTCGAGGTGCATCGTGACCGAGACGGATGCCCGCAACGCCGATGCGACCATCCCCTCGGCCGACATCCCGGGCGTCGACGGCGACCTGGCTCCGATCATCGACCCGCGCACGCGTCGCGTCATCATCCCCGAGCTGCAGCCCGACAGCACGGCGGTCGTGAACACGGTGACGTACACCAACCTGTTCGACGCGACGGCCATGGTGCTCGTGAAGGACTTCGAGGGCGGCGGCGCCGACCAGTTCGGTCTCGACCAGACGTTCACCTTCACGGTGACCTGCACGTTCGGGGGCGAGACGGTGCTCGACACCCAGGTCGAGCTGAACGCCGAGAACGGCTTCAGCACCGCGATCCACCAGGTGATCCCCGGCTCGGTGTGCACGGTCGTCGAGGACGACCTCAACGGCGCCGACGCGGTCGTGATCACGCCGAACGACGGCGAGGACACCTCTGTCGGCACGGGCACCGTGCCCGTCACGGGCGGTCTCATCACCGTGACAGCGACGAACTGGTACCTCACCGGCTCGCTCGAGGTGACGAAGACGTTCGACGGCGACGGCGCCGACAAGTTCGGCACCTCGGCCTACGAGCTGAGCCTCACGTGCATGCGCGACGGGCAGGTCGTCGACATCCCCGACGGTCGCGTCCGCATCGTCAGCGCCGATTCGCCGACGGCCCTGTGGGAGAACCTGCCCACCGGCGCGGAGTGCCGACTCGTGGAGGTGGATGCCGGCGGCGCGAGCTCGACCGAGATCCTCGACGCCGACGGCAACGTGGTCGCGGGCGACGGCGAGGGCTACACCTTCACCGTCGAGACCGACCCGACGATCCTGAGCGTCGACGACCAGCCGCAGCCCGGCCTGGAGGTGCGCAACACCTTCAACCTCGCGCAGGTCTCGGTCACGAAGACCGTCGACAACGGTGGCGCGGTCGACGCGAACGGCGATCCCGTGGTCTACGGGCCCTTCGAGGTGACGCTCGCCTGCGTGTGGGACGAGCAGCAGGTGACCGCGGCCGAGCCGATGACGCAGCAGATCGCCGACGGCGAGACGGTCACGTGGAGCGAGCTTCCCGAGGGCGCGGACTGCACCGTCACCGAGACAGACACGGCCGGTGCCGAGTCGACGACGATCGTGGTCACCGAGGGCGGTGAGACGGGCGACCCGCAGATCGGCACGACCGTCGAGCTCGCGCCGCTGCCGAACACGGATGCCGCCGACCAGACGTCGGTCGCGGTCACGAACCCGTTCGGGGTCACCGCCCTCAGCATCTCGAAGATCGTCGACGGCACGGGCGCCTCGTCGGTCACCCGCACCTTCCCGGTCGACGTGATGTGCGTGCTCATCGACGCGTCCCACCCCGACCCGGGTCTCGTGGTGCTCGATGGGTCGTACGAGATCGGCGGCCCGGACCGGCTCCCGGCCGAGATCGAGAACCTGCCCGCCGGCAGCGAGTGCGCGGTGACCGAGACCGACACCGGCGACGCCGCCCAGACCACGATGACGGTCGACGGCGAGCAGCAGCCGGGCGCGACCGGCTCGGTCACGCTCGCCTCGGGCCACGTGACGATCGTGTTCACCAACACGTTCATCGCCCCGCTGCCGCCGACGGGCCTGGAGGCCCGGGCGATGGTGCTGGCGCTGTCCGCCGGCTTCGCGATCCTCGCCGGCGGTGTGGCGCTGGTGATCGTCGCGATGCGCCGACGCCGTCAGCTGGGCTGATCCGCGCGAGAGAGGGGGAGGGATGCCGCCGGCATCCCTCCCCCTCTCCGCGTGTGGGCGGCGGTGTCAGACGGGCAGCGGCCCGCGTGCGGCGGGGGCGAGGCGGTGGTTCGCGCGTCGTTCGCGGAAGCGGCCGATCTCGACGATGCCGACGCCGAGGATGAGGAACATCGCGAGGATCGCCCCGATGTACAGGAACGACGAGCCGTAGCCGCCCGCGCCGTGCGGGTCGAGGAACGGATACGGGTACCACCACGGCGTGGATCCGTCGGGGTTGCCGACGAGCTCGCCGCGCACCATCGTGTAGGCGGTCCATGTCAGCGGGTAGCCGACGATCACGGCCAGCGACCACCACGGCAGTCCGCGACGGCGTGGTGCCAGCAGCAGGTCCAGCACGAAGTAGATCGGCAGCACGACGTGCAGCATCTCGACCGCGTACTCGTCGAGCATGTGGATGCCCACGGTGTCGCCGAGGGCGACCGGCGACGGCAGGCCGCGCAGCAGCGCGTTGTAGACGATGCCCAGCAGCAGGACGGGGCCGGTGACCGCGGCCAGGGCCAGGGCGATGCCGAAGGGCTCGCGCGACGAGCCCGGGTGCCGCAGGCTCCATGAGGCGGCTGCCAGCAGCACGATCGCGCTCAGCAGCGTCGAGACGATCGTGAAGAGGCTGAAGTAGTTCGCGAGCACGGCCCCGAGCGGTTCGCTCAGCCGCGCGGCGCGGTCCACGTTGACGATGAAGCCGGCGACGACTCCCGAGAAGCCGGCGATCGCGGCTGCGATCCGAAACCATGCCCAGTGCATGTCCCACCCCCAGAGCTCTGACGACCGCGGAATGCGTGTCGTTCTTCCCGAGGTCGAGGGTCCTCTCGCAAATACGTGTTGCCGCGAAAAGTTGGCACGCGGACGGCGGGAAAACGTGCACCCAGAACCCTGGATTGTGGCAGACATACAACGTGTCCGCCGTTTGGGGGACAGAACCTACGAAGACCTCTCCAATACTGGCCGACGGCTCGATCATCCCGCGACGGTGCGCCGTCGCGGGCCCGGCGCACCCGTTCCCTACTGTGTGTGCAGGGGCACCTCCCCGGCACGGTCGCACCGGAAGGCGAGACATGGCAGACACGACGAGAACGGCTCAGAGCGCGCCGCAGGCGGCCGCTTCGCCGGTCCGGCGCGGGGTGTTCATCGGGCTGCGGATACTGTTCGCCGTCGCGATCGCCGCGGCCACCATCACGACGTACGCGGTGGCGGCTGCCGAGTGGGATCGCGCGGGCTACGCCGACCGCGTGACGCTGGTGACGAACTTCTTCAGCTACTTCACGATCCTCTCGAACATCTCCGCCGTCGTGGTGCTGGTGATCGGCGCCGTCGTGCTCCTGAGGGGCACCGACGACCCGGAGTGGTTCGCCATCGTCCGTGCCTCCGTCGTGACCTACATGGCGATCACCGGGATCGTCTACAACCTGCTGCTGCGAGGGATCGCCGTCACCGGCGCCGGCGAGGGACAGGCGTGGACGAACGAGGTGATGCACGTCCTCGGGCCGATCTACCTCGTCGTCGACTGGCTGTTCGCGCCCGGCCGCAGGCCCATCGACTGGCGCCACATCTGGACGGTGCTCGCCTTCCCGATCGTGTGGGTCGCCTACACCCTGATCCGCGGACCGCTCGTCTACGACCAGGTCAAGGCGCAGTGGACCTGGTACCCGTACCCGTTCCTGAACCCGGCGAACTCCGAGACGGGCTACGGATCGGTCGCGTTCTACGTGCTGCTGATCGCCGCGGTGTTCGGGCTCGTCGCCGCCGGCGTGATCTGGGTCTCGCGACGCTGGCCCGACGTGCGCAGGATCGACCCCGCATCCGCCTGACACCGCTCGTGCGGCATCCACTCGGAACGGAGGGGGATGCCGCTCACCGCCCGGAGCGGTCGGGCCGCGCGCCGTTCGCCTCGGCGACCTCCTGCGGTCGGCGGATCGCCGTGACCGGCAGCACCACGAAGACCCACGCGACGAGCCCCGCGAGGATGCCGAGGAACAGGCCCGCGAGGAGCGAGAGCAGCCACGGGTTGCCGTCCTCTGCGGGGAACCAGTAGTGCCAGCCGTCGGCCAGGCGTGCGTGGGAGAGCGTCCGCTGCAGGGGAGGCAGCGCATAGGTGATCGCGATCGTCACGGTGGACACCACTGCCGAGATCGCCGGCAAGAGCAGCATCCGCACCGGCATGCCGGTGAACGCGCTTCGCCCCGTCCAGAGCACCTCCAGGACGGCGTAGACGGCAGCCACCGCCGGCGTCGCGAAGAGGACGAGGCCCCACAGGGTATCGCCGCGAGAGTCGAGCGCCGCGAAGTACATCGCGACGATGGTGAGCGGGATGGTCGCCCCGATCATGAGCCGGGCGATGGGCGAGATCGCCCCGCGCACGCCTCCGGGCGCGGGGGCTTCGGTGCCGGCGGTCGTCACCGGGCCATCCTGCCAGCACCGGCGGGCACGATGTGACCTCGGATGTGGTGTAAGAGGGGCCCGTCGATAGGATGGGGTGTAACCGTCCAATAAACGGGGGAGTAGCCCATGCCAGGCATCGTGATCGTCGGAGTCCAGTGGGGGGACGAGGGCAAGGGCAAGGCCACCGACCTCCTCGGTGAGCGCACCGACTGGGTGGTCAAGTTCAACGGCGGCAACAACGCCGGTCACACGGTCGTGATCGGGGATGAGAAGTACGCCCTGCACCTGCTGCCGTCGGGCATCCTCTCGGACGGCGTGAACCCGGTGATCGGCAACGGCGTCGTGATCGACCTCGAAGTGCTGTTTGCCGAGCTCGGGGCGCTCAAGTCCCGCGGCGTCGACACGTCGCGTCTGAAGGTGAGCGCCAACGCGCACATCATCACGCAGTACCACCGGACGCTCGACAAGGTCACCGAGCGCTTCCTCGGCAAGCGCATGATCGGCACCACCGGCCGCGGCATCGGCCCCGCGTACGCCGACAAGATCAACCGCGTCGGCATCCGCGTGCAGGACCTCTTCGACGAGAACATCCTCCGCCAGAAGGTCGAGGGCGCCCTCGACCAGAAGAACCACCTGCTGGTGAAGGTCTTCAACCGCCGCGCCATCACGTGCGATGAGATCGTCGACGACCTGCTGTCGTACGCGGACCGCCTGCGGCCCATGGTCGCCGACACGTCGCTGCTGCTGAACGAAGCCCTCGACGCGGGCGATGTCGTGGTGTTCGAGGGCGGTCAGGCGACCATGCTCGACGTCGACCACGGCACGTACCCGTTCGTGACGTCGTCGTCGGCGACGGCGGGCGGCGCGGCGACCGGTTCGGGCGTCGGCCCCAACCGCCTCGACCGCATCGTCGGCATCGTGAAGGCCTACACGACGCGTGTCGGCTCGGGCCCGTTCCCGACGGAGCTGTTCGACGAGAACGGCGACTTCCTGCGCTCGCGCGGCTTCGAGTTCGGCACCACGACCGGCCGCCCGCGCCGGGTCGGCTGGTACGACGCGCCGATCACGCGGTACGCGACGCGCATCAACGGCATCACCGATCTGGTGCTCACGAAGCTCGACATCCTCACCGGACTCGACCAGATCCCGGTGTGCGTGGCCTACGACGTCGACGGCCAGCGCTTCGAAGAGGTGCCGGTGAACCAGTCCGACTTCCACCACGCGGTGCCCATCCTGGAGTACTTCCCGGGCTGGAAGCAGGACATCTCGGGCGCGCGCACCTTCGAGGACCTCCCCGTCGCGGCGCAGGAGTACGTCCTCGCGCTCGAGGCGATGAGCGGCACCCGCATCTCGGTGATCGGCGTGGGCCCCGCCCGCGATGCCGTCATCGTCCGCCACGACCTCGTCGACTGACGCTGTGAAGTTCTGGCTGGGCGGGTACACCGCAGACATGGGCGGCAGCGCGTCCGGAATCGGGATGCTGCTCGCCGGCGCCGCCGACGACGCCTCGGCAGGCGGCGCACTGGCCTACGCCGGTGAGGTCGCCGCGGCCGCGTCGCCGTCGTGGCTGGCCCCGCACCCCAGGCAGGACGTGGTGTACGCGGCACTGGAGAACCGGCAGCAGGTGCAGGCCTTCCGCCGCACCGGCGAGACGACGTTCGCACCGCTGGGTGAGCCGGTCGCGGCCGGCGAGGCCGTGTGCCACGTCGCCGTCGCGCCCGACGGCGGGTCGCTGATCGCGAGCTGCTGGGGCGACGGCCGCGTGGTGCGGATGGCACTGGATGCCGCCGGTCGTCCCTCGACGCCGGTCCTGGCTCCGGCGGCCGTCGACCCCTACGGCCCCGACGCCGACGCCGAACAGGTTCCTGAGCCGGGCGATCTCGACCTCGCCGCGGCCGCGCGCGCCCTGCGCGAGGCGGCGGGCGACGAGTACGCGCACCTCGTGCCCGATCACGATCGCGTCGACGCGGTGCCGGCAGCCGCGCAGGACGAGGCATCCCTTCGTCCGTCGCGTGCGCACGAGGCGGTGTTCCTGCCCGGCGGGCTCGTCGCGACGACCGACCTCGGGTTCGACGTGGTGCGCTTCTGGCGCACCGGTGAGGGCGGGCTGCGTCCGCTGCAGCAGGTCGCGCTGCCGAAGGGCAGCGGGCCGCGCCACATGGTGTGGCATCCGAGCGGGCACCTGTACGTCGTGACGGAGCTGTCGTGCGAGCTGTTCGTGCTGGCCCCCGCGGTGGACGGCACGTGGCGCGTGGTCGGCGGCTCGCCGCTCGGCGCCGGCACGCTGCCGGGCGACAGCGCGGCCGAGCTCGCCGCTTCGCGCGACGGGGAGTTCCTGTACGCCGGCGTGCGCGGCAGCAACACCCTCGCCACGCTGCGCGTGCGCGGCGCGGGCGAGTCCGTCGCGCCGGTCGCGCTGGCGGACTCGGGCGTGGACTGGCCGCGTCACCACGTGGTGGTCCGCGACACGCTCCTGGTGGCCGGTCAGCTCTCGGACGAGGTGGTCTCGCTCGCGCTGGATATCCGCACCGGCGTGCCGGGTCGGGTGCGTCACCGCACACCCGCTCCGTCGCCCACCTGCCTGCTGCCCGTCCGCTGATCCACAGCCGGTCGGGGCGCCGTCACGGCCCTTGTTAGCCTGGTCGAGGGACGAAAGGCGGCGATGAGCTCGAACACGACGCTGAGCGGTGCCGCTCGCAACCGTCTGTTCGCCTTCAACGGCACGGCGTGGATCGCCGGGCTCATCCTGATCGCCGTCATCGCCGTCTTCGTGATGGCGGATGCCGTCGGCGAGACCTCCTCGTCGGGCGATTACTACGGCGACCCGTGGGCGAACCCCGATCCGCCCCTCGCGACCGCCGAAGGCGACGGTGTCTACAGCGGGGCGGACGGTGCGAAGATCGCCCTCGAAGGCCTCGACCCCGCGCAGCCGCTGCTGATCACGGAGCTCGACGACACCTACGTCGGCGGGGTGTGGGTGACCGCCCCCGACGGCGAGATCCTGACGCCCGGCGAGTACGGCGACGCGCCCGCGTTCGACTCGTTCACCCTGTCGGGCGAGCAGTGGGTGCTGGTGCCGCGGCCGGAGGTGGCGCTGTGGGTGAACGGGCTGCGCGACGAACGGTTCCGGCTGCAGGTGACGACGCCGGCGGTCGAGAAGCGCACCGGCGTCGTCAGCGGGGTCGGATCGCAGACGTTCTTCATCGACGAGGGTGTCACGACGGCGCGCGTCAGCACGCGCGGCGACGGCTACGTGTACATCACGGCGGTCACCGTCTCGGGCCAGCGCGAGGTGTTCTCGTCGAGCGAGGCCACCGATCAGTCGATCGCGTGGGCCGACAGCGACGTCGCGCTGTTCGTGGTCGACGCGTCGGAGGACACCGCGTGGACCATCGACTTCCCGTCGCCGGCCGCGGCGCCGGAGGCGACCCCGAGCGCGACGCCCGCGCCGACGCCGACCGAGGGGGGCGGCGAGTGAACGGGTTCCGGCGCATTCGCCTGTTCTCGGCGGTCACCTGGGCGGTCGGCACCGTCGTGGTGGTGGCGCTCGCGTTCCTGACGTTCCCGTCGATGGCGATCAACCCGCGCACCGGCGAGCTGCTGGTCGGCGGCGAGGGGGGAGCAGACGACTACGCGTACCCGTGGAACACCGCCGACCCTGCCGAGCTCGAGATCGTCGACGGTGTCGTGCACGGTACCCGCGCGGGCGGGTACCTGCGACTGCCGGGAGGCTCTCCCCTCGTGACGTTCACCGCCGCGGGAGCGACGGATGACGACTGGGTGGGCGTCTACCAGCAGCGTGGCACGGGCCTCGACCCCCAGGCGGACGATTGGGAGTGGCCCGGCTACCTCGGTGCGCTGTACCCGGACACCGACGTCGTCGTGCTCCCGGGCACCGAGGACGGGCTGCTGTGGTTCGGCGAGTCGCCCGGCGACTGGTCGGCCACCGTCGCCTACCCGGAGGCCACTCCGATGACCGGCACGGCATCCGGCACGGGCAACGCGCTGCTGCTGTACGAGGGCGAGTCGCTGAGCGGCCGCTTCCAGCACACCGGCACCGGCATCTTCCTGGTCGGCGCCGTCACCGTCGGAGACTGGAACAGCCTCGTCAACGACGTGGACGAGGTCGACGAGCGGGCCTCGTGGGATCAGAGCGACCGCGTCGTGTTCCAGGTCGTGGCCGACACCGGCGACGGCAGCTGGACGATCACGCTCGACACCCCCGCCGGCACCGAGCCAGATCCCGCGCCGACGCCGTGAGCCGCGGCATCCCCGTTCCGAACCCCACCCACCGAGGAGCCTGACGTGACCTTCGCCGACACTCTCACCGAGGCGTTCAAGGCGCGCCTGCCGCTGCTGTACATCGAGACGGGCGAGGAGGTGCGCGCGATCTCCGCGATCTCGGACGCCGCCGAGACGCAGCGTCACCCGCGCGCACTGTGGACCTGGAGCGCCGCGCTCGGGCTCGTGGGTCCCGACGGCAAGTCGGTCGGGAACACCGTCAACCCCGCCCGTGCGCTGCAGCACATCGCGGGCGTCGACGCCCCGAGCGTCTTCGTGTTCTGCGACCTGCACGCGTACCTGGGTGGGGAGCACCGCCCCGGCGACCCGGTGCTCGTGCGCACGGTGCGCGAGACGGCCCTCGAGTTCCGCCACGGCGACGTGTCGCGCACGCTCGTGATCACGGCCCCGGTGCGGATCATCCCGCCCGAGCTCGACGAGGTGACGCACCTGCTCGACTTCCCGCTGCCGACGGCCGCCGAGATCCGCGACCTGCTCGAGACGATGATCGACAACAACGCGTCCGGCGACGGGCGGATCCGGGTGGATGCCGACGACGCGGCGCGCGAGCAGCTCGTGCATGCCGCACTCGGGCTGTCGATGGCCGAGGCCGAGAACGCGTTCGCGCGCGCGATGGTGAACGACGGCAGCCTGTCGGCGCAGGACGTGCCGATCGTGCTCGACGAGAAGCGCCAGGTGGTGCGCAAGTCGGGCGTGCTGGAGTTCGTGCAGGCCGACATCGACCTCGACGACGTCGGCGGTCTCAACAACCTCAAGCGCTGGCTGTCGCGCCGCGACGGCTCGTGGCTCGGCAGCGCGCGCGACTACGGGCTGCCGGCACCGAAGGGCGTGCTGATCACCGGCATCCCGGGCTGTGGGAAGTCCCTCACCGCCAAGGCGACCGCGGCGTCGTGGGGGCTGCCGCTGCTGCGCCTCGACATCGGCCGCATCTTCTCGGGCCTCGTGGGCTCCAGCGAGCAGAACCTGCGCACCGCGATCGCGACGGCCGAGGCGGTGGCCCCGTGCGTGCTGTGGGTCGACGAGATCGAGAAGGGCTTCTCGAACACGACCGGGCAGGGCGACTCCGGCACCACCGCCCGCGTGTTCGGCACGTTCCTGACGTGGATGCAGGAGAAGCGGCATCCCGTCTTCGTCGTCGCCACCGCGAACAACATCGACTCGCTGCCGCCCGAGTTCTTGCGCAAGGGGCGCTTCGACGAGATCTTCTTCGTCGACCTGCCCACCGCTCACGAGCGCGAGGCGATCTGGCGGCTGCAGCTGCGCTCGCGTGCGTCGGAGGCGAACGGCCTCGAGGCGATCGCGGCGGACGACGCGGCGCTGGCCGCCCTCGCCGCGGCGAGCGAGAACCACTCCGGCGCCGAGATCGAGCAGTCGGTCGTCTCGGCACTGTACGAGGGGTTCGGCGGCCGCTCGAAGATCGCGCTCGACACGGTGCGCGAGGTCGTCGACACGATGATCCCGCTCGCCGTGACGCAGGCCGAGCAGGTGCAGCGCATCCGCGCGTGGGCGACGGAGCGCGCCGTCCGCGCGACCGGGACCGAGGATCTGGATGCCGCCGAACTGACGGGTGCGGCGGCCGAGGGCGCGTTGTCGATGCGCCGCGGCGGCCGGACCGTGGACTACTGAGGAGGGCGACATGGCCAAGCAGCTCGTGGTGAGACTCCGCGCCGACGGAACGGTCGATGCCGAGACGATCGGCATGCACGGGTCGGAGTGCCTCGACCACATCGAGGCGCTCGAGGCCCTCCTCGACGCCGAGACGGTGTCGTCGAGCTTCACCGAGGCCTACACGTCGGCCTCGACGTCGGACTCGATCCCGATCGACACCGAGCAGTCGGACGGCGCACCGTGACCGACGTCGTCGCCGAGTCGCCCGGCCGCGGCGGTCGCCGGTCGATCCTGGGCACCGTGGCGCCCGCCGAGGCGCCGGCCGACGCCGTGCGCTGGTCGCGCTTCCTTCCCGCGACCGAGGCGGAGGGGCCCGGTGTGCGTGCGGCCGTGTGGCTGCAGGGCTGCGCCGTCCACTGCCCCGAGTGCTTCAACCCGCAGCTGTGGGCTCCGCGCGGCGGCATCGTGACGGCGCCCGACGAGCTCGCGCGGGCGTGGGTCGCCGAGGCCGTCGCGCGCGGCGCCGAGGGTGTCACGCTGCTGGGCGGCGAGCCGTTCGAGCAGGCGTGGGGCGCGGCATCCCTCGCCCGCGCGTTCCGTGAGGCGGGCCTCGGGGTCATGACGTTCAGCGGGCACCCCTACGGACTGCTGCAGGGCTGGGCCGACGGCGGCCGCGACGACATCGCAGCGCTGCTCGACGCGACCGACCTGCTGTGCGACGGACCGTACCTGCGCGACCTGCCCGACACCGGGCGGCCGTGGGTGGGTTCGCGCAACCAGGGCATCCGCGCGCTGACCGGGCGCTATGCACCCGAGGTGCGGGCGATCGCGGCCGACGGCGGCGCCGACCGCGTCGAGGTGCGCATCGCCCGCGACGGCACGGTCGCCGTCAACGGCTGGGCGACGGATGCCGCCCTCGCGGCCCTCTTCGACGACCTGGGCGTGCGCGCCGACAGCCCCGCACAGGTGGCCGCGGCAGACAGAGGACGAACACGAGTGGAGGCCGTGCGATGAGCGTGACCCTGATCCTGATCCCCGCGGCCCTCGCCGCCGCCACCGCGATCTCGGCCGCCGGCGGGATCGGCGCGCTCACGCAGCTGGGTCGCGACGATGAGGTCGGGGCAGCGGGGGAAGCCGCCGCCGAGAGCGGCCCGCGACCCGTCGAGGTGCGCACGCGCATGAAGGACCCCGACCTGCTGGGCGACGCGCTGCGCGACATCGGGGCGACCGGCGTGGCCTTCGACGGCGACGCGCTGTCCGCGGCCATAGACGGCGTCGAGCTCGACATGCGGCGCTCCGAGGACGGCGTGTGGGCGGCGCACTTCCAGCGCGCCGACGGGCGGGAGCTCGCCGAGGCCGAGGCCGCCGAGCTCGTCGCGCGGCTCGACGCCGCGTACGCGCTGCGGGTGCAGCAGACGGTGGCCGCGCGCATCCGCGAGCGGGCGGCATCCGCCGGGTTCGAGCTGGTCTCGGAGTCCCGTGACGACGATGACACCGTCACGATGGTGCTCGACGTGAAGGACTACGCATGAGCACCGCGCGCGCCACCCCCGCGACCGACGTCCCCAGCATCGGCTGGATGCTCGGGATGAGCTCGTGGATGCTGCTCACCCCGGTTCCCGGACCGATGTTCGCGTGGCTCGGCTTCGGCATCATCGGCGTCGTCTCGCGCAGCCGCCGGCTCATCATCCTCGGCGTCGTGTGGGGCGCGATCGCGATCCTGGTGAACCTGGAGCTGTGGGGCCAGGCGCAGCCGATCGTGCGGACCGTCGCGTACCTCGCCGGCATGGTGTGCGCGCTCGCCGTGAACCCGGGGTGGCTGCGCACGATGTGGCAGCGCCGCCTCGACAGGTCAGGCATAGGCGCGACCTCGGCGCGTGCGGCTGCGACAGGCACTGCCGCGGCGTCGGCCGGCAACCGGGCGAGCAGGCGCGCTGCGGCCAAGCGCAAGCAGTCGCAGAAGTCGGCTCAGGCGAAAGCATCGGCTGCCTGGCCGGCCGCGAAGAAGGAGGTGGCCGGACCGGCGCCCGACGAGGCCGCCGAGCTCGCCGCCTCGGTCGGCGCGTCGGCGGACGATCTGCTCGACACCCCGGCCCGCGAGACCCCGGCGACGCCGGTCGGGCCCGTCGCAGCCGCCGAGCCCGTCGACGTCAACACCGCGACCGCAGCCGAGCTCGAGGGCCTGCCCGGCGTGACGCGCGCCCGCGCACGCAAGGCCGTGTCGGCGCGCGAGGAGCAGGGCGGGTTCAGCTCACTCGAGGACTTCGGCGAGACGCTCGGCCTGCAGCCGCACGAGATCGTCCGGCTGCGCAAGGTTGCGGTGTGCTCGCCGCGCCCGCGGGGCGAACGCCGCTTCGGCCGGCGCGTCGACTTCTGACGCCCCGCCGCGTGCGGGAATCCGCGAGGGATGCCGCGGCCGCGGCATCCCCGCGCCTGCACGTTCCGGCACGCCCGGGCTCAGGCGCGCACCGGCGCGGCCGTCGCAGGCACCTGCTCGGACAGCCGCGCGACCACGTACTCCGCGTCGCGCCCCATGCCCATGAGCGTCGGCGAGGCGACGGAGTACTGGAACGGCAGGCCCACGAACGCCAGCCCCGGCACGTGCGTCGCGATCCCGCGCTCGTGATCGGGCCATCCGCCGGCGCCGAACGCCGCCGGGATGTCGAGGAACGCCAGATCCGGGCGCGAGCCGGTGCACCACACGATGGTGGCGGCATCCATCCGCTCCCCGTCGACGATGGGACGCCCGTCGGCGACGCCGTTGACGCGGCCGATCCGGCGCACGCCCGCGCGGTCGAGGTCGGACACATGGTTGCGCACGAGGTTCACGCCGTGGCCGCGGTGCTCGGCGGCGAAGCGGCGCCCCCGTTCGGTGTCGAGGGTGAGCCCACGCAGGCGCCGGATGAAGATCCCCGCGATGAGGTTGCCGACAGGTGTGTCGATGCGCCCCGGCACCTGGCCCGGGTGGCGGCCGGCGAGCGTCGTCGGGTGTCCCGTCGCCGCGGCCTCCAGCGCGATGTCGGTGCCCGAGTTGCCGGCGCCGACCACGAGCACGGGACCGGGGGCGAAGTCCTCGGGGCCGTGGTAGTCGAGCGAATGGACGGTGCGGATCGCCGGATCGAGGTCGCCGGCGAACGGCGGCACGAGCGGCACGCGGTGCGCTCCGGCGGCCACGACGACGTGCGCCGCGACGAGCTGTGCGCCCGTGGACAGGGCGAGCCGGAACCGGCCGTCCGCGTCGAGCGAGACCCGCGACACTCGCGTCGACATCAGCAGCGGGGAGCCGATGGCGGCGGCGCAGCGCTGCAGATAGTCGGCGAACTGCGTGCCGGTCGGGTAGGCGAAGTAGCCGATGCCGAGCGGGATGCCCGGGAGCTCGGCCCACCGTCGCGGCGTGAACAGGCGCAGCGACCGGTACCTCTCACGCCACGTGTCGCCGACGCGGGCCCCCGCGTCGATCACCAGGTGGTCGATGTCGCGCTCGGCCAGCAGCCGTGCGGCATGAAGGCCGGCGGCGCCCGCGCCGATGACGAGGGTGTCGTGCTCTGTCGTGTCCATGTCGTCCTCCTGCGCTCACGGTAGGTCTGCGATCGAGCCCAGGGCATCGGCAGAAATGACCAATTCGCCGTGACTCGGGTCCTCGAATGAGGGCCTGGGCCGAACTGCGGAGCTTCTGCGCGAGGGCGGTCCGCATTCCGGCTCAGGTCCTCGGCTGAGGGATCGGGATGCCGCCGCCCGCTGCGCTTACCCGGTCGCAGCCAGCCCGTGCTCGAACGCGTACGCCGTGGCGGCGGAGCGGCTCGGCACGCCGAGCTTCGCGAGGATGCTGCCCACGTGCCGGGCGACCGTGCGCTCGCTGAGGAAGAGGTGCTCGGCGATGCGCCGGTTCGACCAGCCGCGCGAGACGAGCGCGAGCACCTCGCGTTCACGACGGCTGAGCCCCGGGTCGGCGCCGCCACTCGCGGCCGGCGCGGTCGCGGTGCGCTCGAGCCGCGCGAGGTCGGGGATCGCGCCCAGGCCCTCCAGCACCCCGCGGGCCGCGTCGAACTCGAGGTCGGCACCCTCGCCGTCGCCCAGCGCCCGCACGGCTGCGCCGATCGACACGCGGGTCAGGGCGGCGTCGTAGGGGGCGTCCAGCCGGCGCCATGCCGCCCACGCGGTGCGCAGCAGAGGGAGGGCCTCGAGCGGGCGCCCGCTCGCGACCGCCACCTCACCGTCGGCGCGCGACGACAGGGCGCGCAGGTACACGGTGTCGAAGGCCGCGGCGCACGCGGCGAGCTCGGCGGCGGCATCCCGCGCCTCGTCCACGTGCCCACGTTCGAGGGCGATCCACACCGCCGCAGCCAGCACCTCGGACCGGGTGGCGGGATCGACCGCCGTGGCGCGCGCGGTCGCGAGACCCGCCCAGGCGCCCGCGAGGTCGGCGGTGTCGCGGTGCAGCAGAGCCAGACCCGGCTGCACCTCGCGCCCGAGCGCGGCAGCCCGGCGCAGGGCGTCACGGCAGGCCCCGGGCCGGCCGGCCACCCGGTGCAGGTCGGCGACGCGGTACCAGGCGTTCGCGAGCGTCTCGGTGCGCTCCTCGGTCGCGCACACCTGGGCGGCGGCCGCCGCGGCGGCCGACCACTCGCCGCCGAGCTGCATGACGCTCGCGCGGTGCAGCGTGCACTCCCCGCGGAACGGCTCGAGGCCCCGCTGCGCGTCGCACCAGTCTCCGAGCTCGCGGGTCCACACCCGTGCGCGTTCGACGTCGCCGCGGGAGAGCAGGCTTGCGATGACGGCGCAGTACGCCGGTCCGGCCGCGCGGTCGCTCACGCGCCCGTCGGCGATCCGCAGCATCACCCCGTCGAACGTCGCGAAGGCCTCGGCGATCCGGCCGTCGGCCAGCAGCGCCCGACCCAGCCCCATGGTCGCGAGGGTGGCGGTGTCGGCGTCGTGTGCGGCATCCGCCCGCTCGATCGCGTCGCGGTACAGCGGAACGGATGCCGCGGCCTCGCCGCGGCCGGACGCCGCGACCGCGGTGCACAGTGCCCGCACGCTCTCGGTCGCGGGCGTCGCCGCCGGGCGCGCGCACAGCTCCATGAGCCGCGCCATCCATGCGCCGGCGCGGACGCCGTCGCCGTGCTCGCTCAGTGTGAAGCCGAGCCAGAACACGCAGCGGACGGCCGACGCGAGGTCGCCGTCGTCGAGGAACCGCAGATGCGCGCGCTCCCACGCGCGCTGCGACACGTCGTCACGGCCGACGAACCAGGCCGCCTGGCCGAGCTCGTCCAGCTCGTCGCCGGCCAGTGTGGCCTCGTGAGCGGCGAGCTGCTCGAACCGTCCCGTCCAGTCCACGACGGCGGCGCCGCGGATCGCCATGCGCAAAGTATGGGCGCGCGGCGATCCGCGAGCAAGGCGCGGGTCAGAGCTTGGCGTCCTGCTTGGGGATGAAGACCTGCTTGAGGATGAGCAGGATCGACGCGGTCACGGGGATCGCGACGAGCGCGCCCAGCAGGCCGAGCAGGGTGCCGCCGACCATCGCGCCGATGACCACGAGCGCACCCGGCACCGAGATGGCCTTGTTCATGACCTTGGGCGTGAGCACGTATGCCTCGATCTGCATGTAGACGAGGTAGATGATCGCGAAGATCAGCGCCGGCAGCCACCCGGTGAACAGGGCGATCACGGTCGCCGTGATCCAGTACAGCACCGAGCCGACGAGCGGGATCAGGGTGATGCCGAACGCGAGGACGGCCATCAGCGCGGGGAAGGGCAGTCCCAGGAACAGGTGCAGGAAGAACGCGACCACCGAGTTGCAGAACGCCAGCACCACCATGCCCATGAGGTAGCTGCCGATCGAGTCGGTGATCTGCTCGGTGAGCTCCCCGGCCTTGGGGCGGTTGCGGGCCGGCGCGAAGCGCAGGAACGCCACCTTCATCGCCGGCAGTCCGGCCAGGAAGTAGAGGCTCAGCACCAGCACGATGATGAGGCCCGAGATCGTGGTGCCGACGTTGATCGCGAAGTTCAGGACGCCGCCGCCGATCGCCGCGATGTTGGCCGGGTTGGTGAGGAACTTCTCGACCTGGTCGGTGATCGCACCGACCTGGGAGCCGAACGTGTCGCGCAGCCACGCGTAGAAGTCGCTCTTCTGGAAGTCGTCGATCGTCTGAGGCAGATCGGCGAAGAACTGCGTGATCTGCGTCACGAGGGCGGGCACCACCAGGAGCAGGATGCCCGCCAGCACGATCGCGAACGCCGTGTAGACGATGACGATGCCCCACGCCCGCTTCACATGGTGCTTCTCGAACCACCGCACGACAGGGTCGAGGCCCAGCGCCGCGAACAGCGCGAACACGATGTAGATGATGATCGTCGACAGGTTCCAGAACGCCAGGCCCAGTGCGACGGCGACGAGGCCGCCGAGGGTCACGAACAGACCCACGCCGAACGGCTGGTTCAGGTTCGCCCAGAACGTCCGCGACGCCGGCGCTTCGCCGGAGCGTGCCGCGACGGTGTCGGGGACCGCGATGCCCTCCGCGTGGGCGGCATCCGTGGGCGCGGCGGCCTCGACGGACAGGGGCTCGGCGGCTTCGGCGTCGGTGGCGCCGATCGAGGGCGAGACTTCGGTCATGCGACACACTCTAGGGCCGCGTCACACACCCGCGCATGACCGTGGGCGGCGAGCGGACAGGACCGGACGCTCGGGTAGGGTCGAGGAGCGAAGGAGGACCCCATGACCGAAGACCCCACGGCGACGCTCACCCGTCTGCGCAGCAGCATCGACAACATCGACGCCGCCCTGGTGTATCTGCTGGCGGAGCGCTTCAAAGCGACCAAGCAGGTGGGGCACCTGAAGGCGGAGCACGGCATGCCGGCGTCCGACCCGGCCCGCGAGGAGCAGCAGGTCGCCCGCCTGCGCAGCCTCGCCGAGCAGGCCGACCTCGACCCGGCGTTCGCCGAGAAGTGGTTCAACTTCGTGGTGGCCGAGGTCATCCGCCACCACACCGAGGCCGCCGACAGCCGCTGACGGCCCACCGAGACGACAGGATGCCTCGACCCGGCGCAGCGCGCCGGGCCGAGGCATCCCCGTGTCCGGTCAGGGTGTCGCGCGCCGCAGCGTGAAGAACGACCCGATCGAGATGACCACGGTCAGCAGCAGGCCCCACAGCGACAGGCCGAGCGCTCCCTGCGTCATGATCCACTCGAACAGCGCGGCCCAGGCGTTCGCCTGACCGACGAGGTACATCGCGCCCACCAGAAGCACGCCGATGCCGACGAGCACGATCGTCAGCCCCATCGGGCCGAACCGCTTGTAGAGCAGTGCGCAGCTGAAGCCGATGATGAACAGCAGCATCGCGATGCCGAAGTACACGACCGCGGCTGCAGCGGGGCCGGCCTCCCACACCCACGGCAGCCGGAAGAACCAGCCGTTGAGCCCCCAGCCGTTCGTCGCCTCTTCGACGAACCCGCCGACGACGAAGACGCCGGAGAGGATCGCCGAGGTGAGCACGGCGGTCAGCAGCGTCCCGAGGAGGAACTCGCGGCGCGTGATGCTCAGCGCCTGCGAGAAGGGGAACGACAGCGTCATCGCCTGGATTCCGACGGCGAAGAAGTACCACAGCGGCGCCTGTGCGCCGCCGCCGTACTTGGGTGCGTCGGTGGGGATCATCGCGTAGATCGCGAGGCTCATCAGGAACGATGCGCCGAGGATGATCAGGGGCAGCCAGATGAAGGTCTGCCGGTTGATCAGCTGCATGCGGATCACGTTGAGCGTGCGGCTCATCGGAGTGCTCCTTCGTCGAGGGCGGACTGGTCGGCGGCATGCTGGGTCGTGCGGACGATCAGCTGCTGCAGCGAGACGGGCGCGACGTCCAGGCCGGCGGCGGCGAGGCGCTCGCGATCTGCCAGCGTCAGCGCACCGAGGACGGTCACCGATGCCACGTTGCCGAGGCTCTCGCGATGGATGACCTGGCGACCCTGGACGAAGGCGTCCACGGCCGACGCGTCGCCGACGATGTTCGCCGCGCGGTCGCGGACGGCGTCCGTCGCCTCGTCCATCACGATGCGTCCGCGGTCGATCACCAGGACGCGCTCGATGAGGTTCGACACCTCGTCGATCAGGTGGCTGGAGAGGATCACCGTGCGCGGGTGCTCGGTGTAGTCCTCGAGCAGCCGGTCGTAGAAGATCTGCCGCGCGACCGCGTCCAGGCCCAGGTACGGCTCGTCGAAGAACGTGATCTCGGCGCGTGAGGCGAGGCCGATGATCACGCCGACGGCCGACAGCTGACCCCGCGAGAGCTTCTTGATCCGCCGGCTCATCGGGAGCTGGAACTCGTCGATCAGCTGGTCGGCGAGCTCCTGGTTCCAGTTCGGGAAGAAGAGGCGCGCGGCGGCGAACGCGTGGCCCGGCTTGGCGTCGTCGGGGTACTTCTGGCTCTCCCGCACGAAGCACATGCGCGAGAGCACCTTGGCGTTCTCGTACGGCGACTGCCCGAACACGCGCACGTCGCCGCTCGTGGCGAAGTTCTGCGCCGTGAGGATCGACATGACCGTGGTCTTGCCGGCGCCGTTGCGGCCGAGCAGGCCGTAGATGGTGTCCTTCTCGATGGTGAAGCTCACGTCGTCCACCGCGACGACGTCGCGATAGCGCTTGGTGAGACCGTTCACCTCGACGACGTGCGTCCCGGTCGTCATCGTGCGTTCCCTTCCGTGGTGGTCGCGGCGCGCGCCCCGGCGCGGTCGCGGATGAGCTGTTCCAGGTCTGCGGGCCCGAGCCCGAGCTTGCGGGCCTCGACGAGCAGCGGCTCGACGAAGCGGTCGGCGAACACGGTGCGGCGTTCGCTCAGCAGAAGCTCGCGGGCTCCCGGCGCCACGAACATGCCGATGCCGCGGCGCTTGTACAGCACGCCCTTGTCGGCGAGCATGGCCACTCCCTTCGCGGCGGTCGCGGGGTTGATCCGGTAGAAGGCGGCGAGCTCGTTCGTGGACGGCGCCTGCGCCTCTTCCGCGAGGCTGCCGTCGATGATCGCGTCCTCCACGCTCTCGGCGATCTGGAGGAACAGCGCCCGGCCTTCTTCGATCACATCCCGCTCCGCTTGGTCGGTTACTTACTTGACTAACTAACCATGCAACGAAGGTGGGGCGTTGTCAACCCCCATGCGGGCCGCCCGCTCGCACGACGGGCGTGGTATCACGCGTGCGCGGAGTAGCGAAAGGGCCGGTGGGTGTCGAATTTGCCTCGATTCCAACGCCTGTGAAACGGTGGATGCGGCCCCGTGCGGGGTCACACCCGACCAGTCCGCGGTCGCTGGTGACGTTCACCCGAGCGTCAGACCGGCGAGCGTATGGTCGGCGGCCGCTGCGCGGATCCGACATCCGCTGCGAGTGCGGCCGCCACCCGGGCGCGACCGATGCAGCTCCTGCACCGGAGCTGCCGAGGTGCACAGTGACGCTTCCGCCTGCCATCGAGGCGAAGAACCTGTTCAAGGTCTTCGGACGCAATCCCAAAGACGCGGTCCAACGGCTCCGCGCAGGCGCGACCCGCGCCGATGTCGCCGACGCCGGCTCGGCCGCCGTCATCGACGCGAGCTTCACCGTCCAGCCGGGCGAGATCTTCGTCATCATGGGGCTCTCGGGCTCCGGCAAGTCGACGGTGATCCGCATGCTCAACGGCCTCCTCGCGCCCACCGCCGGTGACGTGCGCGTGCAGGGGAAGAGCGTCGTGGATGCCTCGGCCAAGACATTGCGCGGCATCCGCCGCCGATCGATCTCGATGGTGTTCCAGCACTTCGCGCTGCTGCCGCACCTGACGGTGCTCGACAACGCCGCCTATGCGCTCGAGATCCAGGGCGTCGGCCGCGACGAGCGGCGCGAGCGCGCGCGGGAGATCCTCGGCAAGGTCGGCCTGGGGGATCGCGTCGACGCCATGCCCGACGAGCTGTCGGGCGGCATGCGCCAGCGCGTCGGCCTCGCCCGGGCGCTCACGGCGGGCACCGACATCCTGCTCATGGACGAGGCCTTCTCAGCTCTGGACCCGCTCATCCGCCGTGAGATGCAGGAGCAGCTCATCGAGCTGCAGCGGGAGCTCGGCCGCACGATCGTCTTCATCACGCACGACCTCAACGAGGCGATGTTCCTCGGCGACCGGATCGCCGTGATGCGCGACGGGCGCATCGTGCAGACAGGTACCCCCGAAGAGATCCTCACCGACCCCGCCAACGACTATGTCGCGCAGTTCGTGCAGGACGTCGACCGCGCCCGCGTGCTGACGGCGGGCTCGGTGATGGCCCCGCCCGTCGCGACGACGCCGGTGAGCGCCGGCGTCCGCGGCGCGCTGCGGGTCATGCGCGACCTGCAGGTGGGCTCGGTGTCGGTGATCGAGAACCGCCGCTTCGTGGGCACCGTCACCGACCGCGCCGTCATCCGCGCGGTCAAGGCGGGCAGCACCGACCTGCGCTCCCTCGTCCGCACCGGCCGCCCCGCGGTCCACGTCGACGACCCGCTCACCGACGTGGTCGAGCGCGCCGTCGAGAGCCCCGTGCCGGTGGCCGTCGTCGACGACGCCGGGCGCCTCGTCGGCACGATCCCGCGTGTGACGCTGCTCGCGGCTCTCGGCGACGTGCCCGCGGTGACCCGTGAGAACCCGATCATCGACGTCCCCGCCAGTGTGCCGGCGAGCGAGATCACCCAGACGCTCGCCACCGTCGAGTCCTCCGCGGCGGCGACGACGACCCTCGGCGGCCGTGCCGCCCCGCCCACGCGCCTCGCCGCCGGCGCGACGGCCGCAGGCGCGCCCGCCGCCGACGATGCGCGCGCCACGACGGAAGGAACCGCCCGATGAACGACACGTTCCGCCTTCCCCTCGGCGATGTCGTCGAGGGCGCCGTCCGTTGGCTCATCGATGCCCTCGGCGGGTTCTTCGACGTCGTGGCCGTGGTCTTCGGCGGCCTCTACGACTGGCTCGACGCCTCGCTGTCGACGCCGCCGTTCTGGGCGGTCATCCTCGTGATCGCCGCGTTCGCGTATTGGTCGAAGGGCCTCATGCTGGCCATCGGCAGCGCGCTCGGCCTGCTCGTCATCGTGGCCGTGGGTCAATGGTCCAACGCGATGGACTCGCTGGCGCTGGTGATCCTCGCCGCGGCGGTGGCCATCGTGATCGCGGTGCCGCTCGGCATCTGGGCCGCGAGCAGCGACCGCGTCTCGGCCGTGCTGCGTCCCGTGCTCGACTTCCTGCAGACGATGCCCGCGTTCGTGTACCTCATCCCCGCGATGCTGATCTTCGGCGTGGGACCCGTGCCCGGCATGGTCGCGACCATCGTCTTCGCGCTCGCTCCCGGCGTGCGGCTCACCGAGCTCGGCATCCGTGGCGTCGACGCCGAGATCGTCGAGGCGGGCCACGCGTTCGGAGCCTCGCCGGGCCGCATCCTGCGCCAGATCCAGCTGCCGCTCGCGATGCCGAGCATCATGGCCGGCGTCAACCAGGTGATCATGCTGAGCCTGTCGATGGTCGTCATCGCGGGCATGGTCGGCGCCGGCGGCCTCGGCGGCGCCGTCGTGCAGAGCCTGAGCCGCATCGACATCGCCCTGGGCGTCGAGGCGGGCCTGTCGGTCGTCATCCTTGCGATGATCCTCGACCGTGTGACCTCCGGATTCTCGGCGCCTCGCGAGCGCCGGCCGCGGACCTCGGGGGATGCCGCCACCGCCGCCGTCACGACCGCCGATGAGCGGCGGGTCGCGGCATCCACTCCCGACACCGCCACCACCGCCGACGACCGCACGCCGGTCGCGGTCTGAACCGAGAGGACCCGCACATGACGAAGCGACGCATGATCGCCGCCGGCCTCGCGCTGGCCGGCACCGCCGCCCTGCTCGTGAACGGCGCCGTCGCCCAGACGGGCTCGGCCGCCGACGCCGGCAAGGGCCGCATCACCGTGGCCGTGTTCAACGGCTGGGACGAGGGCATCGCCGCGTCCGAGCTGTGGAAGGCGGTGCTCGAGGACGAGGGCTACGCCGTCGACCTCGTGTACGCCGACCCGGCCGCCGCCTACACCGGCATCGCCAAGGGCGACTACGACCTGACGCTCGACACGTGGCTGCCGCTCACCCACGCGGACTACATGAAGACCTACGGCGACGACCTCGTCGATCTGGGCTCCTGGAACGACGAGGCGAAGCTCACCATCGCGGTGAACGAGGACGCCCCCATCGACTCGCTCACCGAGCTCGCCGCGAACGCCGACCTGTTCGGCAACCGCCTGGTGGGCATCGAGTCGGGCTCGGGCCTCGTGACCGTCACGCAGAACGACGTGATCCCCGGCTACGGCCTGGAGGGGATGCAGTTCGTGACGTCGTCGACGCCCGCGATGCTCACCGAGCTGCAGGCGGCGACCGATGCCGGGCGGAACGTCGCGGTGACGCTGTGGCGCCCGCACTGGGCGTACAACGCGTTCCCCATCAAGGACCTCGAGGACCCCGACGGTCTGCTCGGCGACGCGGAGGGCATCCACACCGTGACCTCGACCGGCTTCGCGGACGAGTTCCCCGAGGTGGCGGACTGGCTCGAGGCGTTCCGCATGGACAACGAGCTGCTGTACTCGCTCGAGGACGCGATGTTCGGCGCGTACGACGGTGACGACTACGGACCCGTCGTCGCGCAGTGGATCGCCGACAACCGGGACTACGTCGACACCCTCACACGCTGACCCCGGCCGTCGTGCCCGCGCCGCGTAGGGTGTGGGCATGACGGTGGCGTTCGTGCTGGGCGGCGGCGGTGTCCGCGGCGCGGTGGAGATCGGGATGCTGCGCGCCCTGCTCGAACGCGGCATCCGGCCCGACCTCGTCGTGGGCACCTCAATCGGCGCGATCAACGGCGCCCTGGTCGCGTCCGACCCGACGCCGGCGGTCATCCAGCGCCTGCTCGACGCGTGGACCTCGCCGGAGGCGAACGCCGTCTACGGCGACTCGCTGTTCGCCCAGTTCGGGCGGCTCATCAAGACCAGGACGCACCTGAACTCACCGGCACCGCTGCGGCACCTGCTCGAGCGCGCGCTGCGCGCGGACACCCGCTTCGAAGACCTCGCCGTGCGCCTGCGCGTCGTGGCGGCGAGCATCGAGCGCGCCGCCGAGCACGTGTTCGAGTCCGGTCCGCTCATCGAGGCGGTGCTGGCATCGGCCTCGGTGCCCGGGCTGCTTCCGCCGACGCGTATCGGCGACGAGCACTTCATCGACGGCGGCATCGTCAACTCGATCCCCATCGCGCAGGCCGTGGATGCAGGAGCACGTACCGTCTTCGTGCTGCAGGTGGGGCGTATCGAGACCCCGCTCGAGGCGCCGCGGTCGGCCGTCGAGACCGCGCGCGTGGCGTTCGAGATCGCCCGCCGTCACCGGTACGCCTACGACGTCGCGAACCTCCCCGAGGGGGTCGCTCTCCATGTGCTCCCCTCGGGCGGGGCGCAGGACCGCGACGACTCGCTCATGTCGTACCGCCGCATGACGACGGTGCGGCGCCGCATCGACGCCGCGTACGGCGCGAGCCGGGACTTCCTCGTGGCGCGCGGGCTCGGGGAGGACGCATGAGCAGGATGCCGCCGACCTGGGTGCGCCGCATCCTCCTCGGTCCGCTCGTCATCGTCGCCGCGCTCGCGATGCTCGCGCTCACGCCGCTGTGGCTGCTGGTCGCGCTGGCCTTGACCTCGCTGGTGCCCGGCCGCTTCCGGCTGCCGCGCGTGGCATGGCTCGTGACGGTGTACCTGCTGTGGGACGCGATGCTCGTGATCGCGATGTTCGCCCTGTGGATCGCCTCGGGCTTCGGGTACTTCATCCGGCGCCCCGGGTTCGTGACCGCGCACTACCGGCTGGGGGCGTGGGGACTGCGCCTGCTGTTCTGGATCTTCGGCGGGGTGCTGCGGCTCACGATCACCACGACGGGCTCGGAAGAGGAGGTCCCCACGCCCCCTCCAGCCGCCGCTGGCGCGTCGGCCGGAGCCTCCGGGCGCGTTGGCCCAGCCGCCGGCAGCGCCGCGTTCGATGCCCTGTTCGCCGCCGGCACGCCCCTCATCGTCGCCAGCCGCCATGGCGGCCCCGGCGACTCGTTCATCCTGATCCACACGCTGCTCAACGAGGTCGCCCGTCGTCCGCGCATCGTGCTGAAGTACACGCTGCAGTGGGACCCGGCGATCGACATCCTGCTGCACCGCGTGCCCTCGCAGTTCATCGTGCCTTCGGGCTTCGGCGGCACGCCCCGGGGCGGTGGCGTGCGCGTCGAAGAGGCGCTCGCCCGGCTCGCGACGGGGCTCGGCCCTGAGGACGCTTTCGTGATCTTTCCGGAGGGCGGCAACGTGAGCGCGGCCCGCCGGACCTCCCGCATCAAGCGGCTGCGCGACGCCGGCCGCGAGCAGATGGCCGAGCGCGCCGAGGCGATGCGCCACGTGATGGCGCCGCAGCCGGGCGGCATGCACGCGGCCCTGAGCGCGGCGCCGGACGCCGACGTCGTGTTCATCGCGCACACCGGCCTCGACCGTCTCGTCACGCTGCGCGACATCTGGCGCGAACTGCCGATGGACAAGGGCATCGCGATGCGCGCGTGGCGTGTGCCGCGCAGCGAGGTGCCCGACGGCCTCGACGCGCGGGCGACGTGGCTGTTCGACTGGTTCGCGCGCATCGACGCGTGGATCGACGCGCACCCCGACGCCCCGGTGCGCTGAGCGGCACTGCGGGCCGGCCGTGCGCTCGGGGCGTTTCGTCTCGCTCGTTCCTCGCTCGCTCAACGGCCGCGGGTGCCGCGATGGCCGAGTTCCGGTCGCTGAGCGAGCGCGAGCGAGACGAAGCGTGGTGCCGCGATGGCCGGGTTCCGGTCGCTGAGCGAGCGCCGGCGAGACGAAGCGTGGTGCCGCGATGGCAGGGTTCCGGTCGCTGAGCGAGCGCCAGCGAGACGAAGCGTGGTGCCGCGATGGCCGGGTTCCGGTCGCTGAGCGAGCGCCGGCGAGACGAAGCGTGGTGCCGCGATGGCCGAGTTCCGGTCGCTGAGCGAGCGCGAGCGAGACGAAGCGTGGTGCCGGCGGCCCGGCACACGACGTCCGGCGCGGCTCAGTGGTTCGGCTTGGGGTGGATCACTCGGCCCGGGGCGTCGCCGTTGCCACGCGAGGGCACCGGCCACGGCGCGGCGGCCGGCGGAGTCGTGCTCGGACGCGACGCCGGCAGACGCTCGGGTTCAGGTGCCGGCGCGGGTGGCGGCGACACCGGGGCCTGCGCGGACGGGGCGGTGGCGGCATCCCCTCCCGCCGTGGCGGCCGTCGGGCCCAGCTCCAGCATGACCTTGTTCTCGAGCACCTCGATCGCCTCGTCCGAGATCGAGATGAGCCCGTCGAGCTCCTCGCGCACGCGGCGGTAGGCGAGCTGACGCTCCGCGGGCGTCGCCGCTTCGTCGATCGCGACCGTCAGCAGCTTCTTGGCCGTGTCGAGACGTTTGCGCTCGACCTCGCTGAAGCCTGAGTCGCGGATGCGCCGTGCGTCGCGCTCGGCGACGTCGAACGCGACCTCGAAGTCCGCGACGGCGTTGCGGTACTCGGTGAGCTGCTCCTTCGTGAGCTTCGCCTTCGCCGACGCGGGCCGCAGACCGTCGGCGACGCGCTTGGCGCGCAGGAACGCGGCCGTCAGCGGCTGCCGACCGTCGCTCATGGCGGGGAAGGCGATGATCTTCGCGACGTCGAGCTCGTACTCCAGCCAGCGGGCGGTGACGGCGTCGTGCGTCGCGAACAGCCGCTCCAGCTGCGTGGCCTGCGTCTCGCGGGCGGGGGCATCGGGGGCGCCCACGGTCGCCGTGGGCGCGGTGAAGGCCGGAAGGGATGCCGCCGCCACCGCCTTGCCGCGCGCCGCCGCCTGCGCGGACTTCAGCTCTGCCTTGGCGTGGAGCACCTCGATGCGCCGCTGGTGACGGCGCCGTGACCCGCGCTCCAGCGCACGATAGGCACCGCTCATCACACCCATGAGCGGGAAGATCAGCCACCAGAAATGACTGAGCCAGTCGAAGAACGGCTGCACTCTGTCATGCTAACCGCCGCGGCAGACCCTGTGTCGGGTCCGAAGCAGGCTGTCAGGTCGGAGGCGTCTCGCGTGACGGCGGTACGCGCACGATCAGCGACGGCAGCCGATCGGCGAGGTCGGCGATCATCGTGGCCGCGGCGCTGATGGTCGCGGCCGTCGTCGCCGCGGCCGCCTGTGCGGCGGTCGGCGGTGCGGCACCCGGCACGCCCGCCTGGCGCTCCGCCTCGACGAGGGACGCCTGCAGCGCGCGCACCGCCTCGCGGTACTCGACGTACTGCTGAGGCGTCACGCGATCGCGCAGCGTAGGGCGCTTGACGAGGGCCTCGCGCTGCGCGCGCAGGAACACGACGGTCGCGGCGTGGCGCGTGTCGGTCATCTTCGGATAGCTCAGGGCCTTGTCGACGTCGGTCTCGTACGCGAGCCAGCGCGTGTTGACGGCGTCGTGCTCGGCCCACAGCCGCTCGATGGGCAGCGGGTCCTGAGATGTCGCGGCGCGGTACTGCGAGTAGCCCGCCTTCACACGGGAACGGCTGGCGCGCAGGGCGAGCGACGCGGACTTCTCGGACTGCCGGGCGACCTGCAGCTCGCGACGGGCCTCGGCGGCCTGCGGCGTCGCGGCGCGCGCCTTCGCGGTCATCACGTCGGCCTGGGCCGTGCGCACGCGGGCCTTCGCGACGACGAGCTCGCGGTACGCCTGCGACTCCTCGTGGCGGGCGGCGTCGAGCTCGAGCCGACGCGCACGGCGCCCGCGCGTCGTCAGGCCGACGTAGGTCGCCGCTCCGGCGCCTGCGGCTGCCGGAACGATCCACGCCCAGCTCGTCACGATGAGGAGGATCGGCTCCACAGTGTCATGGTACCCGCGGCGCGCTGCTGTGCGGCCGGGAGTGCGCTGAGTGCTCTCCGCCCCGCCGACGCCTGTGAGCTCAGCCGCCGAGCTGCATGGTGCCGCCGTGGCGGCGGCCGTCGGTCGCCTCGTACACGGGGCTGTCGGGGCCGGTGCCCGGCTCACCCGGCCGCGGCGTCCGCGTGTCGTAGCTCTCGCGCGGAGGCGAGATGAAGTCGCGGATGCGGGTCCAGAGGGACGGTGTGCCGGTCATAGCGGACCTCCTTGGGTGGAGGCTACCGGGTCCCGAGGATGCGCGGAAGCGTCAGCCGAACAGCAGCGCGAACACCGTCGCACCGCCGCCGACGAGGATGAGGGCGACGATCGTCACCCACGCGATCACCTTGACGCGCCGCTGCCGGGCGTCGTTGAAATCGGTGTACTCGTCCTCGTCCGCGGCCATGCGTCAATCCTACGGTCAGGCCGGCTCGACGACCGTCGCGCCGAAGGCGTTCGGGAGCGTCGAGGTCGACAGGCCGCGCAGCTCGGCGAGCGGCACGGTGAACAGGCCCTGCACCTCGAGCGCCGGCTCGTCGCCGTCCGCCGCGGGGTCGGTCACGCCGATGCGCAGCACCGGGTAGCCGCGGCCCTCGCACAGGCCGCGGAACTTGACGTCGTCCTCACGGGGCACACTCACGATGACGCGGCCCGTTGACTCCGAGAACAGGGCGGTGGCGGCATCCACTCCGTCACGCTCCTGGATCTCGTCGAGCCAGACGCGCGCGCCGACGCCGAAGCGCATGACCGCCTCGGCGAGGGCCTGCGCGAGACCGCCCGACGACAGGTCGTGCGCCGACGACACGAGCGACTGCTGGCCGGCTGCGTGCAGCAGCTCGGCGAGCTTCTTCTCGTTCGCGAGGTCGACCGCCGGCGGGCGGCCGCCCAGGTGGTCGTGGATCGTGCCGGCCCACTGCGAGCCCGACAGCTCGGTCGCGGTCACGCCGAGGAGGTAGATGTTCTCGCCCGCGTCCTGCCAGCCCGACGGGATGCGGCGGGCCACGTCGTCGATGATGCCGAGGACCCCCACGACCGGGGTCGGGAAGATCGGCTGGTCGCCGGTCTGGTTGTAGAACGAGACGTTGCCGCCCGTGACGGGGACGCCGAGTTCGAGGCATCCATCCGACAGGCCGTCGACGGCCTGCGAGAACTGCCACATCACCTCGGGGTTCTCGGGGCTGCCGAAGTTGAGGCAGTCCGTGACGGCGGTGGGCACCGCGCCCGACACGGCGACGTTGCGGTACGCCTCGGCCAGCGCCAGCTTCGCGCCCTGGTACGGGTCGAGCTGGCAGTAGCGGCCGTTGCAGTCCGTCGCGATCGCGAAGCCGAGGCCGGAGTGCTCGTCGACGCGGATCATGCCCGAGTCGTCGGGGAACGACAGCGCCGTGTTGCCCATGACGTAGTAGTCGTACTGGTTGGTGATCCAGGACGTGTCGGCGAGGTTGGGGCTCGCGACGAGGCGCGTGAACTGCTCGCGCAGGGTGTCGGCGTCGGTGGCGCGGGGCAGGGCCGAGGCCGAGTCGTCGCGCAGCGCGTCGATCCAGGTCGGGTACGCCACCGGGCGCTCGTAGACCGGGCCGTCGACGGCGACCGTCGACGGGTCGACGTTCACGATCTCCTCGCCGTGCCAGAAGATCTGCAGGCGGCCGTCGCCGGTCACCTCGCCGAGCACCGAGGTCTCGACGTCCCACTTGTTCACGACCTCGAGGAACGCGTCGAGCTTCTCGGGCGCGACGATCGCCATCATGCGCTCCTGGCTCTCGCTCATGAGGATCTCCTCCGGCGTGAGCGTGGGATCGCGCAGCAGCACGTTCTCGAGGTCGACGCGCATGCCCGAGCCGCCGTTGGCGGCCAGTTCGCTGGTCGCGCACGAGATGCCGGCCGCGCCGAGGTCCTGGATGGCCTCGACGAGCTCGCCCTTGTACAGCTCGAGGCAGCACTCGATGAGCACCTTCTCGGCGAACGGGTCGCCGACCTGCACCGCGGGGCGCTTGGTCGGGCCGCCCTCGGAGAACGTGTCGGAGGCGAGGATCGACGCACCGCCGATGCCGTCGCCGCCCGTGCGGGCGCCGAACAGGACGACCTTGTTGCCGGCGCCGGTGGCGTTGGCGAGCTTGAGGTCCTCGTGGCGCAGCACGCCGACCGCGAGGGCGTTGACGAGCGGGTTGCCCTGGTAGACCGCGTCGAACACGGTCTCGCCGCCGATGTTGGGCAGGCCCAGGCAGTTGCCGTAGAACGAGATGCCGCTCACGACGCCGTGCACGACACGGGCGGTGTCGGGGTCGGAGATGTCGCCGAAGCGCAGCTGGTCCATGACGGCGACGGGGCGCGCGCCCATCGAGATGATGTCGCGCACGATGCCGCCGACGCCGGTCGCGGCACCCTGGAACGGCTCGATGTAGCTCGGGTGGTTGTGCGACTCGACCTTGAAGGTGACCGCCCAGCCCTCGCCGATGTCGACGACGCCGGCGTTCTGGCCCATGCCGACCATGAGCCGTTCCTTCATCTCGTCCGAGACCTTCTCTCCGAACTTGCGGAGGTAGATCTTCGAGGACTTGTACGAGCAGTGCTCCGACCACATGACGGAGTACATGGCCAGCTCGCCCGAGGTGGGGCGGCGGCCGAGGATCTCGCGGATCTTCGCGTATTCGTCGTCCTTGAGGCCGAGCGCCGCGTACGGCTGCTCCTTCTCAGGGGTGGCGGCGGCGTTCTCGACGGTATCGGCGACAGCGGTCGAAGCAGGGGTGGTCACTCGGCTCAGCTCCAGAAAATCGGGGGATGCCGGACCCCACCAGTCTATTCGGCGTGAGAGGGGGTGACGGATGCTGTCGGTCACATGGTCCGCAGGCCCGGTGTATCGGGCCCGGGGGTTCGAGGCTCCTCCCGTGCAGCGCGTTTTCGCGCCACCGGAAGAGGGAGAGAGCCATGCACGACAACGACACGCGCCGACGGATCGCTCGGCGCCGGGCAGCACTGGCCGCGACGGCGTTCGCCGGCTTCGCGATCGCGAGCGCATTCGTCGCCCCTGCGCACGCCGACGAGGGCGAGCGGCTCGTGGTGCACCCGATGATCTGCTCGAGCGAGGGCGTCTGTCTCGCGTACACCGCCCTGCTCGCAGACTCGGATCAGGACGGGATCGCCGACATCGACGAAGAGGTCGCCGGCACCGATCCGGCCGAGTGGGGGAGCGCGCCGAAGGTCGACGAGCTCACCGCGTACATCGGCAAGGGCGCGCTGCCCAGCTTCGAGCTCGGGTTCTCGGAGGTCATCGTGCTGCCTGAGACGCTGCCGGACGGCACGCCGCTGATCAAGGATGCCGCGACCGCCCTCGCCGGGCGCACGTCCGCACTGGAGCGCATGGGCGTGGCGGGCAAGCTGCTCGACCAGTACGGGTTCGACCTCGGCGCCGGGGTGGTGCTCGACCAGGCGGCGGGGGCCGTCGGCATGCACCTCGACAAGGACGGCCGTCCGGTGCGCGACGGCGACAAGCCGGTGCAGAAGCGGGTGGGCGGCATCATGCTCGGCTGGATCAGCGCCGACGGCGGTGTCGGCGAGGACGATGGGAAGCCGGTCGACACCCCCGCGTTCGGCACCGACCGCAACGGCGGCAAGGACACTGCGAAGACGTTCGGCGAGAAGGCGATCGAGCTCCTCACTCCGGACTTCCTGAAGCCGAAGCCCGACAAGCCCGACGGCGGCACGCCCACCTCGCTGAGCACGGGCGACGAGGGCAACGTCGTGGTGCCGCTCACTGCCGAAGACATGGAGCGCGTGATCGTCAAGCTCAACGCGACGACCAAGCCCGTGAACGGCGACCCGAAGGTCGATCCCGACGTCACCGGCGTCGACCTCAACCCGCGCCGCACGATCATCCTCACCGACGACCCCGTCGAGAACCGGCTGACCGCCGACATCCTCAAGATCGTGCTCACCGAGCCCGATCCGCAGGACCCGTCGGTGCGCGACACGAACTTCGGCCCCAACGGGGGCATCGTTCCGGCCGTCGAGGAGGGCTCGGGCTTCCCCAAGCCCTGAGCGTGGGCGGGCGGCGGCATCCGTCGATCTCTGAAAGGGGTTGACGGATGCCGTCGGCGGTCGTAACCTACAACCAAATGGTTGTAGGAATTGAGCTCAGCGATGACGAGATCGACCGCGTGTTCCACGCGCTCGCCGCAGCGACCCGGCGCGACATCCTTCGTCGCACCATCGCCGGCGAGCACTCCGTCTCGGCCCTCGCCCGCGAGTACGACATGTCGTTCGCGGCCGTCCAGAAGCACGTCACCGTGCTGGAGGCTGCGGGCCTCATCATCAAGCGCGCCGAAGGGCGCGAACGCCTCGTCCGGGCGGATCCGACCATGATCGCCCGCGCCCGCGCGCTGCTCTCCCGCTACGAGGAGCTGTGGCGCACCCGCATCGACCGCCTCGATGCACTGCTCTCCGAGCCGGCACCGGATGCCGGCATCCCCGATTCGCACGACCCCAGGAACGAAGGAGATTGAGATGCCCGTCACCGACGTCACCACCGACCCCGAAGCGCTCACCCTGACGCTCACCGCCGAGTTCGCCGCCCCCGTGGAGCGACTCTGGCAGGCCTTCACCGATCCGCGGCAGCTCGAGCGGTTCTGGGGTCCTCCGGGCTGGCCGGCCACGTTCACGGCGTTCGACCTCACCGTCGGCGGCCGCGCGGACTACCACATGAGCGGACCGCGCGGCGAGTACGCGGGCGGCTCGTGGGAGTTCCTCGAGATCGACGCGCCGACCCGCTTCGAGGTGCTGGACTCGTTCGTGGACGAGGGCGGCGCACGCGTCGAGAGCATGCCGACCATGCGCGTCGACTTCGCGTTCGAGACCACCGACGCCGGCTCGCGCCTGCGCAGCGTCACCTCGTTCACCTCCGCCGAGGCGCTCGAGAAGACCGTCGCCATGGGCGCCGTCGAGGGATCGCGGATGGCCCTCAACCAGCTCGACCGCGTGCTGGAGGGACTGCGTGCGTACGCCGCGGGCAAGGGCACGCAGACCGAGATCCTCGACGACACGCACGTGCGCATCACGCGGCTCATCGAAGGCCCGATCGACCTCGTCTGGCGCGCGCACCAGGAACCGGAGCTCATCCAGCAGTGGCTGCTCGGCCCCGACGGCTGGCGCATGTCGATCTGCGACGTCGACCCCGCTGTCGGCGGGCGTTACCGCTACGAGTGGGAGCCGCTGGAGGGCACCGAGGGGGAGCGCTTCGGCTTCGACGGCGAGACGCTCCTGAGCGACGCGCCGAACCGCGCGGTCACGACCGAGCACATGACCGGCACCGACTTCCCGTCGACGCTCAACGACCTGACGCTCTACGAGGAGGACGGCGCCACCCTCATCACGCTAGTGATCGAGTACCCCGACGCCCAGACGCGCGACATCGTGCTCGCCACCGGCATGACCGACGGCATGGAGGCCAGCTACGCCCGTCTGGAAGGAGCGCTCGCCGGAGTCTGAGGCGGGCGAGGAGCAGACACATGACCGAGAACACCGTCGAGCGCACCGTGACCACGCACGTCGTGGGCACCGGGGACGACGCGATCACGTACGACATCCACGGCGACCTGGCCGCGGCGACCGCCGAGCGGCCGGTCCTGTTCCTGTTCGCAGCGCCCATGGACGCCGGCGGCCTCGGACTGCTGGCAGCCCGCTTCACCGACCGGCCGGTGGTGACGTACGATCCGCGGGGCGCCGGGCGCAATCCCGTCGGCACCTCCGACATCGGCGTCGAGGACCACGCGGCCGACCTGCACCGGGTCATCACGGCACTGGATGCCGGACCGGTCGACGCCTTCGGGACCAGCGGCGGCGCGGTGAACCTGCTCGCCCTGGTGACGGCTCACCCCGACGACGTCCGCATCGCGGTGGTGCACGAGCCGCCACTGGCCGAGCACCTCCCCGACGGCGAGACGGTGCTCGCGGCCGTCGCCGACATGAAGCGCACGTATGCCGAGCAGGGCGACGGGGCGGCGATGGCGAAGTTCATCCCCCTGGTGATGTTCGACGGGGCCCTGCCGGAGGACTATCTCGCGCAGCCGGCTCCGGCCCCCGAGATGTTCGGCATGTCGTCGGAGGACGACGGCAGGCGGACGAACCCGCTGCTGCGGAACATGCCGGCGACGGTCGACTACCGCATCGACGTCGACGCGCTGAAGGCGCTCGGCGACCGCCTCGTCCTCGCGGCGGGGGTGGAGTCCGGCGACACGTTCGCGGCGCACGGCGCCCGCTCGGTCGCGGAGGCGATCGACCGACCAGTGGCCGAGTTCCCCAGTCACCACGCCGGCTTCACCGACGTTCCGGGGCAGCCCGGCGACCCTGCGGGCTTCGCGGCCCGGCTGCGGGAGGTCGTCGGCTGAGCAGAGGAGGGGTGGATGCCGCGGCATCCACCCCTCCCTTGCTCACGGTCGACGCGTCAGGCGCTGCGGAACCGGGTCACCATCGGGCAGTCGAACGGGTCGCGCGCGGCGAGGCCGACGCGATTGAGGTACGCGATGACGATGCCGTACGACTGCAGGAGCGTCGTCTCGGTGTAGGGCACGCCGCGGGTGCGGCACTGCTCGATGACGATCTCGCGCGCCTTGGCGAGGTGCGGCCGCGCCATGCTCGGGAAGAGGTGGTGCTCGACCTGGTAGTTGAGCCCGCCCATGAGCGCCGTGGCCCACCAGCCGCCGCGGATGTTGCGCGACGTGCGCACCTGCTTCGAGAAGAAGTCGAGCTTCGCGTCAGGCGCGATGATCGGCATGCCCTTATGGTTGGGCGCGAACGAGGCGCCCATGTAGACGCCGAAGACGGCCAGCTGCACGCCGAGGAACGCGAAGGCCATGCCCAAGGGCAGGAACACGAAGATCGGCGTGAGGTAGAGCGCGAAGCGCACGGCGATGAGTGTGAGCTCGATCCATCGTCCCTTCACCTCGCCGCGCGAGAACAGGTGCCGCAGCGCGTGCGCGTGCAGGTTCAGGCCCTCGAGCGTGAGCAGTGGGAAGAACAGCCAACCCTGCTTGCGGGTGATGAGCGCGCCGAGCCGGCCGACCTTGGCGGCGTCCGCGTCGAGGAACCTGATGGTGTCGACCTCGATGTCGGGATCCTTGCCCACCCGGTTGGGGTTGGCGTGGTGACGATTGTGCTTGTTGTTCCACCAGCTGAGGCTGATGCCCACGACGCCGGCGGCGAGGAAGCGGCCGAGCCGGTCGTTCGCGGGACCTGCCGCGAGGATCTGCCGGTGCGCGGCCTCATGGGCGAGGAACGCGACCTGCGTGAAGAGGATGCCGAGGGCGCCGGCGATCAGCAGCTGATACCAGGTGTGTCCGAGGAGGATGAAGCCCGTGACCGCGCCGCCGAACGCGAGGAGGAGAGCGACGCCCACGATCGCGTAGAACCACTCCGCCCGGCGGAGGAGGCCCGTCTCGCGGACGACCTGCGAGACCTCGGTGTACGCGCGGGCGACGGGCGGGAAGGTCTCGGTGCCGGCGTACGTCTGACGGATGGGGCCCAGTCGCGACTCGGGGGCGACGGCGGTGATGGTGGCGATGATCGCACCTGCTCTGGGTCGGATGCCGACAGCCTTGTCGACGCGGAGCCACAGGCGGATGCCGATCGCTGGGGCCCACACTACGCAGGTCCATATGGCCTGAGCGGAATGGGCGGGGGATGCCCAGGCTGTTCCGGGCCGATGCCCAGGCGACCGCCCTCGCGAGGGTGGCGGGGGAGCGCCGCCTACGATGGCCCCGTGGACTTCTCCTTCGCCTTCACGCCCGATCTGATCGCCGTGTTCCTGACGCTGTTCGTCCTCGAGGTCGTCCTCGGCGTCGACAACGTGATCTTCATCTCGATCCTCGCCTCGAAGCTGCCCAAGGAGCAGCAGGCGAAGGCACGCAACCTCGGCCTCACACTCGCGATGCTGATGCGCGTCGTGCTCGTGCTCGTCGCCGGGTGGATCGTGACACTGAAGGAGGACGTCTTCTTCATCGGCGAGATGGGCTTCTCGTGGAAGGACCTCATCCTCATCGCCGGCGGCCTCTTCCTGGTCTACAAAGCCGTCACCGAGATCCATCACAAGCTCGAGGGATCCGAGGAGGAGCACGGCGGCGGTGGCCGCAAGGCCGTGACCTTCGGCTCGGTCATCGCGCAGATCCTCGTGCTCGACCTCGTGTTCTCGCTGGACTCGGTCATCACCGCGGTCGGCATGACCGAGAACCTCGTCGTGATCATCACGGTGGTCGTGCTCTCGTTCGGCATCATGCTCTTCGCCTCGCGCTACATCTTCGCGTTCGTGAACAAGCACCCCACGGTGAAGATGCTGGCGCTGTCGTTCCTCCTCCTCATCGGCGTGTTCCTCATCGCCGAGGGCTTCGGGTTCCACATCGACAAGGCGTTCATCTACGGCCCGATGGCGTTCGCGATCTTCGTCGAGGCCCTGAACCTGTGGGCGGCGGCCTCGAAGGCCAAGCGCGAGCAGCGCCGCCGCAACCCCGTCCAGCTGCGGCCGCAGTACCCCGACGTCGACGAGTCGATCGCGGTCTCGGCCGCGCTGTCGAACGACCCGCACGCGGGATCGGTGGGACTGTCGTCGCGGCCGGTCGACGGCGATGCGGCATCCGCCCCCGACGGTGAGCGCCGCGGCCTCGGCTGACCCGGCCGCTCGTGCACGCCGGCGCATCGGTCCCGTCAGGATCCACGGCGCCGGCGTGCGGGTCTCGTGAGGGCGCGGGACCGCGTCGCGCCCGGCACCGTAGACCGGGAGCATGACACTCACGTCGCTCCTGCCCACCCTGAGACACAGCATCCCGTCGCCCTTCGTCAGGGACCTGTGGCCTGCCGGCGCCGTCCCTGAGGTCGATGACGTCACGGTGACGGGGATCTCGGTCCTGCGCTACACCACCCTGTGCGGCACGCCGTGCGTCATGACCGGCACTGCGGTCATCCCGCTCTCGGGCGACGTGCGCCGCCACGCGGTCCAGGCCGGGATCGGGGTCGCGTGATGCTCCTCGTCACGATCGAGTGGGCCCGTCGCTGCGCCCGCGTCGAAGCCGAGTATGCGCATTGGTCCGCGCTCGAAGCCGACGAGCCGTCGGCGCCCGACGACCAGGTCGCGCGTCCGGACTGACCGCCCGGCCGGCATCCGGCCGACGGACCGGGCGACGCCGCAGCGCGGCGTCCGATTCCCGCCGGACCGGGTGCCGGGCGCGTTCGAGACTGGAGCCGAACCCACGAAAGGCGGCTCCCATGGGCACCCTCACCGCACTCGACCCGCACGTCGCGATCTCGCCTGCGATCCTGTACTTCGGCACGCCGGTGTCGCTGCTGTCGACGGTCGACGAGGACGGCCGCGCCAACCTCGCCCCCAACTCGTCGGTGTGGTGGCTCGGTCAGACCGCGGTCGTGGGCGTCGCCGCGCGCAGCCAGACCGGCCGCAACCTCGTCGCCACCGGCGAAGTCGTGATCAACCTGCCGTCCACCACCGAGGTCGACGCCGTGGACCGGCTCGCGCTGACCACGGGCCGGGCGCCGGTGTCGCCCCGCAAGGCGGCCGCGGGCTACCGCCACGTCGCCGACAAGTTCGCCGAGGCCGGAGTGCGCCCGCTCGCGTCCGAGACGGTGACTCCGCCGCGGGTCGCCGAGCTGCCGGTGCACCTGGAGGGGCGCGTGACGGCGATCCACCCGCTGGGCGGCGCGCCCTCGGTGGACGACGCGAGCATCCTCGCGGTCGAGGTGGGCGTCACCCGCGTGCACGTGCGGGAGTCGCTGCGCCTCCCTGGTCACGCGAACCGCATCGATCCGCTGCGCTGGCGCCCGCTGCTGCTGAGCTTCCAGCGCTTCTTCGGCCTGGGTGACGAGGCGCACCCGTCGCGGCTGTCGACGATCGACGAGGAGTGGTACCGCGGCTGACGCCGGCAGGCCTCAGCTCAGCGCCGCGGTCTGCGGGTCGGCCATCAGCCGATAGCCCATGCCGGACTCCGTGAGCAGGTGCACGGGGCGCCCCGGATCAGCCTCGAGCTTCTTGCGCAGCTGCGACATGTACAGGCGCAGGTAGCCCGTGTCGGCGACCTGTTCGGTGCCCCAGATGTCCTTCAGCAGGGCCTGCCGGGTCACCAGCGAACCGGGGTTGCGCGCGAGGAACTCCAGGATGCGCCACTCGGTCGGCGTCAGGTGCACGCGCTCGCCGGCTCGGGTCACGGTCTTGGTCGACAGGTCGATCACGACGTCCCCGAAGGTGACGACGGGCACCCCGGACGCCGCACCCGCGCGCCGCGAAAGCGCACGCAGGCGCGCGAGCAGCTCGTCGATCTGGAACGGCTTGGTGACATAGTCGTCTGCGCCGGCATCCAGGGCCTCCACCTTGTCGGCGGAGCCCGTTCGTCCCGACACCACGATCACGGGCGCGGTCGTCCAGCCGCGCAGCGCCTCGATCACCTGGACGCCGTCCAGGCGCGGCATCCCGAGGTCGACCATGACGATGTCGGGGTGCTCCTTCGCGGCGAGGGCCACCGCGGCCGCGCCGTCGGGGGCGGCGACGACGTCGTAGCCGTGGGCGGCGAGCGTGATGCGCAGGGCGCGGACGAGCTGCGGGTCGTCGTCGGCGATGAGGACCTTCACGCGATCCTCCCGTCGCCGTCGGCTACGACGTCGTCGACGGGTAGGGCGATGACCATCGTCAAGCCTCCTCCAGGAGTGTCTTCGGGGGTGAGCGTACCGCCCATGCCTTCGGTGAACCCCTTCGACAGGGCGAGGCCCAGGCCGAGTCCGGCCGTGTTGTCGGTGTCGCCGAGCCGCTGGAAGGGGGTGAACATGTCGTCGCGCCGGTGGTGCGGCACACCGCTGCCGTGGTCGATGACGCGGATCTCGGCCGTGCGGCCGAGGCGGCTCGTCGACACGCGGACCCGCGCATCGGGCGGCGAATGCCGTGCCGCATTGGCCAGCACGTTCACGAGCACGCGCTGCAGCAGCACCGGGTCGGCCTGCACGGCGGGCAGCTCGGCGTCGAGGGCGAGTTCGAAGCGCTCGGGTCCGGCGCCGAGCTCGTCCAGCGCCGCGAGGACCATGCCCGCGCTGTCGACCGGCTGCAGCGACACCGCCAGCACCCCGGCCTGCACGCGGCTCACGTCGAGCAGGTCCGTGACCAGCGCCGACAGCGTGGCGAGCGACTCGTCGGCCGTCGCGAGCAGCTCGGCCCGATCGTCGGGCGACAGGTTCGGCCCCGCCGCGCGGAGACCGCCCACGGCGGCCACAGCGGCCGCGAGGGGGCGGCGCAGGTCGTGGCTCACGGCCGACAGCAGCGCGCTGCGCACCTGATCGGTCTCGGCCAGCACGCCGGCCTCGCGGGCGGTCTCGGTGAGGTCGGTGTGCTCCAGGGCCGCTGACAGCTGCGCGGCCACGGCGTCGACGAGGCGTCGTTCGGACGCGTCGAGCCCGTGGCCGTGCAGCTCGAGCATGGCGGGCGGTCCGCCGTTGCGGCGTGCGACGGTGACCGCATCGAACCGTCCGTCGCGCACCGGCTCGCCGTCGGTGGCGAGCACCGCGCCGTCGGCGCCGATCAGCCGCACCCCGGCGAGGCCGAGCGACTCGCGCGTGCGGCTGATGAGCGCGGGCACCGCGGACTCGCCGCGCAGCACGCTGCCGGCGACGTTGGCGAGGAGCTCCGCCTCGGCCTCCGATCGCCGAGCGGCGCGTGCCGCCCGCGCGGCGCGGTCGACGACGAAGCTCACGAGCACCGCGATCACCACGTAGAGGATCAGCGCCCAGACGTTGCGGGGGTCGGCGATCGTGATCGTGTAGAGCGGAGCGGTGAAGAAGTAGTTGAGCGTGATGCCCGACATGACGGCGGCGAACACCGCCGGCCAGATGCCGCCCACGAGCGCCACGAGCACCACGAGCAGCTGGTACGCGAGCACATCGCTCGTGATGGTCTCGTCGCTGCGGATCGAGACGAGCAGCCACGTCAGCAGCGGGCCGCCGACGAGCGCGAGGGTGAAACCCAGCAGCCGCCGCTTCACGCTGAGCGCGCCGCCGCTCAGCCGCGGGAGGGTGAAGCGGTCGCCCGCGGCCGAGTGGGTGACGATGTGCACGTCGATGTCGCCCGACTCGCGGATCACGGTGGCGCCGATGCCGGGACCCGTGAGCGCCGCCGACAGCCGCCCGCGACGGCTGACGCCGATGACGAGCTGCGTCGCGTTCGCCGACCGCGCGAACTCGACGAGCGCGCGCGGCACATCGTCGCCGACGACCTGGTGGTACGTGCCGCCGAGCGACTCGACGAGGGCCCGCTGCGCGGCGAGAGCGGTCGGGTTGCCCGAGCGCAGGCCGTCCTGGCTGGACACGTGCACGGCGAGCAGTTCGCCGCCGGCCGAGCGCGCGGCGATGCGGGCGCCGCGGCGCAGCAGCGTCTCGCCCTCGGAGCCGCCGGTGAGTGCGACCACGACGCGCTCGCGCGCCTGCCAGGTGCCCTCGATTCCGTGCTCGGCGCGGTACGACTTCAGGGCGCTGTCGACCTCGTCGGCCAGCCACAGCAATGCGAGTTCGCGCAGCGCCGTCAGGTTTCCGAGACGGAAGTAGTTCGACAGCGCCGCGTCGATCCGCTCCGCCGGGTACACGAGCCCGGCCGACAGTCGGTCGCGCAGCGACTGCGGCGACAGGTCGATGACCTCGACCTGGTCGGCAGCTCGGACGACGGCATCCGGAACCGTCTCGCGCTGCGCGACGCCCGTGATCTGCTCGACCACGCCGCCGAGCGACTCGATGTGCTGCACGTTGACCGTCGTGATGACGTCGATGCCGGCGTCGAGCAGGGTCTCGACGTCCTGCCAGCGCTTCGTGTGCAGCAGCCCCGGCGCGTTGGTGTGGGCGAGCTCGTCGACGAGGGCGATCTCGGGCGCCCGCTCGAGCACGGCCTCCAGGTCCATGTCGGTCAGCTCGACACCGCGGTGGCTCACCGTGGTGCGCGGCACCACGGTGAGCCCCTCGGCGAGGGCGGCGGTCGCGGCGCGGCCGTGGGTCTCGACGACGGCGATGACGACGTCGCGCCCGTCCTCGGAGAGCCGCCGGCCCTCCTCGAGCATCTCGTAGGTCTTGCCGACGCCCGGCGCGGCGCCCAGCAGCACCCGCAGCCTGCCGCGCTTCATGTGGTCACCCTATGACCTGCAGGCTGCGTCATCGGCTCAGCGCGTCCAGAGCGAGGTTCAGCTCCAGCACGTTCACACGAGGCTCGCCGAGGTAGCCGAGGTCGCGCTGCTGGACGTGCGCCTCGACGACCTCGCGCACGGCGGCCTCGTCGAGCCCGCGCGCCTCGGCGACGCGCGGCACCTGCAGCAGCGCGTACGCCGGGCTGATGTGGGGGTCCAGGCCCGAGCCCGACGCGGTGACCGCGTCGGCGGGGACCTCCAACGGCGCCACGCCCTCGCGCTCGGCGATCGCCGTGCGGCGCTCCTCGATCGCGGCGATCAGGTCGGTGTTCTCGGGGCCGAGGTTCGAGCCGCTGGATGCACCGGCGTCGTAGCCGTCGCCGGCCGCGGAGGGGCGCGGCTGGAAGTACTGCGGCAGGGCGTTGCCGTCGGCGTCGGTGAACGACTGCCCGATGAGGGCCGAGCCGACGGTGTCGCCGGATCCGTCCTGCACGGGTGAGCCGTTCGCCTGCCATGGCAGGGTCAGCTGCCCGATGCCGGTCACGAGCAGCGTGTAGCCGACGCCGAGCACGAGGGTGAGCACGAGCATCGCGCGCAGCGCGACGCCGGTGGTGCGGACGGTGGTGCGGGTGGGGGTGGACATGTTGTTCGTCTCCTGTCGTCCCGGCTCAGAAGCCCGGGATGAGGCTCACGACGAGGTCGATGAGCTTGATGCCGATGAAGGGCGCGATCACGCCGCCCAGCCCGTACACGAGCAGGTTGCGGCTGAGGATCTGCGACGCGCTCGCCGGGCGGTACTTCACGCCCCGCAGCGACAGCGGGATGAGCGCAACGATGATGATCGCGTTGAAGATGATCGCGCTCGTGACGGCGGATGCCGGCGAGCTGAGCTGCATGACGTTCAGCGCCGCCAGGCCCGGGAAGACCCCCATGAACATCGCGGGGATGATCGCGAAGTACTTGGCGATGTCGTTCGCGAGCGAGAACGTGGTGAGCGCACCGCGCGTGATGAGCAGCTGCTTGCCGATGCGGACGATGTCGATGAGCTTCGTCGGGTCGGAGTCGAGGTCGACCATGTTGCCGGCCTCCTTCGCGGCCGACGTGCCGGTGTTCATCGCGACGCCGACGTCGGCCTGCGCGAGCGCGGGGGCGTCGTTGGTGCCGTCGCCGGTCATCGCGACGAGGTTGCCGCCCTGCTGCTCGCGCTTGATGAGCGCCAGCTTGTCTTCGGGCGTCGCCTCGGCGAGGTAGTCGTCGACACCGGCCTCCTTCGCGATCGCGGCCGCTGTGAGCGGGTTGTCGCCGGTGATCATCACGGTGCGGATGCCCATCGCGCGCAGCTCGTCGAACCGCTCGCGCAGACCGTCCTTGACGATGTCCTTCAGGTGCACGACGCCGAGGACGCGCGCTTCGACAGGCTCAGCGACCGGTCCGTGGCCCTCACCCGGTCCGTGGCCTTCGCCCGGTCCGTGGCCTTCACCCGGTCCGTGGCCTTCGCCCGGTCCGTGGCCTTCACCCGGTCCCTGAGCCCGTCGAAGGGTCGCGACCACCAGGGGCGTGCCGCCGGACTGGGCGATGGCGTCTGTCTCACTGGTGAGCAGCGCCCGCGTGGACGTCGGGACGCGGGAGCCGGATGCCTCCAGCCACGCCAGCACCGCCGACCCGGCGCCCTTGCGCACCTGGGTGCCGTCGGCGAGGTCGACGCCGCTCATGCGGGTCTGGGCCGTGAACGGCACGATGGCCGAGCCCTCGGGCGTGGTGACGTGGATGCCGCGCACGGCGGCCAGCTCGACCACCGAGACACCCTCGGGCGTGGGGTCGGCGAGCGACGACAGCGCCGCCGCTCGTGCCAGCTCGGAGCCGTCGACACCGGGCATCGCGACGAAGTCCGACGCGCGGCGGTTGCCGTAGGTGATGGTGCCCGTCTTGTCGAGGAGCAGCGTCGTCACATCGCCCGCCGCCTCGACGGCGCGGCCCGACATCGCGAGCACGTTGCGCTGCACGAGGCGATCCATGCCGGCGATGCCGATGGCCGACAGCAGGGCACCGATGGTCGTCGGGATGAGGCACACGAGCAGTGCCACGAGCACCGGGATGCTCACCGGCGCGGCGGCGTACGACGCGATCGGGTTGAGCGTCAGCACGACGACCACGAACACGATCGACAGGCTCGACAGCAGGATGCCCAGGGCGATCTCGTTCGGCGTCTTCTGGCGGCTGGCGCCCTCGACGAGCGCGATCATGCGGTCGACGAACGTCTCGCCGGGCTTGGACGTGATGCGCACGACGATGCGGTCAGACAGCACGCGCGTGCCGCCGGTGACCGCCGAACGGTCGCCGCCGGACTCGCGCACGACGGGCGCGGACTCGCCGGTGATGGCCGATTCGTCCACGGTCGCGATGCCGTTCACGATGTCGCCGTCGCCGGGGATCAGCTCGCCCGCCGTCACCACGACGACGTCGCCGAGCCGCAGATCGGCCGAGGCGACCTCGACGGTCGCGGCGCGCTGGGCGGCGGCATCCATCCGCTCGTCATAGGCGGTGACCCGACGGGCCGCTGTCGAGGTGCGCGTCTTCCGCAGCGTCGCCGCCTGCGCCTTGCCGCGGCCCTCCGCGACCGATTCGGCGAGGTTCGCGAACAAGACGGTCAGCCACAGCCAGATGGCGATGCCCCACGTGAACCCGAACGGCACGGCGGTGCCGCCGGAGGCCTCGGGGCCGCCGAGGAACGGCTCGGCGATCGCGATGACGGTGGTGAGGGCGGCGCCCACCCACACCAGGAACATGACGGGGTTGCGCCACAGCGCTGCCGGGTTGAGCTTGCGCAGCGCGCCCGGGAGCGCTGCCCACAGCTGCGCAGCGCTGAACGCGCGCGAGGACGGCTTGGGGGGCTTGATCGAGACCGAGCCGGAGACGGGTGCCCCGGCGGGGGTGAGAGTCGACGTGGACATTTCAGACGAGACCTTCCGCCAGGGGACCCAGCGTGAGAACGGGGAAATAGGTGAGTGCGGTGATGACGACCGAGATGGCGGCGAGCAGGCCGACGAACTGCGGTCGGTGCGTCGGCAGCGTGCCGGCGGTCGACGGGACGGAGTCCTGCGCCGCCAGCGAGCCGGCGAGGGCGAGCACCAGCACGATCGGGATGAACCGGCCGAGCAGCATCGCGACGCCGAGCGCCGTGTTGAGCCACGGGGTGTTCGCGGTGAGTCCCGCGAACGCCGAGCCGTTGTTGTTCGCCGCCGACGTGAAGGCGTACAGCACCTCGCTCAGGCCGTGCACGCCCGGGTTCCAGATCGACGTCGACTCGACGTCGGACCGGATCGCGGGGACGGCGAAGCTCAGTGCCGTGCCCGCCAGCACCAGGGTGGGCGTCACGAGGATGTAGAGGCTCGCGAGCTTGATCTGGGTCGGGCCGATCTTCTTGCCGAGGTACTCCGGAGTGCGGCCGACGAGCAGTCCGCCCACGAAGACGGCGATGATCGCGAGCACGAGCATGCCGTACAGCCCCGATCCGACACCGCCGGGCGCGACCTCGCCGAGCATCATGTTGATCATCGGGATCATGCCGCCCAGCGCCGTGTACGAGTCGTGCATCGAGTTGACCGCGCCGGTGCTCGTGAGCGTCGTGGCGCCGGCGAACAGCGTCGAGCCGAAGATGCCGAAGCGGGTCTCCTTGCCCTCCATGGCCGCGCCCGCGAGCTGCGGCGCGGTGCCGAGCCCGAGCGCCTCCAGCCACGTGACGGCGGCGATCGACACGATCGCGATCGAGCTCATCACCGCGAGGATCGCGTAGCCCTGCCGGTCGTCGCCGACCATGCGGCCGAACGCCCGAGGCAGTGCGACCGGGATCGCGAGGATCAGGAGGATCTCGAACACGTTCGACCACGGCGTGGGGTTCTCGAACGGGTGCGCCGAGTTGGCGTTGAAGAATCCGCCGCCGTTCGTGCCGAGGAGCTTGATCGCCTCCTGCGACGCGACCGGCCCACCGGGGATCGACTGCGCGCCGCCGGCCACCGTGTTCACGTCGACGAAGCCCGAGAAGCTCTGCACGACGCCGCCGGCCACCAGCGCGATCGCCGCGACGACCGCGAGCGGCAGCAGCAGCCGCGTGAGCCCGCGGGTCAGGTCGACCCAGAAGTTCCCGATGGTCGACGCGCCCCGCCGCGAGAAGCCGCGCACGAGGGCGACGGCCACGGCGATGCCGACGGCGGCCGACACGAAGTTCTGCACCGCGAGCCCGGCGAGCTGCACGGTGTAGCCCATCGTCACCTCGGGCGAGTACGACTGCCAGTTCGTGTTCGTGACGAACGACACCGCGGTGTTGAACGCGAGCCCCTCGGGCACGGCGGGCAGCCCGAGCGAGTACGGCAGCACCGCCTGGAGGCGCTGCAGCGCGTACACGAACAGCACGCCCATGAGCGAGAACGCGAGCACGCCCCGCGTGTACGCCTGCCACGTCTGCTGCGAGCGGGAGTCGACGCCGACGAGGCGGTACATGCCGCGTTCGACGCGCCAGTCCCCGTCCGACGTGAACACACGGGCGATCCAGTCGCCCAGCGGCCGGTACAGCAGCGCGAGGATCAGCAGGACGGTGGCGATCTGCAGGATGCCGGTCCAGATGACGGCAGCATCCATCAGAACTTCTCCGGCTTCACGAGGGCGACGACGAGATAGACGGTCGCGGCGAGGCCGAGCGCGGCCGCGACGAGCGAGAAGACGATCACAGCTTCTCCGCCCCCTTCGCGATCAGCCCGACCAGCGCGAAGAGCGCGAGCGTGAGGGCGAGGTAGATGACATCGAGCACAGGGACTCCCGGTTGGCTTCCGCCCGCGGTGCAGCGGGCGCGGGATCGATGCAACTCCCGCGTGGATGTCGTCAGCCCGGTCCTCACGGAATCCGTGCGTCCCCTGCGCCCATGCTCACGGGACGCTGACGCCCCGGGGTGCGCCGGATCGCCCGGGTCGCGTTTCGTCTCGCTCGTTCCTCGCTCGCTCAACGACCGGTTCCGGGCCCCTCACCTGCGCACGGACCGCGACCACCCCTCGGCCGCAGGGCGCGCACCAGCGAGACGAAACGCGACCACCCGGTCGCTGAGCGAGCGCCAGCGAGACGAAGCGCGCACTGATCGCGGCGCACGGGACCGCCCGGTCGCTGAGCGAGCCAGCGCGACGAAGCGCGCACTGATCGCGGCGCCCGCGACCGCCCGGTCGCTGAGCGAGCGCCAGCGAGACGAAGCGCGCACTGATCGCGGCGCACGTGACCGCCCGGTCGCTGAGCGAGCCAGCGAGACGAAGCGCGCACTGATCGCGGCGCACGTGACCGCCCGGTCGCTGAGCGAGCGCCAGCGAGACGAAGCGCGTGCGCAGACCCCAGACCGACCCCGCAGCTGCTGCCCCGCGGAGTCCGTCGCTGCGGCGGGCCGCAGCGTCAGGCGCGGGCGACCGCGTCCTCGAACGCGACCCACGCGAGCATCGCGCACTTCACGCGGGCGGTGTACTTCGACACCCCCGACAGCGCGGCGGCGTCGCCGAACACCTCTTCGTCCAGCGGCAGCTCGCCGCGCGAGCGCAGCGCCTCGCGGAAGCCGTCGACGAGCGCGATCGCATCGGGCCGCGGCATCCGTCCCTCTTCCTCGACGAGGGCGGCGAGCATCGACGCCGACGCCTGCGAGATCGAGCACCCGGCGCCGTCCCACGTGACCTCGGTCACCTCGGTGCCGTCGTCCGACACGCGCACGCGCAGCGTGATCTCATCGCCGCAGATCGGGTTGCGCTGGTACGAGGAGGCGGTGTGCGGGGCGTCGTCCGCGAGACCCTTGCCGTGCGGGCGCTTGGAGTGGTCGAGGATGAGCTCCTGGTAGAGCGATTCGAGACCGTTCATGCGCTGACTCCGAAGAACGAGCGGACGCCCGACAGGGCGTCGAGGAAGACGTCGACGTCGTCCGCGGTGTTGTAGACCGAGGTGGATGCCCGCACCGAGGCGGTCAGGCCGAACCGGCGGTGCAGCGGCTGGGCGCAGTGGTGCCCGACCCGCACCGCGACGCCGCGGGAGTCGAGGAACTGGCCCACGTCGTGGGCGTGCACGCCGTCCACGTCGAAGGCCCACAGGCCCACGCGCTCGGCGCCCGGCGCATCGCCGAGCAGGCGCACGCCGTCGATCTGCCGCAGTCCCTCGCCCAGGCGCGCTTCGAGCGCCTTCTCGTGCGCGTGCACGGCAGGCATCCCGAGGCCTTCGAGATAGCGGACGGCGGCCGCCAGCGCGATCGCCTGCGACACCGGCTGCGTGCCGGCCTCGAACCGCTGCGGCGGTGCCAGGTATTGCGCCTCGTCGAGCGTGACGGTGGTGATCATGGAGCCGCCGGTGAGGAACGGCGGCAGCGCCTCGAGCACGTCGGCGCGTCCGTACAGGCCGCCGACGCCGTAAGGGCCGAGCATCTTGTGGCCCGAGAACACCGCGAGGTCGACGCCGAGCGCCGGGAGGTCCAGCGGCAGATGGGGCGCCGACTGGCACGCGTCGAGCACGGTCGTGGCGCCGACGGCCTGCGCGAGCGCCACGAGCGGTGCCACCGGGTTCACGATGCCCAGCACGTTCGACACGTGCGTGAACGCCACGACCCGCGTGCGTGCGCCGATGAGGGCGGCCGCCGCCTCGAGATCGAGCGTGCCGTCGTCGTGCACGGGGATGTGCCGCAGCACGGCGCCGGTGCGGGCAGCGAGCTCCTGCCACGGGATGAGGTTGGCGTGGTGCTCGATCTCGGTCACCACGATCTCGTCGCCCGGCCGCAGCGCGAAGCGCGCGCTCTCAGGCGCCCCGCGGCCGACCGATGCGTTGCCGATCGCGTAGGCAGCGAGGTTCAGGCCCGCCGTCGCGCCGCTCGTCCACACCAGCTGCTCGGGCGCTGCGCCCACGAAGCCGGCGACCGTCGTGCGTGCGTCCTCGAACAGTTCGGTGGCCTCGGCGGCGAGCGTGTGGGCGCCCCGGTGCACGGCCGAGTTGGCGCGCGTCAGGAACGACACCTCGGCGTCGATGACCGCCTGCGGCTTCTGGCTGGTCGCGCCCGAGTCCAGGTAGACCAGGCGTTCGCCGTTCACGCGCTCGCCGAGGATCGGGAAGTCGGCGCGGACCGTGTCCGCGTCGATCAGCGCGGCCGGCGAAGGGGCGGGTGCAGAGGTCACCCCTTAAGGCTACGCGGGATGCCGGCGTCCGGGGTCGACGGATCGTCGCCGGGTGGCGGCATCCCTTCTCCGCCGCGCGAGGTCAGGACTTGTGCGAGGCGTCCGCGTTCTCGGTCGGCGCAGGCGGGCCGGCCGGGCGGACGGCCCGGCGGCCGCGGCTCTCGACGACCGGGATCGCGTGCTGGCCGCCGCGCCCGGCGCGCTCGTCGCCGGGCAGCACGCGCGAGCGCCGTCCGTAGATGAGCTCGGACGAGTCGAGCAGCCACGGCACCAGCGTGATCGACACGCCGTGCACGAGCATGAGCTGCTGCGCGATGCGCCGGGCCCGACGGTTGTGGAGGATGCCCTCCCACCAGTGCCCGACGATGTACTGCGGCAGGTAGACGGTGACCACCGACGAGCCGTGCTCCTCGCGGTACTTGCGCACCCACTCGGCGATCGGCCCCGCATACGTGCGGTACGGCGACTCGATGATCTTCAGCGGGATCGGCATGCGATGCTTGCGCCACTCGGCTTCGATCTCTGCCGTGTCCTCCTTCGAGACGGCGATGTGCACCGCGAAGGTCTTGTCGTGCTTTGCCGCGAGGGCGTAGTCGATGGCCTTGACGACCGGCTTCTGCAGCTTGTTGACGAGGATGATCGCAACGTCGCCCGACGAGCCGAAGTGGGTCTGGTCGTCCATCTCGATCTCGTGCTCGACGTCGCGGTAGTACCGGTGCACGCCGACCATGAGGAACGACAGCAGCGGGATCGCCAGGAACACCAGCCACGCGCCGTGGGTGAACTTCGTGATCGTCACGATGACGAGCACGGATGCCGTCATCGTGGCGCCCAGCGAGTTGATGAAGAGGCCCTTGCGCAGGCCGAGCAGCTCGCTGCGCACGCTCTGCGAGCCGCGCTGCTCCGCCGGCAACCTGCCGATCTGCCGGATGCCGCGCGTCCAGTGCCGGATCATGCCGATCTGCCCGATCGTGAACGACACGAAGACGCCGATGATGTACAGCTGGATGAGGTTCGTGAGGTTGGCCTGGTAGACGATCAGCACCCCGATGGCGATGAGGCCGAGGATGATCATGCCGTTCGAGTACACGAGGCGGTCGCCGCGGGTGTTGAGCGCCTTCGGCGCATACCCGTCGCGTGCGAGCACCGAGCCGAGCAGCGGGAAGCCGTTGAACGCCGTGTTCGCCGCCAGCAGCAGCACGACCGCCGTCGCAGCCTGGATGATGAAGAACGGGATCGAGTTCATCCCGAACACGGCCGACGACACCTGCGCCATGAGGCTCGGCTGCGGGTTGGAGCAGTCGAAGCCGACGAGGTCGCACGGGTTCTCGGCGTAGTGCACGCCCGACACCAGCGCGATCGCGGTGAGGCCCGTGAACAGCAGGATCGCGATGCCGCCCATCATGGCGAGCGTGGTCTGCGCGTTCTTGACCTTCGGTCGGCGGAACGCCTGCACACCGTTCGAGACCGCCTCGACGCCGGTGAGGGCGGAACAGCCGCTGGAGAACGCGCGCAGCACCAGCAGGATGACCGCAGCCTGCGTGAGACTCTGCGTCTCGACCGCGTACTGGGCGCTCGAGGCGACCGGCGCATTGCCGGTCAGGATCTCGAAGAGGCCCACGACGATCATGACCCCGACGGAGCCGATGAACACGTAGGTCGGAATGGCGAACGCGCGGGATGCCTCCCGCACCCCCCGCAGGTTGATCACGACGATGAGGATGACGAAGCCGACGGCCAGCTCCACCCGCCACGGGTTGAGCCCCGGCAGGGCCGAGATGATGTTGTCGACGCCGGAGGCGACCGACACCGCGACCGTCAGCACGTAGTCGACGAGCAGCGCCGACGCCACGATGACACCGGGGATCTCGCCGAGGTTCTTGCGCGCGACCTCGTAGTCGCCGCCGCCCGACGGATACGCCTTGATGAGCTGGCGGTAGCTGATCACCACGACGATCAGCAGCACGACCACCGCGGCGGCGATCCAGGGCGCGAAGGCCAGGAACGCCAGCCCGCCGGTCATCAGGATGAGCAGCAGCTCCTGGGGTGCGTAGGCCACCGACGACAGCGCGTCGGAGGCGAAGATCGGCAGTGCCAGCTTCTTCGGCAGGAGGTGCTCGTCGGAGTCGGTGGAGGCGAGCGGGTCCCCCAGGATGAGGCGCTTCGCGATCGGCGTCTCATCCACCGACTGCTCGCGGCTTTCGTTCGTCACGGCGGGTGATGTTACCCGCATGGAATCCGTGAGGACGCATCCGGACAGCCATCCTCACGGAATCCATACGGCGCCCTCCTCTGAGAGACTCAAACCGTGGATGAACAGGTGATTCTGGGGGTGCTCGCGATCGCCGCCGGCCTCGTCGTCGGCGTCTTCCTGTTCGTCCCCTTCGTCGCCCTGAGCTACCGTCGGCGCGGCGGGTTCGGGGTCGGCCGGTTCGTGCTGTGGGGCGCGGCGCTGGTGTACCTCATGGCGATCTGGACGTACACGCTCCTGCCCCTGCCCGACCCCGACGCGATCCGGTGCGCGGGCGTCAACCTCCACGTGCTGACGTTCGTCGACGACATCGGCGCGGCGCTCGCCCGGCCCGGCAGCGCCCTCGCCGATCCCGCGGTGCTGCAGCTGCTGCTGAACGTGCTGCTGTTCGTGCCGCTCGGGTTCTTCGTGCGCGTGCTGGGCGGTCGCGGCATCCCCACGGCGCTCCTCGTGGGCCTCGGAGTGTCGGCGTTCATCGAGACCACGCAGCTGACCGGCGTGTGGGGGCTCTACCCGTGCGCGTACCGGGTGTTCGACGTCGACGACCTGCTGACCAACACGCTCGGGGCCGTGGTCGGATCCGTGCTCGCCCTCGCGGTGCCCCGACGCCACTGGGGCACGCCGAAGTTCCCTGACGCCGAGTCGCCGCGCCCCATCACCCGCCGGCGCCGCTTCCTCGCGATGCTGTGCGACGTGCTCGCCGCGTGGGTGCTCGGCGTCGCGGTCGCCGTCGGGTTCCAGCTGCTGCTGTACGCGCTGGGCGCCGACCGGGCGGTGCGCGAGGGCACCGCGGCGAGCGTCGTGGCCGGCGCCGTGCCGATCGTGCTGTGGCTCGTCGTCACGCTCGCCACCGGGCGCACCATCGGCGACCACGCCGTGCAGCTGCGGTACACCGGCGGCCAGCTGCCCACGGCGCTGTCACGGCCGCTGCGCTTCCTCGGCGGCATCGGCGGTTACCTGCTGCTGAGCGCCCTGCCCGGCGCCTGGGGCGTCGTCACGGGCTCCTTCGCCGTGGTATCGGCCGTGCTCGTGCTCACCACGGAGGACCGCCGCGGCCTCCCGGGCATCGTGTCGGGCCAGCGCCTCGTCGATGCCCGAGAGCCCGTCGAGCCCGTCGAACGCTGACGCGGAGGGATGCCGGCGGCCGCGGCCGCCGGCATCCACACGTCAAGAGTCGGATGATCCCAGGAACTCGCGCGCGGCGACCACGAGCGCGTCGACGCCGCGGCTGAGCGTCGGCTGGAGCACCGGGGCGAAGAACGGCGAGTGGTTCGTCGGGATGTCGTGCTCGACGGTTCCCGCTGCGAACGCCTTCGCGAACGCCTCGGGGTCGACACCGCCCCAGAACCAGTAGACGAGCGGCACGCCGGCCTCGCGGGCGAACCACGAGACGTCCTCGCTGCCGGTGAACATGCCCGGGTCGATGACGGTGCCGTCGCCGAACGCGGCGTCGAACGCCGCGGTCAGGCGTGCGGTCGCGGCCGCGTCGTTGATCGTCGGCGGCAGGGTGTGGTCGGTGACGATGACCGGGGGCTCTTCGGCGCCCGATGCCTGCGCCTCAGCGCGCACGATGCGCTCCACCTTCTCGAGCACGCGGGCGCGGGCCTCGTCGTCGGGGTAGCGCAGGCTCAGCTCGAGCTTCGCCTCGGCTGGGATGATGTTGTTCTTCAGGCCCGCGTGGATCGAGCCGACGGTGACGACCGCGACGTCGCGGGGGTCGACCTCGCGCGAGACGATCGTCTGCAGTCGCATGACGGTCGCCGCCGCCATCACGACCGGGTCGATCGTGGCCTGCGGGCGCGAGCCGTGGCCGCCGCGCCCCAGCAGGGTGACGGTGAGGCCGTCGGATGCCGCCATCTGGGTGCCGCCGCGCACGCCGATCGTGCCGGCCGGCAGCGGGGTCACGTGCTGGCCGAGCACGATGTCGGGCTTCGGGAACCGGTCGAGCACGCCGTCGGCGATCATCGCCTGGGCGCCCGAGCCGTACTCCTCGGCGGGCTGGAAGACGACGACCACGGTGCCCGACCACTCGTCGGTCGTGGCGACCAGGCGCTCCAGCGCGCCCAGCATCGCCGTCACGTGCATGTCGTGGCCGCACGCGTGCATGACGGGCACGTCGTTGCCCGCCGGGTCTGTGCCGCGGGCGGTGCTGGCGTACTCGAGACCGGTCTGCTCGGGCACGGGCAGCGCGTCCATGTCGGCGCGCAGCCACACGACGGGGCCCTCGCCGTTGCGGATCACACCCGCCACGCCGGTCTTGCCGATCCCCTCCTCGAACTCGATGCCGAGACCGGTGAGGTGCTGCGCGATCACCCCCGCCGTACGCGTCTCTTGGAACGACAGCTCCGGATGCCGGTGCAGATCGATGTACAGCGCTTCGAGGTCGATCGTCATGAACCGAGCCTAGCCGCGGGCCCGGAGGCGTCGTCAGCCGGGCAGACGGGCTGTGGAACCACGCACGATGAGCTCGAACGGCAGCTCGCCGGGCCGGTGCGTGGGCGCCTCGTCGTCGGCCGCTTCGAGCGCCGCGAGCATCGCGTCGGCGGCACGCTCGCCCTGCCCCATCGGGAACTGGTCGACCGTCGTCAGCCGGAAGAACTCGCCCAGCTCATGGCCGTCGATGCCGATCACCGAGAGGTCCTCGGGCACGCGGTAGCCGAGATCGCGGGCCGCGAGCAGCGCGCCGATCGCCATCTCGTCGGATGCCGCGAAGATGGCCGTCGGCCGCCCGGGCTTGCCCAGCAGCTGCTTGGCGGCGCGGAAGCCGCCCTCGATCGTGAAGTCGGCGGGCTCGAACAGCGACGGACTGACCTCGATGCCGGCGTCCGCGAGAGCCTGCTCGAAGCCCTGGCGGCGCTGCGTCGGGATGTGGAAGTCGATGTCGAACTCGGGGCTCGCGCCGATGTGGGCGATCTCGCGGTGCCCGAGCGCCAGCAGGTGCTCGGTGGCCAGACGCGCGACCGCGACGTCGTCGACCGTGAGGGTCGTCAGGTGCGGGTTCGGCCCGCCGATCGCGATCACCGGGAGGTCGAGCTCGACCAGCCGCTCGGTCTCCTCCTCGCCGAGCTCCAGCGAGATCGCGATCACGCCGTCGACGCGGCCGCGGCGCAGGAACGTGTCGAACACGTCGTGGCGCTCGCCGCGGTCGGCGGTCAGGCTGTACAGCGTGATGTCGTAGCCGCGGCGCATGAGCGCCGACGCGATGCCGCTCAGCACCGTGGAGAAGAACCAGCGGTCGAGGAACGGCACCAGCACGCCGATGTTGCGCGTACGCCCCGAGGCCAGGCTCGACGCGGACGCCGACACCACGTACCCGAGGCTCTTCGCAGCCTCCTCGACCTTGGCCTTGGCGCCGGCCGAGACGTGGCCCCGCCCACTCAGGGCGCGCGAGACGGTCGCCGTCGAGACACCCGCCACGCGGGCGACCTCGTCGATGCTGACCACGTCGTCACCTGGCTTTCGTGAGAAGGAGAAGGGATGCCGCGGCTCGCGCCGCGCGTCAGCGCGGGTCGGCCACCCAGACCGCCGTGTCGGCCGGGATCACGTCGGTGACGGGACCGCTCGACGCGATCACGATACCGCTCGGGAGCGCGACAGGCCGGGAACCGGTGTTCGCCACGACGGTGACATTCCCGTTGCGGAATGCGACGGCATCCACTCCGTAGCCCTCGAGCCACTCGAGCGACCCGGCGCCCAGGCTCCGCGCACGGCGCTCGGCGAGCAGCGTACGGTACAGCTCGAGCGTCGAGCCGGCGACGCCGCGCTGGGCGTCGCGGGCGAGCTCGGCCCACTCGGCGGGCTGCGGCAGCCATGAGGCGCCGCTGTCGTTGAAGCCGTAGGCCGGGCCTTCGGCGCTCCACGGGAGCGGCACGCGGCAGCCGTCGCGGCCGTAGCGCTCGCCGTTCGTGCGGAACCACGTCGGGTCCTGACGCGCCTCTCCCGGGATGTCGATGACCTCGGGCAGACCGAGCTCCTCGCCCTGGTACAGGTACGCCGAGCCGGGCAGCGCGAGCATGAGCGTCGTCGCGGCGCGAGCGCGCGCGCGGCCCACCTCGGGGATCGGCTGGCCGGGGGAGTCCGGGCCGATGCCGTGACCCTGCGGATTCTCGGCTGTCAGCGCGAGGCGCGTGGCGTGGCGCACGACGTCGTGATTCGACAGCACCCACGTCGACGGCGCGCCGACGCCGGGGAAGGCGCGCAGCGACAGGTCGATGACCGCGCGCAGGTCGGCGGCATCCCATTCGGTCTGCAGGTAGGGGAAGTTGAACGCCTGGTGCATCTCGTCGGGGCGCACCCACTCGGCGGTGCGCTCGGCCGTCGGCAGCCAGGCCTCTGCGGCGAGGGCACGGTCGCCCGGGTACTCCTCGAGGATCTTGCGCCAGTCGCGGTACACCTCGTGCACGGCGTCCTGGCCCCAGTAGGGCACGTTCTCCTCTTCGCCGCCCATCGATCCGGCCTCGGGGTCCGGGATGTAGTCCGGAAGCCCCTCGGCCTTCATGAGGCCGTGCGCGACATCGACGCGGAAGCCGTCGACCCCGCGGTCGAGCCAGAAGCGCAGCACGCGGCGGAACTCGTCGCGCACCACCTCGTTCGACCAGTCGAAGTCGGGCTGCGACGAGTCGAACAGGTGCAGGTACCACTGACCCGGAGCGCCGTCGGCCTCGACCACCCGGGTCCACGCGGGTCCGCCGAACACCGACTCCCAGTTGTTCGGGGGCAGCTCGCCCCGCTCGCCCTTGCCGTCGCGGAACATGTATCGGGCGCGCTCGGCGCTGCCCGGGGCGGCGGCGAGGGCCTCCTGGAACCACTCGTGCTGGTCCGACGAGTGGTTCGGGACCAGGTCGACGATGACGCGGATGCCGCGGGCGTGCGCCGCGGCGAGCATGTCGTCGAAGTCGCCCAGCGTGCCGAACAGCGGGTCGACGTCGCAGTAGTCGCTGACGTCGTAGCCGGCGTCCTTCTGCGGCGACCGCTGGAACGGGCTGAGCCAGATCGCGTCGATGCCGAGGCTCTGAAGGTCGTCGAGGCGCGACGTGATGCCGGGGAGGTCGCCGATGCCGTCACCGGACGCGTCCGCGAACGAGCGGGGGTAGATCTGGTAGATCACGGCAGTGCGCCACCACTCGGACCCGGCGGGCGTCGGCTCGGCGGACGGGAACGGCGCAGCGATGCGCTCGGCGGTCTCGGCGGAAGTCATCCGGCCAGCATACTGCAAGCGCTTACACTCGCGATCTTCCATGACCTCCCCGTCCTCGAATGAGGTGCATCGCCGGGATGCGGACGCCTCGCGGCTGCGCGCTCCTCATCTCGGCAATCCTCCTCCAACGAGGACGCGGCGTAGGGTGAAGCGCGTGTCCGAAGCCCTCACCCGCGCCGAATCGCTCATCCGCACGATCCCCGACTACCCCGAGCCGGGAGTGCTGTTCCGCGACATCACGCCACTGCTGGCCGATGCCTCGGCCCTGCGCACCGTCATCCACGCCATGATCGCACCGTTCGAGGGCTCGTTCGACGTCGTCGCCGGTGTGGAGGCGCGTGGATTCCTGCTCGCCGGCGCCGTCGCCATGGAGGCGGGCGTAGGCCTCGTGCCGATCCGCAAGGCCGGCAAGCTGCCCCTGCCGGCGGCATCCGTCACCTACGCGCTCGAGTACGGCACGGCGACGATCGAGGCGCATGACGACATCGCCGCCGGCACGCGCGTGCTGCTCGTCGACGACGTGCTCGCCACCGGCGGCACCCTGGTCGCCGCCCACGAACTCGTCGGCGCCCTCGGCGGCGTCGTCGTCGGCACCGCCGTGCTCATGGAGCTCACCGCACTGGGAGGCCGCGCCGTCGTCGGCGACGTGCACACCGTCTTCACCGCCTGACGTACCGCAGCGCGGCCGGCGTCATTCCGACTGGCGCGGCTGCGGGGTGATCGGGGTCGCACCGGTGATCGGTTCGAAGTGCGGGATCGGCGCGGGGCGCTGTCCTCGTGCGACGTGCGGCTCCTCGGGCTGCGGCCGGGTCGCCTCCCCTTCGAATGCGATGGCAGGATCGCTCCGCCCGAGGTCGACGGCGAACCGCCGGCCGGTGATGGTGTTGACGGTGATCTTCACGACGAACAGCTTCACGGTCGGGCTCCACGAGACGAGTCGGCTGATCCCGCTCGCGCGGATCTCGTCGTCCCGGATCACGCGCTCGGCCTGTCCGCGGATCACCACGCTCCAGTAGTGGCCGTCCGCCTCGCCGTCGACTTCGAACGCAACGGCCGGATGGTGCGCGATGTGGAGCAGCTTCGGGTCGCGCGCGGTGCGGATGAACAACGAGCCCTCGTGGGCGAGATGATTCACCGGAAAGATGTCGGGCGAGCCCTCGGCGTTGATCACCGCGAGCCTGCCGAGCGGCGTCGTCTGCACATACTCCCAGCTGGTGGAGGCGGGGAGTCGCTCGATGGCCGGGTTTCCGCGTGCGGCGGGGGAGGTGTTCATCGCGATCGCTGTCCTTGCCTCCGGTCTACTCCACCGCGATGCAGAACTGAAGGGGGGCGGGATGCTGCGCCGTGTCCTTGACGGCCCCCCCGCTCAGGTCGCGCCGGCCCCGCATCCACGTTGTCCACAGGCCTCGTCGTCGACCTGCGCGCTTACCCTACTGTGGGCCCTGTGACCCGTCTGCCGCGCCGCCGGCTCCTCGTGACCGCCGCGGTCGGTGTCGCCGTGGCGCTCGTGCTCATTGCGGCGGTCCTCCTTCCCGACTGGGCGTCGTGGAGCCCGGCGGCGGGTCCATCGCCGACGGCTGCGGCGCCGGACGCCAGGCCATCCCGCACGCCGGCCCATCCCTCCGCGCGGGCGCTTCCCTCCGCGACGGCAACCACCGAACCGGCGGCATCAGACGCCGAGGCGCAGGCGGAGCCCGCCCCGGGAGCCACTTCGCCCGGCACGTCCCCCGAGACGTCGGCGCCGGAGACTCCCCCCACGACGACAGCCCCGGGCACGACCGCACCTGGTGGGGATCAGCCCGTCGGATCGGGCTCGCTGCCGCCTCGGACCGCGCCGACCATGACGCAGCCTCCTCCTCCTGCTACTGCTCCTCAGATCAACTGTCCGCGCGTGGTCGATGTCGAACTGGGGAACCTCGGGGCCTGGGTTTCGCACTACGAGCCCGGCGCGCCGGATCAGGATCGGATCACCCTGGGAGCCCAGGTGTGGATCAGGAGCTACAGCGACACGATGGTCGAGGTATCGGGGATATCCCTCGACGTTCGCGCGGACAACGGGCTCACGTTCACCACGACGCAAGGGCAGCCAATCCAGGTCCGCAAGGACGGCTTCCTCGACATGGAAGTCGGCACCCTGACGCGCGGCGAGTGGAACACCATCGGGTCGTGGGAGCACACCGGCGGCACCGCCCAACTGAGTTGGGCGGAAGCGCGACCCGCCGACTGCATTCCGGACTCGCCGATCCTGCAGGTCTACCCCAAGCCGCTCGCGCCGTACCTGCCCAGCTGAGACGCCGCGGGTCAGCCGCCGAGCATCACGTTCAGCGGCGGCTCGCCGGCGGCGAGGCGTTCGATCCGCGCGCGCGAGCTTGGCCAGCATCTGCCGACCTCCATTTCGCCGTTCCGTCCTACTCCTGGGCGAGGCGAAATGAGCGGGCCCCGCGCGGACCCGGCTCAGAGCAGCAGCGTGAGGATCAGGATCGCGGCGCCGAGGAACGCCGCCCAGCCGCGGACGTGGTTGCCGATCGTCCACTGGCGCGCGGTCGTCCGCCACGTGCGCTGAGCCGCCGCGTCGTCCGGAGACAGCCGGTCCACGGCGTTGTTCCGTGGGATGTGGAAGCTGCCGGTGATCAGGAAATGCGCGACGATCAGCGCGTCGCCGACGATGCGCCAGACCGAGACGGCCCCTTGCCAGGCCACCGCCTCCGCGACCACCGACGCGACCGCCACCAGCGTCGAGCCGAGGAACAGCAGCAGGAACACCGGCCGGATCGACCGGTTGATCTGCTGCATGACGCGCAGCGCGGCGTCGTCGGGCGAGCGCGACAGGCCCGGCATGACGAGCAGGGAGAAGCCGAAGTACACACCGCCCATCGCGGCGCCGAGCAGGGCGGCTGCGGCCGCCAGCGTGTCCTGCACGTCCATGTGCGCTCCTTGAGGTGGTGGGTCAGCCGCCGAGCACCACGTTCAGCGGCGGCTGGCCGGCGGCGAGCCGTTCGATCTGCGTGCGCACCAGCTTGGCCACGCGCGGGCGCATGGCGCTGGAGGCGCCGCCGACGTGCGGCGTGATGAGCACACCCGGGAGGCTCCACAGCGCGTGGCCCTCGGGGAGGGGCTCGGGCGCCGTCACGTCCAGTGCCGCGCGGATGCGACCGCGCTGCACGTGGTCGACGAGCGCGTCGGTGTCGATGAGCGAGCCGCGCCCGACGTTGATGACGAGCGCGCCGTCGGGGAGCGCCGCCAGGAACGCGTCGTCGACGAGGTTCTGCGTCGCCGCACCGCCGGGGAGCGTCAGGATCACGATCTCGGCGCGGGGGAGCAGGGCGGGCAGCTCGTCGACGCCGTGCACGGCCACGCCGTCCTCGTCGCGGGCGCTCGAGGCGACGGCGGTGATCTCGACCTCGAAGGGCGCGAGCCGCGCCGCGACGGCCTTGCCGACGCCGCCGTAGCCGAGCAGCAGCACGCGCCGGTCGGCGAGGCTCTGGGCGAACACCGGGGCCCAGCGGCCTGCCGCGGTGTCGACGGCGAACCGGTCGACGTGCCGCTGCGCCGCGATCGCGAGGCCGACGGCCAGCTCGGCGGTCGAGGTCTCGTGCACCGAGGCCGCGTTGGCGAACGTCAGGCCCTCCGGCAGGAGGTCGGCCACGCCGTCGTAGCCGATCGACTGGCCCTGCACGAGCCCCACCTCGACGCCCTCGAGGCGCTCGAGCACGCGGGCCATCGACATGTACGGCGGAACGACGATGTCGAAGCGGTCGCGCGGGGCGGCGGCATCCATCGGCCAGATCACGAGCTCGACGTTGTCGGGCAGCTCACCCAGATCTGCGGCGAGCTGTTCGGTGGGGACGCTGACGACGAGATTCGGGATGCCGGTGCTCACTCGCTCCACGCTACCGGCGAGGTGCCTGGTCGGTGTCGCCACGTGACGCTACGCTCGCGTCGAGCGGGGCGCGCGGCCCGAGCGGCCCCCGACGGAGGAGGCTGGCATGGTTCCCGAGATCAACTATTGGGCGGTGCTGCTGGCGACGGCGTCGAGCATGGTCGTCGGCTCGATCTGGTACACGCCGAAGGTGTTCGGCACGCGGTGGGCCGCACTCGCGAAGGTCGACATGGACCGGCCCGGCGCCAGCGCGGTGGTGCCGATCGTGGTGACCGTGATCGTGAGCTTCGTGACGGCCTGGGTGCTCGCCGGGGCGTCGACGATCGCCTGGCACTTCTACGACGGCAGCTACCTGTGGGGAGCGCTCGGCACCGGCGTCATCCTGTGGGCGGGTTTCACGGCGGCCCGCTTCATCACGCACGACGCGTTCGAGGGGCGCCCGTCGTCGCTCACGGTGCTCAACATCGCGCACGAGCTCGTGACGATCGTCGTGATGGCGCTCATCATCGGCGTCTGGCCGCCCGCCGGCACGGTCTGAGAGGGGCGCGTCCCGAGCTCGTCGAAGGGCGCTTCGACAGGCTCAGCGACCGCGCTGCCCGGCGACCGCGCTGCCCGGCGACCGGGCTGCCGCGAACGGCGGGGCGAAGGGATGCCGGCGGTCAGGCTGCCTGGGCGACGACGGCGGCGATCGCCGACGAGAAGAAGCTCAGGCCGTCGACGCCGGAGCGCATCGCGTCGGCGGTGCCGGGGCCGAAGCCGGGCTCCACGGCGTGCTCGGGGTGCGGCATGAGGCCGACGACGTTGCCGCGCTCGTTGACGAGACCGGCGATGTCGCGCAGCGACCCGTTCGGGTTGACCCCGACGTAGCGGAAGGCGACGAGGCCTTCGCCCTCGAGCCGGTCGAGCTCCGACTCGGACGCGATGTAGCCGCCGTCCGCGTTCTTCAGCGGGATCACGATCTCCTGGCCCGAGGCGAAGTCGCTCGTCCAGGCGGTGTCATTGTTCTCGACGCGCAGTTTCTGGTCGCGGCGGATGAACTGCTGGTGGGCGTTGCGGATCAGGCCGCCGGGCAGCAGGTGCGCCTCGACGAGCATCTGGAATCCGTTGCAGATGCCGAGGACGGGCATGCCCTTGGCTGCGGCATCCTTCACCTCGGTCATGATCGGCGCGAGGGCCGCGATCGCTCCGGCGCGCAGGTAGTCGCCGTAGCTGAAGCCGCCGGGCAGCACGAGCGCGTCGACGCCTTCGAGGTCGTGCGAGCCGTGCCACAGCGCGACGGGCTCGGCGCCGGCGATCTGGATCGCGCGCTGCGCGTCGCGGTCGTCGAGCGAGCCGGGGAAGGTGATGACGCCGATACGGGCGGTCATTCCACGACCTCGATGCCCACGACGTCCTCGATCACCGAGTTCGAGAGGATCTCGTCCGCGATGCGCCGGGCTTCGGCGAGGAGCTCGTCGGTGACCTCTCCCTCGACGGTCAGCTCGAACCGCTTGCCGATGCGGACGCCGGTGAAGTCGGAGACTCCGAGCCGCGCGAATGCGCCGGCGACGGCCTTCCCCTGGGGGTCCAGCAGTTCGGCCTTGGGCATGACGTCGACGACGATGGTGGGCATGTGACAGCTCCGGATGTCGCGGGCAGGGGTCTCCACCAGTCTACGGCCCCCGGCATCCCGCCTTTCCCGGAGCCGGTTATGGACTCGTGACACAACCGTGACCGTTTCGTGGGAGCGCTCCCTTGACTTTCGTGGGAGCGATCCCATAGCGTTGCCTCTCGATCGATGGGAACGCTCCCACGAACAGCCGGCACGGCACCCGTCCGAGTCGGTCCTGCAACACAGACAACCCCTGAAAACACAAAGGAGTGACAGTGAACGCACGCGCCTTCCGCAGAAGCGCCGTGGCACTCGCCGCATTCTCGGCCTCGGCCATCGTCCTCGCCGGCTGCGCCAGCGGCAGTGGCGACGACGCCGGCAGCTCGGACGAGAAGATCACGCTGACCGTCGCCACCTTCAACGACTTCGGCTACACCGATGAACTCCTCCAGGAGTACATGGACGAGCACCCGAACGTGAAGGTCGTCCACAACCAGGCCGCGACGTCGAACGACGCCCGCGCCAACTACTTCCAGAAGCTCGGCAAGAAGGGTCTCGCCGACGTCGAGGCCATCGAGGTCGACTGGCTCCCCGAGGTCATGAAGTACTCCGACCTGCTCGCGCCGGTGCCGGACGACCTGAAGGACCGCTGGCTGGACTGGAAGACCGACGCGGCCACCGACGCCGACGGCAACCTCATCGGCTACGGCACCGACATCGGCCCGGAGGGCGTCTGCTACCGCAGCGACCTGTTCGCCGCTGCCGGCCTGCCCACCGACCGTGAAGAGGTCGCCGCACTGCTCGAGGGCGACTGGGCGAAGTACTTCGAGGTCGGCGACCAGTACACCGCCGCGACCGGCAAGGCGTTCTTCGACTCCGCCGGCGGCACCTACCAGGGCATGATCAACCAGGTCGAGGCCGCGTACGAGGACCCCGACTCGGGCGACATCATCGCGACCGACAACGACGAGGTCAAGGACATCTACGACCAGGTCACCGCCGCCAGCGCCACGCAGTCGGCTCACCTCGGCCAGTGGTCGGACGACTGGTTCGCGGGCCTGTCCAACGGCGCCTTCGCGACGATGCTCTGCCCGGGCTGGATGCTCGGCGTGATCTCGGGCAACGCGCCCGACACCACGACGTGGGACATCGCCAACGTGTTCCCCAACGGCGGCGGCAACTGGGGCGGCTCGTACCTGACGGTCCCGGCCAACGGTGCGCACGTCAAGGAGGCTCAGGAGCTCGCCGACTGGCTTACCTCGCCTGACACCCAGATCAAGGCCTTCGAGAACGCCGGTACGTTCCCGAGCCAGTCCGAGGCGCTCACCTCCGACACGCTGCTGAGCTCGACCAACGAGTACTTCAACAACGCGCCGGTGGGCCAGATCCTCACCGACCGCGCCAACGCGGTCACGGTCGCGCCGTTCAAGGGTCAGTACTACTTCCAGATCAACGACGCGATGCAGCAGGCGCTGACCCGTGTCGAGGACGGGACGCAGGACGCCAAGACGTCGTGGGACCAGTGGGTCTCCGAGGTCGACGCGATCGGCTGATCGACTCCGGGATGCCGGGGGCCGCGCCGAGCGGCCGGCCCCCGGCATCCCACCCGAGACTCGGACGAGGCGGGTTCTGATTGCGGCCCGCCTCGTCCGCACCATGTCACCGCGCCGCGCGCCGGTGCCCCACCCGTCCGCTCCGGACCCGAACTGAGGAGCATTCGTGACCACCACCGTCTCGAGCCCGCGATCTCCCAAGCGCATCGGCTTCGGCCATCGGATGACAGCGTGGGATCTGAAGCTCTCCCCGTACCTCTACATCTCGCCGTTCTTCATCCTCTTCATCGTGGTCGGGCTCTTCCCGATCGCCTACACCGCGGTGATCTCGTTCATGGACTGGGACCTCGTCCGCAACTCCGGCGAGTTCATCGGGTGGGCCCAGTACGAGTGGGTGCTCTCGAACCCGAAGTTCTGGACCGCGCTGCGGAACACCTTCAGCATCTTCCTGCTGTCGAGCATCCCCCAGCTCATCGCCGCGATCTTCATCGCCGCGATGCTCGACCAGAACATCCGCGCCAAGACCTTCTGGCGCATGGGCGTGCTCATCCCCTACGTGATGGCCCCCGTCGCCGTCGCCCTCATCTTCAGCAACATGTTCGGAGACCAGTACGGCATCATCAACACGATGCTGAACCGGATCGGCATCCCCGACATCCCGTGGCACTCCAACGCGTTCGCGAGCCACATCGCGATCGCCACGATGGTGAACTTCCGCTGGACCGGCTACAACACCCTCATCCTTCTCGCCGCGATGCAGGCCATCCCGCGCGACTACTACGAGGCCGCGACGGTCGACGGCGCGGGCAAGATCCGCCAGTTCTTCTCGATCACCGTGCCGAGCCTGCGTCCGACGCTCATCTTCGTGATCATCACGTCGACCATCGGCGGTCTGCAGATCTTCGACGAGCCGCGCATGTACGACCAGTACGGCACCGGCGGCGCGAACTCCCAGTGGCTGACGATCAGCCTGTGGCTCTACAACATCGGCTGGGGCGAATGGAACTTCGGCCGGGCCGCCGCGCTGGCCTGGATCCTGTTCCTCATCATCCTCGCGATCGGCATCGTGAACCTGTTCGTGTCGCAGAGCCTCATCCGCGACGAGGGCGGCCGCGGGCAGCTGACCCGCAAGCAGCGCCGCGCCGCGGCGCGATCCGCTCGCGCAGCCGTCGCCGCCGACGCCGCCCAGGCCGCGTCTGCCGCCGCACCGAAGGAGACCGTGCGATGACCGCCACGACGCCGATGCCCCTGCATCTGGACGACCCCGAGATCCCCGCCGAGGAGAAGCGTCCGCGCGGCCGCCGCCGCCGCTATCGCGGCGGAGCGAGCGAGCGGCCGGGCTGGTTCGTCTACACCGCGCTCAGCTTCGTGCTGCTGGCATCCCTCCTGCCGTACTACTGGTCGCTGCTGATCGGCTCGGGCGACGCCTCCACGATCCGCGACCCCAACATGTCGTGGATCCCCGGCGGCAACTTCTTCGCCAACGCCGCCGCGGTGATCAACGACCCCGCCGTGAACTTCTGGCTCGCGCTGTGGAACTCCATCTGGAGCTCGGCGATCATCGCGCTGTCGGTGGTGTTCTTCTCGACGCTCGCGGGCTGGGCGTTCGCCAAGCTCCGCTTCCGCGGCGGCAACGGGCTGCTCGTATTCGTGATCGCGACCATGGCGGTGCCGACTCAGCTCGGCGTCGTGCCCCTGTACATCCTGTTCGCCGACCTCGGCTGGACCGGTCAGGTGGGCGCGATCATCATCCCGACGCTCGTCACCGCGTTCGGCGTGTTCTGGATGACGCAGTATCTGCGCCAGACGGTGCCCGACGAGCTCATCGAGGCCGCCCGCGTCGACGGCGCCAACTCGTTCCGCACGTTCCTGACCGTGGGGCTTCCCGCCGCCCGTCCCGCGGCCGCGATGCTCGGCCTGTTCACGTTCGTCTCGGCCTGGAACAACTTCTTCTGGCCGTTCATCGTGCTCGACCGACAGAACCCGACCCTTCCCGTGGCGCTGTCGCTCCTGCAGTCGAACTACTTCGTCGACTACTCGATCGTGCTCGCCGGCGTGCTGCTGGCCACCATCCCGCTCCTCATCCTGTTCGCCTTCACCGGCAAGCAGCTGGTCAGCGGCATCATGGCCGGCGCGGTCAAGGGCTAGGCCTACCGCGCCCGCCCGGCCCCCGGCATCCTGAATCCAGACGCTTTCTCCAGAGAGGACTCCCCCCTCATGACGACCGCGATCCCGCGCGCCTTCCCGTCGGACTTCCTGTTCGGCGCCGCGACGGCCGCCTTCCAGATCGAGGGCGCCGCCCACGAGGACGGCCGCCGCGACTCCATCTGGGACGCGTTCAGCCGTGTGCCGGGCGCCGTCATCAACGCCGACAACGGCGACGTGGCCTGCGACCACTACCACCGCTACCGCGACGATGTCGCGGTCATGAAGGACCTCGGGCTGCAGACCTACCGGTTCTCGACGTCGTGGTCGCGCGTCCGTCCCGACGGCGGCGCGGTCAACGCGCAGGGCCTGGACTTCTACAAGCGGCTGGTCGACGAGCTGCTGGGCGCCGACATCCTGCCGTGGCTGACGCTGTACCACTGGGACCTGCCGCAGGCGCTCCAGGAGGAGGGCGGCTGGGCCAACCGCGACACCGCCGACCTCTTCACCGAGTACGCGCTCACGATGCACGACGCGCTGGGCGACCGCGTGAAGGTGTGGACGACGCTCAACGAGCCGTGGTGCTCGTCGTTCCTCAGCTACACCGCGGGTCTGCACGCCCCCGGCCACTACAGCGTCGAGGAGGGTGTGCTCGCCGCGCACCACCTGATGCTCGGGCACGGCCAGGCCGTCCGCGAGCTGCGTGCCCGCGACGAGTCGCTCAACCTCGGCATCACGCTGAACCTGACGGTGGCCGAACCGGTCGACGCCGACGACCCGGCCGACCTCGACGCCGCGCGTCGCATCGACGGCCAGTTCAACCGGTGGTTCCTCGACCCGATCTTCCGCGGTCAGTACCCGGCCGACATCGTCGAGGACATCCGCGAAGTGGATGCCGCGGCCATCAGCGCGTGGGAGGCCGCCGTGCAGCCGGGCGACCTCGAGGCCATCTCGACCCCGATCGACACCCTCGGCGTGAACTACTACCACGGCGAGTACGTCGGCGGCCACGAGCCGGCGAACCCGCCGATCGGCGGCGACGCGCCGACCGACCGTCCCGGCCGTTCGCCGTTCCCATCGCACGAGGGCATCTACTGGCACGAGCGGGGCCTCCCGCGTACGCCGATGCACTGGGAGGTGCAGCCCGAGGGGCTCACCGAGCTGCTGCAGCGGGTGTGGGACGAATACGCCCAGCCCGCCGGCACGGTGCTCTACGTCACCGAGAACGGCGCCGCCTACGACGACGAGCTCGTCGTCGAGGAGGGTGTGAAGCGCGTGCACGACACCGACCGCGTCGAGTTCCTGCGCGGCCACCTGGGGGCGATCCTGGATGCCGCCGACGCCGGTGTCGACGTGCGCGGCTACTTCTACTGGTCGCTGCTCGACAACTTCGAGTGGGCGTGGGGGTACGAGAAGCGGTTCGGTATCGTGCGGGTCGACTACGACACGCAGGAGCGCACGCCGAAGGACAGCGCCCTCGAATACCGTCGCATCATCGGCGCCCGCGCGCTCGACGTGGCTGCCGCGGGCTCGGCCGCGGCCGCGTCATAGCGCGACTGGCCGTAGATTCGGACCGTAGGTTCGGCAAGGGAGGACAGCGATGAGCACCGATGTCGCGCGTCAGACGGTGACGATCGAAGAGGTCGCCGCCGCGGCGGGCGTCTCGCGGTCGACGGTGTCGCGCGTGGTCAACGGCTCCACCGCGGTCAGCCCCGAGGCGCTCGAGGCGGTCACGAAGGCGATCGCCGAACTCAACTACGTGCCCAACCGTGCGGCGCGCTCGCTGGCGAGCCAGAAGACGCACGCGATCGCGCTGATCGTCCCCGAGGACACCACGCGGTTCTTCGGCGACCCGTTCTTCGCGGCGATCGTGTCGGGCATCAACTCGCGCCTCAGCCGGTCGGACTACGTGCTCAACCTGTTCATCGCGAGCGACGACCCGGGTGACAAGACCACGTCGTACGTGCGGTCCGGCGCGGTCGACGGCGCGATCGTCGTGTCGCACCACACGAGCGACACGTTCATCGACCGCATCGCCAGCGTTGTCCCGGTGGTCTACGGCGGCCGCCCGGTGCGCGAGCGCGAGCGCGACTACTACGTCGACGTCGACAACGCGCGGGGCGCGTACGACGCGACGGTGTACCTGATCGAGAACGGCCGCAGCCGCATCGCGACGATCACCGGCCCGCGCGACATGCCCGCGGGCGTCGACCGTCTGCGCGGCTACCGGGATGCGCTGAAGGCGTTCCAGCTGGAGGAGATCGGGGTCGAGGACGGCAACTTCACCGCCGACGGCGGTGCCGCCGCGATGCGCCGCATGCTCGAGTCGGGCGCCAGGCCCGACGCCGTGTTCGTCGCGAGCGACCTGATGGCCCGCGGCGTGCTCACCGTGCTGGCGTCGGCGGGCCTGCGCGTGCCCGAGGACGTCGCGCTCGTCGGCTTCGACGACTCGCCCGTCGCGACGTCGGTGATCCCGCAGCTGACGACGATGCGCCAGCCGTCGTTCGCACAGGGCGAGCGCATGGCGACGGTGCTCCTCGACATCCTCGCCGGCCGCCACCCCCGCCATGTCACGATCCTCGAGACGGAGCTGGTCGTCCGCGACTCCGTCTGACGCGGTCCTCGGGCCCGAGCGGGGGTGTCGAAAGGCGCTCGGCTCAGCCGCGGCCGGGAGCGGTCGCGTGCAGCAGGTTGCGCCACGGGTCGTCGAACGACACCGTGCGCCCGTCGTCGCGCACCTCGAAGCCGTGGTGGCGCAGGCGCTCCGACAGCTCGCCGAGCGTGTCGGCGTCGGGCAGGTCGAGGTCGACGCGGCCGAGGCCGAGCGCAGGCATGCGCGGACCGGCGCCTCGCGAGTTCCACACGTTCATCGCCATGTGGTGGTGGTAGCCGCCCGCGCTGACGAACAGCGCCTGGCCGCCCATCGCGGCCGTCTGGTCGAACCCGAGCGCGTCGACGTAGAACGCGCGCGCCGTCTCGACGTCGCCGACCGAGAGGTGCACGTGGCCGACGGATGCCGCGTCCTGCGCGGTCCCGCCCGCCGCGGCGCTCTCGGTGAGGTGCTCGCGCAGGAAGGCGTTGGGGTCGAGGTACAGCGTCGCCATCTCGATGGTCCCGTGGGTCCAGGACCACTGGGTGCGGGTGCGGTCCCAGTACAGCTCGATGCCGTTGCCCTCGGGGTCGGTGAGGTAGAAGGCCTCGCTCACGAGGTGGTCGGCCGAGCCCGTGAAGGTCTGCGGAGCGCGCGTGGCCACGCTGTAGAGCGCGGCGGCGAGGGCCTCCTGCGTCTCGAACAGGATCGCGGTGTGGAACAGTCCCGCCGCGCCCGGCACGGCGTGCCGCAGGGCCGGCTCGTGCTGCAGGACGACGATCGCACGGCCGGCGCGGCCGAGCACGACCCGGTCGCCGTCGGCCGACAGCACCTGCAGCGTGATGACGTCGCGGTAGAACGCCGTCATGGCGTCGAGGTCGCCCACGAGCAGCGTGACGGCCCCCATCGCGGTGTCGGGGGCGAGTCGGTCGGCCTGTGCATTCACATGAATGAGAACCTCCGGCATCCCTGGTTCATTCCGCGGCACGACTTCCGGTTTTGGGGCGCGCATTCTCCCTCGGGGCGCGAGTTCCACGCCCCACGGGAGCTGATGCGCCCCAAACCCGAGGAAGAAGGGATGCCGCCACCCGGGCGGACCCGAAGGCCCGGGGTGACGGCATCCCGTTTCGACTACTGCGGGTCGCCGCCGAGCTGGCCGACGGCGGGGATCGGGCCGCCGTCGTCGGCGCCGGTCTTGCGCCAGCGGGCGATGAGGTTGCCGAGGTGGTAGATCAGCAGCGCCGCGGCCGCCCCGATCACGATGGCGCCGAGCTGGAAGTCGCCCCACTGCATCGTGAAGCCGGCGATCGCGATCACGAGCGCGACGGCACCGGTGTACTGGTTGACGGGGCGCGAGAAGTCCACGCGGTTGTCGACCCAGATCTTGATGCCGATGATGCCGATGAGGCCGTACAGGGCGGTGGTCACACCGCCGAGCACGCCGGCGGGGATCGAGTTGAACACCGCGCCGACGACGGGCGAGAGCGACAGCAGGATCGCGAAGACGCCCGCCACCCAGTACGCCGCCGTCGAGTAGACGCGGGTCGCCGCCATGACGCCGATGTTCTCGCCGTACGTCGTGGTGCCCGAACCGCCGAACGTTCCCGCGAGCACCGTGGCGGCGCCGTCGGCGATGAGCGCGCGGCCGGTGTACTTGTTGACCGACGAGTCGGTCATGGTCGCGACGCCGCGCACGTGGCCGACGTTCTCGGCGATGAGCACGAGCACGACGGGCAGGAACATCGCGATGACGCTCCACGTGCCCGGGTTGCCGAACGTCGGGAACGCGAAGGTCGGCAGGCCGATCCACTGGCCGTCGGCGACCAGCTCGTTGACGGCGGTGAAGTCGACCTCACCGGCGATGAGCGCCGCGATGTAGCCGATGATGACGCCGAGGAAGATCGAGATGCGGCCGAGGAACCCGCGGAACAGCACGCTGCAGAGGATCACCGCGACGAGGGTGATCGTCGCCGTGACGGGCGCCTTCTGATAGCTCTGCCACGCGACCGGCGCGAGGTTGAAGCCGATGAGCGCGACGATGGCGCCCGCGACCACGGGCGGCATGAGCTTCTCGATCCAGCCGAGCCCGGCGAACTGGACGATGAACCCGACGGCGGCCAGCAGCACGCCGACCGCGACGATGCCCGCGAGGGCCGAGCCCATGCCCTGCGAGGCGGTGGCCGCCGTCACCGGGGCGATGAACGCGAAGGACGAGCCGAGGTAGCTGGGGAGGCGGTTGCGCGTGACGAGCAGGAACAGCAGTGTTCCGATGCCCGAGAACAGCAGCGTCGTCGACACCGGGAACCCGGTGAGGATCGGCACCAGGAACGTCGCGCCGAACATGGCGATGACGTGCTGGGCGCCGATCGCAATGGTCGCCGGCCAGTTCAGGCGTTCTTCGGGACGTACGACCTGGCCCGGTTCGACGGTCCGGCCGTTGCCGTGGAGGGTCCACAGGGGCATGTGCGCTCCTTGCGCTCGGGTGATGTGCTCGCCTCACCCTAGCGGCGCGGAGGGATGCCGCCCGGGCGGCGTCAGGCCGAGGTCAGCAGCTCCAGCAGCTCGCGGTAGCGGGCGGCCGTGCGCTCGACGATGTCGGCCGGGAGCGCGGGCGGTTCGCCCTCGCGCGGCGGGGCCCAGTTGGCCGCGAGCCAGTTGCGCACGATCTGCTTGTCGAAGCTCGCCATGCGCTCGTCGGGGGTCGTGCCGTCCGCCCAGGCGGCGGCGTCCCAGTAGCGCGACGAGTCGCTCGTCAGCACCTCGTCGGCAAGGGTCAGCACCCCGTTCTCGTCGAGGCCGAACTCGAACTTCGTGTCGGCGAGGATCACGCCGTGCGCCTCGGCGGTGCGCGAGGCGCGCGTGTAGATCTCCAGCGACAGGTCGCGCAGCTCGGCCGCGCGCTCGGCGCCGACCAGCTCGACGGTGCGCTCGTACGAGATGTTCTCGTCGTGCTCGCCCATCGGCGCCTTGTACGCGGGGGTGTAGATCGGCTCGGGCAGCCGGTCGCCGTTGCTCAGCCCTTCCGGGAGCGGGATGCCGCACACCGTGCCGCCGGCCTGGTACTCGGCCCAGCCCGACCCGGTGAGGTAGCCGCGCACGACGCACTCGATGGGCAGCATGTCGAGGCTCTTGACGACCATCGCGCGCCCGACGACGGCATCCGGGATCAGGCTCTTCAGATCGTCGGCGGTGTTCGCGACGCCGTCGGCGCCGAGTCCGAGCGTGTGCGAGGCGGCGAGGTGGTTCGGGATGCCGCGCCCCCCGTCGGCCCCGGCCAGCTGGTCGAACCACCACAGGCTGAGCGTCGTGAGCAGCTCGCCCTTGCCCGGGATGCCGGGCGAGAGCACGTGGTCGAACGCGCTGACGCGGTCGCTCGCGACGACGAGGAGGCGCTCGGGTTTTCCGCCCGACTCCGTCCCTGACCCCGACTCCGTCCCTGAGCCCGTCGAAGGGTCGGCCGGCACGTACAGGTCGCGGACCTTGCCGGAGTAGACGTGGCGCCAGCCGGCGAGCTCGGTCGAGGGGGAGGGGATAGCCGTCACCACGCCATTATCCCCGCCCCGGCGTCCCGAACGGGAGTCGGGACGTGTATAGTCCATGTGGACTAGTCGATTTGGAGCGATCGTGAAGGATGCCCTCGCCCGCCTGACCCCGCTCGGGGTCATGGTGCTCGCGCTGCTCGCCGAGGGCGACATGCACCCGTACGAGATGATCCGGCTGATGCACATCCGGCGCGACGACCGGCTCGTGACCATCACCAACGGCACCTTCTACCACACGGTCGGCCGCCTCGAACGGGCGGGGCTCCTCGCCGAGGTGGGGGTCGACCGCGATGGCAACCGCCCCGAGCGCACCACTTATACGCAGACCGAGGCGGGCGCCGCGGCGGTCGTGGAGTGGGTGCGGCGCGAGCTGCCGCGCGTCGACCGGCCGGCGGAGTTCCGCGTCGCGCTCGCAGAGGCCCACGGCCTGGAGCGCGATGAGGCGGTCACGCTGCTCGCCGAACGCCGTGCCGCGCTGGCGGAGCTCCTCGAGGCGATCGAGACCGGCCGTTCCCACGCGCTGGGCAAGGGCGTGCCCGAGCAGTACCTGCTCGAGCTCGGCCGCGAAGAGCTCCTCGTGCGCGCCGACCTCCAGTGGCTCGACGCCACGATCGCCCGCATCGCCTCCCCCGACTTCCCGTGGGGTCCCGAAGAGACCCATTCGGACCGCTATCTCGCACAGAGAAAGGCTGCACGACAGTGACTGACGCTTCGACAAGCTCAGCGACCGGGCCCAACCCGGCCGCGCACCCGCCCACCGGCGCCTATGCCGCCGGACACAAGCCCCGCAGCCCCTGGCCCGCCCTGTGGGCGCTGGTCATCGGCTTCTTCATGATCCTGGTCGACACCACGATCGTCTCGGTGGCGAACCCCGCCATCAAGGCCGCGCTGGACCCCGACACCAACAACCTCGACAACGTCGTGTGGGTGACCTCGGCCTACCTGCTCGCGTACGCCGTCCCGCTGCTGATCACCGGCCGCCTCGGCGACCGCTTCGGCCCGAAGAACATCTACCTCATCGGTCTGTCGATCTTCACGCTCGCGTCGCTGTGGTGCGGCCTGTCGGGCACCCTCGAGATGCTCATCGTCGCGCGCGCCGTGCAGGGCCTCGGCGCCGCGCTCATGACGCCGCAGACCATGGCGGTCATCACGCGCACGTTCCCCCCGAACCGCCGCGGTGCGGCGATGGGCCTGTGGGGCGCCACCGCCGGTGTCGCGACCCTCGTCGGCCCGCTGGCCGGCGGTCTGCTGGTCGACGGCGCCGGATGGGAGTGGATCTTCTTCATCAACATCCCGGTCGGCGTGATCGCGTTCGTGCTCGCATGGATCCTCGTGCCCAAGCTCGAGACCCACCCGCACCGCTTCGACATCGTCGGCGTGCTGCTGAGCGCCCTCGGCCTCTTCCTCATCGTCTTCGGCCTGCAGGAGGGCGAGAAGTACGACTGGGCGCCGTGGGTGTGGACGATGATCCTTGCCGGCGTCGTGGTGATGGCCCTGTTCGTCTGGACGCAGGCGCGCACCAAGAACGAGCCCCTCGTGCCGCTTCCGCTGTTCCGCGACCGCAACTTCTCGGTGTCGAACCTCGCGATCGCCCTCGTGGGCTTCACCGTGACGAGCATGTCGCTGCCGCTGATGTTCTTCATCCAGCTGGCCCGCGGCCTCACCCCGACCGAATCGGCGCTGCTGCTCATCCCGATGGCCGTCCTGTCGGGCGTGCTGGCGCCGTTCGCCGGAAAGCTGCTCGACCGCACCGACCCGCGGTTCCTGCTCGTGCCCGGACTCCTCCTCGTCGCCGGTTCGCTGTTCTGGTACGCGACGCTGATGAACACCGACACCCCGATCTGGGTGTTCCTGCTGCCCTCGGCCCTCATGGGCATCGGCAACGCCGGCATGTGGGGTCCGCTCGCGACCACCGCGACCCGCAACCTGCCCCCGCGGCAGGCGGGCGCCGGCGCCGGCATCTACAACACCACGCGCACGATCGGCTCGGTCATCGGCTCGGCCTCGATCGCCGCGTTCATGCAGGCGCGTCTGGAGGCCAACCTGCCCGGCGCCTCGGACTCCGCCGGCTCGTTCGGGACGGGCACACTCCCGCCGTTCGTCGTCGACGGCTTCTCCCAGGCGATGGCGCAGGCCATCCTGCTGCCCGCCGCGGTCATGCTGGTCGGGGTCGTGGTCGTGCTGTTCCTGCAGCGCCCGAAGCTGTCCTCCGCCGAGGACTGGCACGCCGGCCACGCCACGGTGCCCGCCGCCGACTGAAACCGTGACAGTGGATGCCTCGACCGCCGCACCCGCGGGGTCGAGGCATCCACTTTCCGCGGGGGCGGCCCCGCACTCAGTCGCGGTAGCCGCGCTCGTGCGCCCAGACGGCGAGCCCGACGCGGTTGCGCGTTCCGGTCTTGGCCATGATGCTCGCGAGGTGCGTCTTCACGGTGCTGAGCGAGATGTGCAGCTCGTCGCCGATCTCGGTGTTGCCGAGTCCGCGGGCCACGGCCACGAGCACGGCCTGTTCGCGGCCGGTGAGCGGACTCGTGGGCGGCCGGGCGGTGCGCGGCGCGGTCCCGGCGAACGCCTGGAGCAGGCGCACCGTCACGGCGGGGTCGATCAGCGCATCACCGCGTGACGCCGCCCGCACCGCATCGGCGAGCAGGTCGGGTCCGGAGTCCTTCAGCACGAACCCGCGCGCTCCCGCGCGCAGCGCGGTGTAGACGTACTCATCGAGGTCGAACGTCGTGATCACGACCACCGGGATCGGGTCCGTCGTCTCCGGCCCCGCAAGCTCGCGGGTCACCGCGAGGCCGTCCATCACCGGCACGCGGATGTCGACGAGACACACGTCGGGCCGCAGCCGGCGCGCGAGCTCGACCGCCGCCGCGCCGTCGGCGGCTTCGCCGACCACCTCGATCCCGTCCTGCGCGTCGAGGATCATGCGCAGGCCCGTTCGCACGAGGTCCTGGTCGTCCGCGAGCAGCACCCGGATGCTCATGCGCCCCACCCCGTTCGCGGCAGCGACACCGTGACCCGCCACCCGCCGTCCGGTCGCGGCGCCGCCTCGCACCGGCCGCCCAGCAGATCGGCGCGCTCCTGCATGCCGCGGATCCCGAATCCGGGAGGAGTGGATGCCGCACCCCGCCCGTCGTCGTCCACGGCGAGCCGCAGCCCGTCGGCGTCGATCCGCACGTCGACGTCGATGCGGCCCACGCCGCGGCCGTGGCGCCGGGCGTTGGTGACGGCCTCCTGGGCGATGCGGAACACCGCGGCGGCGACGGGCGGCGGGACCGCGCCGGAGTCGCCCTGCACCTGGACGACGACCTCGGGGCGTCCGTCGCCGGCGACGGCGAGGCCCTGCAGGTCCTCGAGCGTCGGCGTGGGCATCAGTGGTGCGGCATCGGCCCGCAGCACGCCGACCATCGCGCGCATCTCGCGCAGTGTCTGCGTCGCCTCGGCCTCGATCGTGCGCAGCGCCTCGGCCGTCGCTGCCGGGTCCTTCGCCACGACGAGCGAGCCGGCCTGCGCCTGGATCGCGATCGCCGACACGTGGTGCGCGACGGTGTCGTGAAGGTCGCGGGCGAGCTGCACGCGTTCGGCGAGGCGGGCCTGCTCCAGGTCGCGCGCGCGGACCCGCGCACGCCAGCGCAGTGCGACACCCAGCGATCCTGTGGCGACGGCGACGGCGATGCCCCCGACGACGTCGCCCGGAGTCGTCCCCGAAGAGGTGAGCGAGAGCACGGTGCCGAGCACCACCAGCGCGCCGCCGACGATCAGCTCGCGGCCGCTCGCCCACCGGAACAGGGCGTACAGCAGGACGAGGAAGTACGCCGTCGTGAACAGCTGCGGGTCAGCGCCGGCCGCGAAGCCGACGGCAGTGCCCACCACCAGTGCGATCGTGAGCATGGCGAGCGGGTGCGTGCGCCGCCACAGCAGCGTGGCCGACAGGCCGACCAGGACGACGGCCCACAGCCAGCGCCACGGAACGTCGGGCCGCAGCAGCGCCTCCAGCGCCGCGGCCACCACGATCGAGCCCACGAGCACGGCGTCGCGCCACACGTGCCGCGGCGGCGCGGGGGCGGCCCTCGGGGCGTCCCAGAGAGCGCGCACCGGGCTCGTCATGCCCTCATGATAGGGGCGCGCCGGCCCGCGCCGAGGGGTGGCCGGACCTGGTGGCACGCGGTCCCGGCGACCGCCGGATCACGATCTCGGCGACGGCGAGGTTGATGGCCCAGCCGGCCGCCATGAGGAGCGTGTGCCCCACCGGGGTCGGTGCGCCCACGAGGAGCGTCCACGGCAGGAACGTCAGCACCTGCGTGCCCGCGCCCAGGCCGATCGCGTACGCACGCGTCATCCAGGCACGATGTGTGCGCACATCGCCGCGGCGGATCGCCAGGAGGGCGACGACGATGCCACCCGCCATGACCGCCGCGAGCACGAGGCGAAGCGGCGAGAGCCCCGGCCCGGTCACCTCCGGCGGCAGCGCGTAGAACACCGTCATCCACGCCGCCGACAGTGCCGACAGCAGGCCGGCGGGTGCGACCAGACGACCGGCGCGGCGGTGCCACGCGCGCCGTCGCAGCTCCGGGGCGAACTGCAGCGCCCCGAGCAGCAGGAACACCGTCGAGCCGACGATGTGCACGATCACCGGCACGGGGGAGTCGAAGAAGCGTGCGTTCGCCGCGGTGACGGGGCCTCCGCCCGCGAGCTGGGAGACACGGGCGGCGCCCGCGACGACGGGCACGAGGCTCAATGCGATGAGGCCGGCCGGAACGAGCCGTCCTCTCCATGTGCCGCGGGAGGTCGCACGCGGCGACGCAACGGGGTGCGAGGTCATGCGGCCATGCTCGCGTCCGGGCATGCCGCCGCACATCGGCCGTGAGGCCCGGTTCGCCTCGTCCGATCGGCCGAGGCGAGGACGGCCTGCACGCCGAGGGCCCGTTGTCAACCCGTTGGCGCAGAACGCCGGGGAGGGGTCAGCATGACACCATGACCGCTCTCGCTGTGATCCTGCTGGTCGTCGGAATCGTCCTGCTGCTGCTGGGCGTGTTCGTCGAAGCGGCGAAGTTCCTGCTGTGGATCGGCCTGGTGATCATCGTCATCGCCATCATCGCCTGGCTGATGCGCTTCATCCGCCGGCAGACCTGAGTCCCCCAGCTCGGGTCCTGATGCCTTGTGCGGAGTCGAGGATTCCCGAGGCATCGAGACGCCGGCGCTGTGGAACCCCAGCCACGGCGCCGGCGTCATCTCGTGCGATGTGCCGGCCCCGCTCCCGGCGTCGGGGTCAGAGGCCTTCGGCGACCCGGGCGGCGATGTCGGTGCGGTGCTGGCCGCCCTCCAGGCCGATCTCGCCGAGCGCGCGGTACACGCGCTCGCGGGCCTGGGCGAAGGTCGTCGCGACGCCGACGACGTTGAGCACGCGGCCGCCGGTCGCGACCAGTCCGCCGTCGGTCTCGGCCGTCGCCGCGTGCGCGAGGTGCACGCCGTCGACCGCTTCGGCCGCGCGCAGCCCGGTGAGGGCCCGGCCCGTCAACGGCGCCTCGGGATAGCCCTCGCTCGCGAGCACGACCGTGACCGCCACATCGTCGGCGAACGCCGGTCGGGGCTGGTCCTCGAGGTGGCCGGCGGCGGCCGCGAGCAGCAGCTCGGACAGCGGGTCCACGAGCCGCGGCAGCACCACCTGGGTCTCGGGGTCGCCGAAGCGGGCGTTGAACTCGATGACCTTGACGCCGGCGTCGGTCAGGATCAGTCCCGCGTACAGCAGCCCGATGAACGGCGTGCCCTCGGCGTCGAGTTGGCGGATGACCGGCTCGGCGACCTCCCGTGTGACGAGGTCGACGAACTCGGCCTCGCTGCCGAAGCGGCCGTCGAGCCACGGTAGCGGTGAGTAGGCGCCCATGCCGCCGGTGTTGGGGCCCTCGTCGCCATCGAGGAGGCGCTTGTAGTCCTGAGCGGGGCTGAGCGGCAGCACGTGGTCGCCGTCGCTGAGGAAGAACAGCGACACCTCGGGGCCGGCGAGGAACTCCTCGACCAGCACCGCGCCCGACGGCAGATACGCGTCGGCGTGCGCGAGGGCGGCATCGCGGTCACTCGTCACGATGACGCCCTTGCCGGCGGCCAGTCCGTCGGCCTTGACGACGTGCGGGGCGCCGAGCTCGTCGAACGCGGCCTCGACCTCTGCCCGGTTCGCGGCGCGCACGGCGCGGCCGGTGGGCACGCCCGCGGCATCCATGATCCGCTTGGCGAACGCCTTGGATCCCTCGAGCTGTGCGGCCATGCGGCTGGGGCCGAACACGGGGATGCCGCGCTCGCGGACCTCGTCGGCCACCCCCGCGACGAGCGGGGCCTCGGGGCCGACGATGACGAGGTCGACCTGGTTCTCGTTGGCGAAGTTCGTGACGGCGGCGGGATCGTTCGCGTCGAGTGCGACGAGCTGTGCGTCCTGCCCGATGCCCGCGTTGCCGGGGGCGGCGAAGATCTCGTGCTCGGCCTCCTCCGACCGCAGCGCCAGGATGATGGCGTGCTCGCGCGCGCCCGAACCGAGGACCAGGATCTTCACCTGATCAGCCTACCGGCGGGTCATCCGGGGTTTCAGAGGCCCCGCGACGGCGTCATGGTGAAAGCGACGGGCTCGAATGTGGCCTCGGGCCGGATGGCGGGGCCGCCGGCACGGTTCGGCCCGTCGCCTTCACGCGTAACGTGGGAACCGTGCCACCGAAGATCTCGACCGACGCCGGCCGTGCCGCGCTGAGCGCCGTCGCGGCGGCGGTGGCGGCATCCGTTTCTCCGTCCCGCCCCGACAACGCGACCGCGGTGCGCTACCTGCTGCAGCTGCTGGTCGAGAAGGCGCCGGGCAACTCGGTCGAGGTGCGGGTGCCGCCGTTCGGCGCCGTGCAGGTGGTCGAGGGTCCCCGGCATACGCGCGGCACCCCGCCGAACGTCGTCGAGACCGACGCGGCCACCTGGATCGCGCTCGCGACCGGCACTGAGGAGTGGAAGGATGCCGCGGCCGCCGGCCGCATCAGCGCATCGGGGACGCGCGCCGACATCTCGGATCTGCTGCCGCTGCGTCCCTGAGCCCTACCGTCGCGGCGCGACCACCGGGACGCCCGTCACCGGGTGCGGGAACACGTCGACGGGCTGGCCGTAGACCGCTTCGATCGCCTCGGCCGTGAGCACCTCCGACGGCATGCCCGTGGCCAGCACCCGCCCCCGTGCCAGCAGCGTCACGCGGTCGGCGACGCCGAGCGCGGCGTTCAGGTCGTGCAGCACCACCGCGACCGCGGCGCCGTCGCGGGCACGGGTGCGCGCGACGCGGAGCACGTCCTCCTGATGGCGCAGGTCGAGCGCCGCGGTCGGCTCGTCCAGCAGGAGCACGTCGCACGCCTGCGCCAGCACCCGGGCGAGCGCCGCACGGGCCCGTTCGCCGCCCGACAGCGACGAGATCGTGCGCTCGGCGAGAGGTACGAGGTCGGTCGCCTCGAGGGCACGGGCGACCACGGCGTCGTCGTCGAGCTCGGCGGGTGTGCGGGCCCACGGCGCCCGTCCCATCCGCACCACCTGCTCGACCGTGAACGGGAACGACACCGCGTTCTGCTGCAGCAGCACGGCGCGGTGCCGGGCGAGCAGGCGGGGAGGGATGCCGTCCAGCGGCGCGCCGTCGAGCACGACGTCGCCCGCATCCGGGGCGAGGTCGCCGGCCAGGACCCCGAACAGCGTGGACTTGCCGGCGCCGTTCGGGCCGACGAGCGCGTGCAGCTCGCCCGCGCGGACGTCGATCGAGGCGTCCGCCAGCGCCGGGGCCGCGCTCCCGGCGTGCGACACGGTCACGCCTCGCGCGGCCAAGCGCACCGCGCCGGCCTCGGGCGACACGGCGGTCGTCGCCGGAGGGGCGGGGGTGGCGGCATCCATCCGGGTCATCCCCAGCCTCCCGCTCGGCGTCGCGTGCGCAGCAGCAGCCACAGGAAGAACGGGCCGCCGACGAGCGACGTGATCATGCCGATCGGCAGATCGGCCAGCGGCACCGCGGTGCGGGCGACGAGGTCGGCCACCGCGATGAGCAGTGCGCCGCCCAGGGCGCTCGCGATCACGAGCGGCAGGTGCGCCGGGCCGATCGCCATGCGCATGAGGTGGGGCACGACGAGTCCGACGAAGCCGATGATGCCGGCGAACGACACCGCCGCGCACACCAGCAGCGCCACCAGCACGATGACGACGACGCGCAGCAGCTCGACACGCACGCCGAGGTGGCGGGCGGTGCGCTCGCCGAGGGCGAAGAGGTCGAGCCGATGGGCGACGGCCACCGCGGCGGCGACTCCCGCGACCACGAGCGGCGCGACGAGCGCGATGTTCTGCCACAGCGCGCCGTTGAGGCTGCCCAGCTGCCAGAACACGATCTGCTCGCGCGTCGACGTGGTGCCGAGGAAGGTGAGGAACGCCAGCCCCGCACCCGCGATCGCGTTGATCGCGATGCCCGTCAGCAGCAGCGTGACGACCTCGGTGCGGCCGCCCGACCGGCTGATCAGGTACACCGAGAACACGGCGACCAGCCCGCCTAGGAACGCGAAGGCGGGGGTGGTCCACATGCCGAGCACGCCCACGCCGAACGTGATGCTCGCCGCGGCGCCGAACGCGGCACCGGACGAGACGCCGACGACCCCGGCGTCGGCGAGCGGGTTGCCGAAGATCGCCTGCATGAGCACGCCCGACACGGCGAGGGCCGCGCCCACCAGCAGGCCCAGCACGATGCGGGGGAGGCGGATGCCGAGCACGACTCCGGCGGCCGTGGGCGCGTCCGGCGCCCACGGCGTGTCCACCCCGATCGCCTGCAGCAGCACGCCGGTCACCTGTGCCGGCGTGAGCCAGTACTGCCCGAGTCCGAGCGACACGACCGCGACGACGACGATCCCCGCAGCGAGGCCGGCGACCGCGAGCGCGAACCGGCGGGTCCGATGGGTCGCCGGCACCGCCGTGACGACCTCCGCCGTGGCCGTGGCGGCGGTCACGACGCCGGCGCCGCGGTCGGCGCGGAGGCGGCCGAAGCGGGTGCGTACACGGCCCGCGCGAGGGCCCGGATGACGTCGGCCGTGCGCGGCCCGAAGCTCAGGATCTCGGCATCCGCCATGTCGACCACCCGGCGGTGCTCGCCGGCGGGCGTCTGCTGGAGCGCCGGGATGCGCTCCAGCAGGCCGTCGACGCCACCGACGGACGCCAGGCCGTCGGTCATCATGACCAGCACATCGGGCTGGGCCGCGACGAGGGCCTCGGCGGTCATCGGCTTCATGCCCTCCCAGCCGATCTCGGACGCGACGTCGACCCCGCCGACCGCGTCGATCAGCGAGTCCGCACCCGAGTCGCGGCCGAAGATGTAGTACACGTTGGCGCTGCCCCGCACGTAGAGGAAGAGCAGGCGGGGGCGATCGGATGCCTCGGCCGGGACGATCCCCGCGACCTCGGCGACCGCGTCCGCGACGTCGGCGGCGAGGCGGTCGGCGAGCTCGGTGCCGCGGTCTGCGACGCCGAGGGCTGCGGCGATCTCGGCGACGAGCGCGCCGGTGGTGTCGGCCCGCCGCTCGCTGGAGACGACCACGACGGCGATGCCCGCGTCGCGCAGCTGCTGGCGCACCTCCTTGGGCCCGATCGTCGTGTCGGTGAGCATGACGGTCGGCGCGAGCTCCGCAATCGCCTCGGCGTTGAGCGTGTGCCCCGACTTCGTCACCACGGGAAGGCCCTCGGTGCCTGCGAAAGTGGTCGACGAGTCGCGTCCGACGACGGCATCCCCGAGTCCGAGCCCGAACACCGTCGCGGCGATGGTGCCCGAGATGTCGACCGGAAGGATGCGGCTGACATCGGCGACCTCGACGGTCCGGCCCTCGGCATCCCTCACCGTCGCCGGCAGCACCGGGGCGCTCGTGTCGGCCACGGCCTCGATCGCATCGGAGGCCAGGCATGCCGTCGACGAGCCGGTCGTGGCGCGCGGGTCGGTTTCGAGGGCGAGCGAGGCGAGCGGCGTATCGGCGTCGGGGCACGCCGCGTCGGCGGTCTTCGCGGACGCGGCTGCGCACCCCGAGAGGGCGGCCGTGGTGAGCGCGAGGGCGAGCGCGAAGGCTCCGGCACGCCGCCGGAGGGAAGCGGTGGAAGTCATTTAGGTGAGCCTTACCTTAGGCTTGACGTCGGCTGTGAGAGTGCCGTACGTTCGTGTCGATATTAGGTTAGCCAAACCTAAGTAACCAACCCGACCCGCACTGATGCATCGGTGCGCTCCGGCGTGCCCGATGCCGGAGACCCACGTGAACACGCAGCCGTTCCCGCACCGCAGCAGAGCCGCCCTGGCCGCCCTGCTCGCCATCCTGCTCGCCGTCGCCGGCGCGCTGACCGCCGTCCCCGCCTACGCCGCAGATGCCCCGGCGACCGCAGCCCCGACCGTGTCGGCCACCGCCGCGCCCCGCGCCGGCGGAACGATCACCGTCACCGGCAGCGGCTTCACCGCCGCGTCGCCCGGCATCTACCTCGGCGTGGGGCCGGCCGGGCTCGCGGGCTTCTACCAGGGCGCCTCGCAGATCACCGAGGTCGTCTGGATCGCCCCGGGCAACGCCGACGGCTCGTCGGCCGCGGGGCGCACGGCGCCGCTGAGCGCCGAGGGCGGCTTCACCGTGCAGGTGTCGGTGCCGGCGCTCGCCGGGGGAGCGCAGTACGCGATCTACACGTCCAAGGCGCACGGCCAGGGCTTCTCCGACCCGAGCCAGAACACGGTCACCGCCGTCGCATGGCAGGCGCTGCCGACCCCCGCCGTCACGGTGTCGAAGACGACCGGACTGGACGCGACCGGCGAGACGGTCACCGTCACCGGCACGGGCTTCGTGCCGAACCCGCCGTCGACGAGCGGCACCCGTCCGCCGCTGGCGGGCTCGTTCACCGGCGCGTACGTCGTGTTCGGCCGCTTCGCCGACGCATGGCGCCCCTCGGCCGGCGGCACCAGCGCCGCGCGCACCGTGGTCGCGCAGAAGTGGGGCGTGCTCGAGGCCGACCTCTCGAAGGTCGGCGGCGCTGCAGCCGGCGGCATCGTGATCGGCGCCGACGGCTCGTTCCAGACGACGCTGACCGTGTCGAAGACCGAGGCCTCCGAGCTCGCCGCGGGCACCTACGGGATCTACACGTATGCGGCCGGCGGCGCGGTCTACGCTCCGTTCGAGACCGCCACACCGGTCGCGTTCGCGACGGCGCAGCCCGAGCCGGAGCCCGAACCCGAGCCCGAACCGGAGCCGGAGGCGGCCGTGAGCGTGACGGTGAAGGGCGCCGCCGCCGCAGCGGGCGCGACGCTCCAGGTCGCCGCGACCGGCCTCGGCGACGTCACCGGCGCCTACGCCGCCGTGATCGAGAAGGGCACCGAGTCCCAGCTCACCTCCGCCGGCGGCTACGTCGCATTCGTGCTGCCCTTCCCCGTCGTGACCGACGGGGCCACCGCGTTCTCCGTCGTCGCGCCCACCGCGGCGCTCGACGCGTCGAAGCAGTACGAGGTGCTCGTGTGGCGTCAGCACTCCTCGCCGAACGCCGAGACGATCTACGCCCGTGCGGATGTGCCCTTCACCGCCGCGCACTGGAAGGCCCTCTTCCCAGGCACCCCTGTCGACCCGGGCACGCCGGTCGACCCGGGCACGCCGGTCGATCCGGGCACCCCGGTCGATCCGGGCACGCCGGTCGATCCGACGACGCCCGTCGCCCCCGTCGCGCCCACGGGCGCCGGCTCGCTGTCGTGGGGCATCTCGTCGAGCTTCACGTCGTACATCACCGGCATCGCCAAGGGCAGCATCGTCGTCTCCGGCGGAGCGACACGCGCCGGCGGGGCATTCCAGTTCGGTCAGACCAGCAGCTCGTACGACGTCGCGACCGAGTCCGGCACCGTGACGTACGCGGGCAGCGTGCGCTTCACCGGACACGGCGGCATCCTCGACGTCACCGTCTCGAACCCGCAGGTCCGCGTCGCGTCCTCGCGCGAGGCGACGCTGTACGTCTCCAGCGGCGGCGCCCAGGTGGCGTTCGCCTCGCTCGACCTCGACGCCGCGGTCCGCTCGGTCTCAGGGGGCACCGTGAGCTACTCGCGCGCTCCCGCGACCCTCACCTCGGCGGGTCGTGACCAGGTCTTCCAGGGCTACTCGACGCAGCTCGACCCCGTGTCGTTCACGATCGGGGTCGCCTCGCCCGCGCCGGCCGGCTCGACGGGCACCGTCGCGTCGGCAGCACCCGCATCGGCGACCCGCGCTCTCGCCGTCGCGATCCCCGCGGCGCCGCCGACGTCGACCGGCATCGAGCTCGACGCCGCCGCGCTGGCCGAGCTCCAGGCCGGGCGCCCCGCCACCGTGTCGGCGAGCGGCTTCGCGCCGAACGAGACCGGCATCCGCGTCGTCGTGTACTCGACGCCGATGCTGCTCGGCGAGATCACCGCGGACGCCGCCGGCATCGCCACCTGGACGGGCTCCCTCCCGGCCACCCTCGCCGACGGCGAACACACCCTGACGTTCCAGGGTTCCGTGGACCGCGGCATCCGCTTCACGCTCGCCCGCACGGCGACGACGGGCTGCTTCGTCGAGGCGGCGAGCCTCGAGTGGGGCTTCAAGGAGTCCTTCCGCACCTACCTCGAAGGCATCGCGGCCGGCGGCTGGGAGCTCACCGACGTCGTGTACGAGTACCCCCGGTTCGTCTGGAACGCGGGGACCGGATCGGTGGATGCCGACACCCTGACCGGTCTCGTCTCCTTCGGCGGCGGCATCCGGTTCACGGGGCACCAGGGCGCCCTCGACACCACGCTGTCGAACGCTCGCGTTGAGCTCGCCGGCGACACGGGGTACCTCGTGTTCGATGTGAGCGGCACCACGCAGGACGGCACGCCCGTCACGGCGGAGGCCGTGCGCTTCGCGCAGTTCGCCGTGCCCGACCTCGCGGTCGGGACCGAGGGCCTCGTGCTCGACGCGCTGCCGACGACGCTCACCGAGGCGGGCGCTGCGGCGTTCGGCACGTACGAGGCGGGCGAGGCGTTCGATCCCGTCTCGGCCGTGCTCCCGGTCTCGGCCGACTGCGCGGTCGCCGAGCCGGCGGTCGCCGACGAGGTCCCGGTCGCCGAGGCGGCCGAGGCAGAGGCCGTCTCCGCCGTCCCGACGGCGGCACCGATGTGGCCGTGGGCGGTCGGGGGGATCGCCCTCGTGCTCGCTGCCGGCGCCGTCGTGTGGATCCTGGTCGCCCGCCGCCGCGCGGCGACCGGCGGAGGCACGGCCGGCTAGTCCGGCCCCCAGGACGGTGCCCCGCGCACCGGCCGCGGCTTCCGCCGGAGCCGGGGCGCCGTCCGCCACCACCGCCGGGTCCGGCGGGCGCGAACCCCGCGCCCGAGTGGGACAATGGAGACATGCCCGAGCACAGCCAGGACCGCATCGAGACCGTGCGCGTGCGTCGCGCTCCGAAGATCTCGGTGTTCCTGATCCTCGGCGCCCTGGTCGGCGTCTTCGTCGCGATGATCCTCACGTTCGCGTTCAACGGCACCGCGCAGGCCAGCCCCAACACCGGCCTGGAGTACTCGCAGGGTCAGGTCTTCGGATTCCTCGTGCTGATCTGCGCCCCCGTCGGCATCGCGCTTGCCGGCATCCTGGCGCTCATCCTCGACCGCCGCTCGCGCCGGCACACGCACGAGATCGCGGTCGACCACGAGTCGGTGCACGTCGACCCCGAGCCCGGCACGAACGGCGACGGCCCGGGTCACTGACCCTCCGCAGCTACGCGAGTTCGGCGATGATCGGGTGGATCGCGGCGTCGAACGCCGCGACGTCGCCGCGCAGTCCGTCGGTGACCGCGATCGTGAGCGCGCCGATCCACCACACGCCGCGCTGACTGAGCGGGAGCACCTGCACGTTCAGCTCGAACGCGTGCGCGCGGCGTCCGACCTGCCGTTCGTGCTCGGCGATCGCCCCCGCGTAGGCGCGGTAGCTCGTTCCCGTGGTGTGCGCCGCCTCCTTGCGGTAGCGCTCGTGCGCCGACTGCGAGAACGCGAGGGCTTCCGCCGCATGCGGCACGACGGCCGCCCGCAGCGCGTCGGCACCCTCGGTGGGAAGTGCCAGCGACGTGCCGAACTCGTCGACCAGTTCGAGCGGGACCGCCGAGGGATGCGCCTGCGGCTCGACGGTCATCGCCCAGTACGTGCGCCACTGCTCCTCGAGCGTCTCCTGGGCCTGCGCGCTGCGGTCGTTCGCCCGCGCCGGGATGCCGCGCAGATGCGGCAGCTCCTCGGGCGAGCGGATGCCGAGCACCTGCCGCAGATAGAGGGCAAGAAGTATCGGCTGACCGGCGTCCTCGCGGATCAGCCACTCCGGAGCTCCGGCGCCTCCCATGCCCCTCATTCTAAGTCCGCGCAACCCCTGCCCGGCGGGTTTCCGGGGCCCCTGGCGCAGGCGCGGCGGGCGGGCGGACATCCGGCGTCCGCTCAGGCAGGCCGCCGGTAGGCTGGAGGCGTGGCCTCATCCGATCGCGATGCCCCCTCCCGCCCCCAACCGCCCGTGAACCCGTACGCGGCAGCCGGCGTCGACACCGCCGCCGGCGACCTCGCCGTCGAGCTCATGAAGTCCGCCGTGCGCCGCACCCACGGCCCCGAGGTGCTCGGCGGCGTCGGCGGTTTCGCCGGACTCTTCGACGCCACGACGTTCAAGGCCTACGACAAGCCGCTGCTGGCGACCAGCACCGACGGCGTCGGCACGAAGGTCGCGATCGCCCAGGCGATCGACAAGCACGACACGATCGGGCAGGACCTCGTCGGCATGGTCGTCGACGACATCGTCGTGGTCGGCGCGAAGCCGCTGTTCATGACCGACTACATCGCGTGCGGCAAGGTCTTCCCCGAGCGCATCGCCGACATCGTCCGCGGCATCGCCGACGGCTGCGCGGCCACCGGCACCGCCCTCGTCGGCGGCGAGACGGCCGAGCACCCGGGCCTGCTCGGCGTCAACGACTACGACGTCGCAGGCGCCGCGACCGGCGTGGTCGAGGCATCCCGCGTCCTCGGCGCCGAGCGCGTGCGCGACGGCGACGTGGTGCTCGCCCTCGCGTCCAGCGGCCTCCACTCGAACGGCTACTCGCTGGTGCGTCACATCGTGGCGGGTTCCGGCATCCAGTACGGCGACAACTCCGCCGACTTCGGCACGACGTGGGGCGAGGCCCTGCTCGAGCCGACCCGTCTCTACACGCTGCCGCTGCTGCGCCTCATCACCGAGACGGGCGACGCGGTGCACTCCCTCAGCCACGTCACCGGCGGCGGCATCGCCGCCAACCTCGCGCGCGTGCTCCCGCAGGGCACGTGGGTCGAGGTCGACCGGTCGACGTGGACGCCGTCCCCGGTGTTCCGCGTCCTCGCCGACCTCGGCGGCCTCGACCTCGAGGCGACGGAGGGCACCTGGAACCTCGGCATCGGGTTCCTCGCTGTCGTCTCGCCGGAGAAGGCGGAGGCCGCGGCATCCGCCCTCACCCGCGAGGGCATCGCCACCTGGCAGGTGGGCGTCGTGCGGGGCGGCGAACGCCCGGCCGGCGACCACTGGGAACAGGGCGCCAAGGGCGTCGACGGCGGCGCAGTGCGCCTCGTCGGCCGCTACGCAGACCACGCGGCTCGCTGAGCCGCAATCGAACGATCTAACGGAAGCAAGCAACACCCATGTGCGGAATCGTCGGGATGGTGGGCCGTGGGTCCGTCAACCAGGAGATCTACGACTCCCTCCTCCTGCTGCAGCATCGGGGCCAGGACTCCACGGGCATCGCCACCGCCGAGAACAGCGGCGTCGTGCACATGCACAAGGCCGGCGGCCAGGTGCGCGAGGCGTTCCGCACGCGCGACATGCGTGCGCTCCTCGGTGAGATCGGCCTCGGTCACGTGCGGTACGCCACGAAGGGCACCGCGTCGAGCGAGGAGGAGGCGCAGCCGTTCTACGTCAACGCCCCCTACGGCATCGTGCTCGTGCACAACGGCAACCTCACCAACACGCGTGAGCTGACCGACGAGCTCTTCCACAAGGACCGCCGTCACCTCAACACGAGCTCCGACACCGAGCTGCTGGTGAACGTGCTGGCCAACGAGCTGCAGTCGTCGATCTCGGGCCTCGAGCTCGACCCCGAGCAGGTGTTCCAGGCCGTGACGCGCGTGCACGAGCGCGTCGAGGGCTCGTACGCGGCCATCTCGCTGATCGCCGGTTACGGTCTGCTCGCCTTCCGCGACCCGTTCGGCATCCGTCCGCTCATCCTCGGCACGCGCAAGCACGACGACGGCCACTACGAGTGGGTCGTCACGAGCGAGTCGCTCGTGCTCGAGAACGGCGAGTTCGAGGTCGTGCGCGACGTCGAGCCCGGCGAGGCGGTGTTCATCGACCTCGACGGCAAGCTGCACACGCGCCAGTGCGCGTCCGACCCGAAGCTCGTGCCGTGCTCGTTCGAGTACGTGTACCTCGCGCGCCCCGACTCGGTCATGAACGGCATCTCGGTCTACGAGGCGCGGCTGCGCATGGGCGAGCGCCTGGCCGACACGATCGCGAAGTACACGCCGCCCGAGGCGATCGATGTCGTCATGCCGATCCCGGACTCCTCGCGCCCGGCCGCCATGCAGGTGGCCCGCAAGCTCGGCGTCGAGTACCGCGAGGGCTTCTACAAGAACCGCTACGTGGGCCGCACGTTCATCATGCCGGGGCAGGCGGTGCGCAAGAAGAGCGTGCGCCAGAAGCTCAACGCCATGTCGAGCGAGTTCAAGGGCAAGAACGTGCTGCTGATCGACGACTCGATCGTGCGCGGGACGACCTCGAAAGAGATCATCCAGATGGCCCGGGATGCCGGCGCCAAGAGCGTCACGTTCGCCTCGGCCGCGCCGCCCGTCCGCTACCCGCACGTGTACGGCATCAACATGCCGTCGCGTCACGAGCTCGTCGCGCACGGCCGGACGATCCCCGAGATCGCCCAGGAGCTGGGCGCCGACTTCGTCGTGTACCAGGAGGTCGAGGACCTGAAGGCGGCGATCCTGGAGGGCTCCGACCTCGACGACCTCGACATGAGCTGCTTCGACGGCCGCTACGTCACCGGCACCGTCAGCGACGAGTACCTGGCCTGGGTCGAGGGCTCGCAGGAGTCCTGACACCCCGGCGCCGCGCATCCCCGCGCCGTCGCTCGGAGATCTCGCGAATCTCGGACGGATCACGCCGATCCCTCCGAGATCCGCGAGATCCCCGATCCACACGAGCACCGGCCCGCGGCGTCCCCCCGGAGGCCGCGGGCCGATGTGTTCCGCTAGGCCGTGACCTTCGCGCCCTCGAGCACCTCGAGGAACGCCTTCATCCACGTGCCGTTGTCGGGCCAGGCGCGGGCCGACACGAGATTGCCGTCGACGACGCCGCCGCCGTTCTCGAAGACGCCGCCGGCCAGCTCGACGTCGATCGCGAGCTCGGGGTACGCCGACGACGTACGGCCCTGCAGCACGCCCGCAGCAGCCAGCAGCAGCGGGCCGTGGCAGGTCGCCGCGACCGGCTCGTTCTGCGCGAAGAAGTGCTGCACGATGCGCTTCGCGTCGGCGTTGTTGCGGATGTACTCGGGCGCCCGCCCGCCAGGGACCACGATGGCGACGTAGTCGGACGGGTCGACGTCGGCGAACGCGACGTCGGCGTCCCACGTGTGGCCCGGCTTCTCGGTGTACGTGTCGAATCCGTCGACGAAGTCGTGCACGACGAACTGCAGCTTGCGCTTCTCGGGGGCGCCGATGTGGACCTCGTAGCCGGCCTCCTGCAGGCGGTGGTACGGGTAGAACACCTCGAGGGTCTCGGCGGCGTCGCCGGTGAGGATGAGGATCTTTTCGGACATGGCGGGTTTCCTCTCTGGACGTCAGTGTCGGGTCCCAGCGTCCGCCCGCTGCAGCCGCCGTCGCGAGCCGGATTCTCACGATGTGCGAAACGTGCCGGACGTACACTGACGGCATGAGCGCACCCCTGCGCGACACCGGCGGCATCCGTTCCGCGGATCGCGTGCTGCAGATCCTCCACGAGGTCTCGGGCGATGCCGAGGGGCTGACCGCCGCCGAGCTCGCGGTGCGGCTGGAGCTGTCGACGGCGACGACGTACCGGCTGCTGGCGACGCTGCAGACGCACGACTACCTCGTGCGCGGCGTCGACGCCCGCTACACGCTGGGCAGGGCGGTCGACGGGCTGGGGCGTGCGGTGCGGTCGCAGCTGGTCGCGACGCCCGAGGTGCGCGACATCCTCGCCCGCATGCGCGATGCGGCGCGCGCGCCCGCCTACCTCACCGTCTTCCGCGGTGACGACATCGCTGTCGCCCACGTCGCCGACTCGGCGGCGCACCCGCGCATCGGCCAGCTGCACGTCGGGTTCGCCGAGGCCGCGCACGTCACCGCCTTCGGCAAGCTCATGCTCGCGGCACGCGACGACGCCGAAGTGCGGCGCTTCCTCGAACGCCGCGGAGCTGCGGCTGTCTCGCGGCGATCGATCACGGGCGAGCGCGAACTGCTCGAGCAGCTGGACGAGGTGCGCGCGCAGCAGATCGCCGTCGAGGTCGAGGAGTACATGCCGAAGCTCGCGTGCATCGCCGCCCCGGTCAAGTCCCGCAGCGGGCGCACCGTCGGTGCGGTGTCGCTGTCGACGACGGCCGAGGACTTCGCCTCCCGTGCGCACGAGCTCGAGCGGATCGTGCGCCGCGGCGCGTGGCACGTGTCGAGCAGTCAGTAACCGCACAGGGCGGACAGTGGGTGCCGGGGCCGCCGGCATCCAGGCCCCATAGGCTGGAGGCGTGATGTCGACCCCGCGCCCGCTGTGGCAGGGGAGGACCCTCGCGGTGGTCGGGATCGTGCTGTTCGCGTTCTCGCTGCGCTCGGCGGTCGCCTCCCTCTCGCCGTTGTTCGATCACATCTCGGCCGAGTTCGACCTCCCGGCGGCGGTCATCGGCCTCATCGGGACGGCGCCCCCGGTCTGCTACGCGGTGTTCGGTCTGCTCACGCCTGCGCTGGAGCGTCGCTTCGGGCTGGAGCGCCTCGCCGTCGCCGCCATGGTCGTGGTCGCCGCGGGGCTCGTCGCACGCAGCCTCGCCCCCAACGCCGGTCTGCTGCTGGCGGGGACGGCGCTCGTGTTCGCCGCAGTCGGCACCGGCAACATCCTGCTGCCGCCGCTCGTGAAGCGCTACTTCCCCGATCGCATCGGGCTCATGACGACCGTCTACTCCACGACGATGGCGGTCTCGACGGCGCTGCCGGCACTCATCGCGGTGCCCGTGGCCGACGCGTCGGACTGGCATCTGTCGCTGGGGCTCTGGTCGGTGTTCGCGCTGGTCGGCACGATCCCCTGGATCGGCCTGGCGGTGCGCCATCACCGGGAGACGGTCGCCGCCGGTGTGCCCGACGTCGCCGACGCGGACGACATCGAGCGGCCGAGCCCGCGTGCGTTCGGACGCATGTGGCGGGTGCCGCTCGCGTGGGCGCTGCTGGTGACCTTCGCCGCGTCCGCCACGATGGCCTACACGTCGTTCGCGTGGCTGCCAAAGATGCTCGTCGACGTCGCGGGGGTGACCCCGGCCGCGGCGGGCGGGCTGCTTTCGCTGTTCGGATTCATGGGGCTGCCGGCATCCCTCGCCGTCCCGCTGCTCGTCGCCCGCTGGAACGCGACCCGCCTGCTCATCGGCGTCGCGATCGCGTGCGGGTTCATCGGCCTCGCCGGCCTGCTGTTCGTGCCGACCGTCGCGACCTGGCTGTGGGTGGCGCTGTTCGGGCTGGCCCCCCTGCTGTTCCCGCTCGTGCTCGTGCTGCTCGGCCTGCGCACGCGCACGCACGAGGGCGCGGTCGCGCTCAGCGGCTTCGTGCAGAGCATCGGCTACGGCATCGCCGCGCTGTTCCCCCTGGGCATCGGGCTGCTGCACGACGCCACCGACTCGTGGACCGGGCCGCTCATCGTGCTGGCGATCGTCGTGGCCGCCGTCATCCCTGCGGGCACGGTCGTGGCGCGGCCGCACACCGTCGAGGACGAGTGGGAGCGTCACCACGGCGCGTGGTGACGCTCGGGAGCGAACGGATCGCGTGACGGACGACCGCGGGCGCGCCGACGCGCGCGGTGCGGCATCCCGAACCTCGCGGACCGGGGAGATCGTGCGAGGCTGCGACGGACGTCATCGCGTGCGCGAGGCGCGGTGCGGTCGCGGTGTTACGCCTGCGACGACGAGAGCGGCGAGGTCTCGTCCTCGTCCTCGTCGTTGTACTGGTCGGCCCACTTGTCGACGTACTCGTCCTCGCTGTGGTGGCCGAGCTCGCGCTCGAGTGCGGAGTAGTTCACGTTGTACGTGTCGTACTTCAGCTCACGGGCGATCTTGGTGTGCTTCGCCTTCTGACGGCCACGCCCCATGCGAGACCCCCTCATTTAGAGTTGCGGGCTTTTGCGGGCTGTCAGCCTCGCAAACCCGGGCATTCACGAATCCGGCTTCGAACCGGTAAGAGTAGCATTCAGGATAACACGGAGCCCCCGCACCCCGGCGGTTCCGGAGCCACCGGTGCGGGAGGAGCGCGGACGTATGACCGACGAGGCATCCGAGACCGGCGGCGACGACGTCAGCGACGAACAGCTGCACGGGGCGGTGATCGTGGGCGTCGTGCCGGACCAGTCCACGCGCGTGCTGAAAGAGGGCGCGCGGTACGCGCAGCTCCTCCAGGCGCCTCTGGTCGTGGTGCACGTCGACGTCACGAGGTTCGTCACGTACGAGGACCCCGATGGGTACGTGCACTCCGCGCCCATCGACCTGAACATCGCGGCCGGCGAAGGGGATCTCACGAAGGTGAGGGATGCCGCCACCGCCGTGCTCGAGGGCACCGGCGTCGAGTGGGTCTCCCGCCAGCTCGTGGGTGATCCTGCGATGGCCATCAAGCATCTGGCCGACCAGGTGGACGCGCGACTGCTCGTCGTGGGCACCCGCAAGCGCGGGTTCGGCGAGTCCGTGCGCGAGTTCTTCACCGGCTCGGTCGGCGCGCGCCTGGCGCACCGCCAGCACCGCCCCATCCTCATCGTGCCGTTGGGCGAGCCGGTCCCGGACGACGAGGAGATCTGGCCGGCATAGCCGCATCGCCCGTGACCGCTCGTTGAGCGAGCGAGGAACGAGCGAGACGAAACGTGTTGCACGAGTTGCCTCGTGCGCCACGTTTCGTCTCGCTTCGCTCGCTCAACGACCGGAATGGCTCAGCCGCGCAGGGCGCGCGTGACGTCGCGGGCGACGCGGTCGAGTTCGGCGGTCAGCTGATCCACGACCGTCGCGGCGAGGTCGCCGCCGCGCGCGACGTGCGTGCGCAGGTCGCTGCGCACGCGGGCGCGGAACTCGTTCACCGACGCGTCGGCGCGCTGCAGCTGCTCGCGGGCGAGCACGCGCGGGTCGTCCTCACGGGGGCCCTGCGGCGTGGCGGCGCGCTCCTCGCGCGATGCGGCGGCGAGGTCGGCGCGCAGGCTCTTCATCGCCTCGCGGACGCTCCCGCGCACCTCGTCGGCGATGAGCCGCACCGAGTCGGCGAGGCCGGCCTCGATGCCCTCGAGCTCGCCGGCGCGGGCCTGCACCTCGGCGTGGCCCGCCTCGGTGATCGCGTACACGGTCTTGCGGCCGTCGACGCTCTTGGTGACCAGGCCCTCCTCCTCGAGCTTGGCGAGGCGGGGGTAGATCGTGCCGGCGCTGGGCGTATAGGTGCCGCCCGTGCGGTCCGACAGGGCCTGCATGATGTCGTAGCCGTGGCGCGGCCCTTCGTCGAGCAGGTTCAGCAGGTACAGGCGCAGGTCGCCGTGCGAGAAGACGGGGGTCATCACCACTCCGCCTCTTCCTCGCTCGACGCCGATGCCGGTGTCGGCTCGTTCTCCGGCTCGGCCGTGGGTCCGGCGGTCGCCCGCCGCAGCACCGTCACGTCGCCCGACACGCTGTGCGCGCGGACGTCGGCGAAGCTGCCGCTCAGCTCGCCCACCGAGCCCACGTAGTTGGTGGTGGGGCCCGAGCCGTTGCCCGAGCGCACGACGCCGTCGATCTGCACGCGACCGCTCACGCTGCGCACGACGTAGTTGGCGGGGTAGCCCTCGTCCAGGCGCACGGTGGCGTTGCCGCTGACGGTGTTGACGCTCACGGTGAGGATGTCGCCGGTCGAGTCGACCAGGGCGGCCCCCGACACGGTGTCGATGGTCGCCTTGCGCAGCGCGCCGGTCGCTGCGACGTCGCCCGAGACGCTGTTGGCGCTCAACGCGCCGACGAGCTCGCGCACCTGCACGTCGCCCGAGACCGCGTTGACCGACAGGTCGCCGGTGAGGCCGTCGACGATGATGTCGCCCGACACGGTGTTGAGCGAGGCGCTCTCGCGCAGGCCCGACACGAGGCCGCTGGCGCTCACGACGCCGAGGGTCAGGGCGACCTCGCGGGGCACCGCGACGCTGATCTCGGCGCGCGGACCGCCGGCGCCGAAGTTGCGGAACACTTCGAGGAAGTTGTCCCACCGCAGCTGCGGGTGGTCGATCTCGACGTGGTCGTCGGCGACCTCGATGCGGAGGTCCTTCACGGTGACGCCGTGCACCTCGATGCGGGCGCCGGGCTCGTCGTGGGCGATGACGTCGATCTGGCCGCCGACGAGGCCGATCTTGAGCGTGCGCACGGTCTCGATGTCGATCACGCGCGTCTCGCCCGGGTGGATGATCCACTTCTCCAGGGTCATGACTGCTTCTCCTGCGTTTTCTCTCGGGGGTTGGTCCACTTCGCGATATATCGCGTATGAAGAAGCGTAACACGATATATCGCGACTCTGTCAAGTGCTCTCGGAAAAGTTGTCTTGACCTTGACGCAACGTCAACCTTTACCGTGGAGGACATGAACGACGACGAGGAATGGTCGATCCAGCAGATCGCCCGGCTCGCCGGCACCACGAGCCGCACGCTCCGCCACTACGACGACATCGGGCTGCTCGCGCCGTCGAGCATCGGGCACAACGGCTACCGCTACTACGACCAGGCGGCGCTCGTGCGCCTGCAGCGCATCCTGCTGCTGCGCGAGCTCGGCCTGGGACTGCCGCAGATCGCGGAGGTGCTCGGGCGGGAGGCATCCGAGGCTCACGCGCTCGAGAGCCACCTCGCATGGCTGCGGCAGGAGCAGGGCAGGCTGGCGCGCCAGATCGCGTCGGTCGAGAACACCATCACGGCATTGAGAGGAGGTGAACGACTGATGGCAGAGAACATGTTCGACGGCTTCGACCACACGCAGTACAAGGACGAGGTCGAACAGCGCTGGGGCAAGAAGGCGTACGCCGACAGCGACCGCTGGTGGCGCTCCATGAGTGCCGACGACAAGGCCGCATGGCAGCAGCGGGTCGCCGACCTCGGTCGCGACTGGATCGCGGCCGCGGAGTCCGGCGCCGCCCCCGAGGGCGACGAGGCGCAAGCGCTCGCGAGGCGCCACGTGGAGTGGCTGACCGGCATCCCGGGCACCCCGGCGGCTTCGGCAGGCTCAGCGACCGGTGGAGGCGGCGACGTGAAGGCGTACGTACTGGGGCTCGGCGAGATGTACGTCGCAGATCCGCGCTTCGGCGCGAACTACGGCGGCACGAAGGGCGCCGAGTTCGTCCGCGACGCGCTGCGCGTCTACGCGGAGGCGAACCTCTAGCACCGGAACGAGTGGATGCCGCAGCCCCACGGGCCGCGGCATCCACTCTCTCTCGTTCCCGGTGTCGTCAGGTGTTGCGGTTTCCGGTCAGAACGCGGAAGAGGAACGCGATGAGAGCGATGACACCGACGATGATCGCGACCCACAGCAGCCAGTTCAGAGCGGAGCTCAGTCCGCCGACGATGGCGAGGATGATCGCGATGACGATGATGATGATGAGGGCGATGTTCACGGGGGTCCTCCTTGTGGGTGCCGGCGCAGCTGCACCGGTTGCCTCGTAGGCACACCATGAGATTGGCACCGGAACCCGTCAGCGACGTAGTGGGTTGACGCGGTCGCGTCGCCGGTGATACGCACCGCTACGGCCGCCGGTGACAGAAGTCAACCCCCGTGATCCGCCGGTCGAGCGCTCCTACGGTCGCGGTCAGGAGCACATCGACGACGAAGGAGGACCCATGCCCGGACGGCGCGGATCCAGCCTGAATGACCCCGATCTCTACGAGGAGCTGCGCGGCGAGGGGGCTTCGAAGGAGAAGGCGGCGCGCATCTCGAACGCGGCCGCGAGCCAGGGGCGCACGACGATCGGCCGTCGCGGCGGCAACGCGAAGGACTACGACGACCGCACCGTGCCCGAGCTGCGTACGCGTGCGAAGGAACTCGGGATCACGGGATACTCGGGCAAGAAGAAGTCCGAGCTGATCTCGATGATCCGCAACCACTGAGGCGGCGCCGCGGGCCGGCCTCCGGACTCGCAGGAACGGAGGACGGATGCCGAAGCTCGCGCGCGTGCGGCCCTACAGCGATGCGGGCATCCGCCGCGTCCGCGCGGGGTCCGGCTTCCGGTACGTCGACGCGCGCGGCCGCACGCCCGCCGCCCGTCAGCTCGAGCGCATCCACGCGCTCGTGATCCCGCCCGCCTGGCACGACGTGTGGATCAGCGCGCGTCCGGACGGGCATATCCAGGCGGTCGGCGTCGATGACGCCGGCCGCACGCAGTACCTCTACCACCCACAGTGGACGGCGGGCCGCGACCGCGGCAAGTTCGCCCGGTCGCTCGCGCTCGCCGAGGCGCTGCCCCGCGCCCGTGCGCGTGTCACGACGTCGCTGCGCCGCTCCGCGCTCGATCGGGAGCGGGTGCTGGCGGTCGCGTTCCGCCTCCTCGACGAGGCGGCGCCCCGCATCGGCTCCGAGCGCTACCTGTCGGCGCACGGCAGCCGCGGGCTCACGACGCTGCAGAGACGGGATGCCGCGGTCGAGGCATCCATCGTTTCGCTCGCTTTCCCGGGCAAGAGCGGCAAGCGGCAGCTGCTCGAGGTCGACGACGCCGACCTCGCCGCGGCGATCGAGCTGCTCGCGGCCGGACGGCCGCGCACACCCCTGCTGGCGTGGGACCGTGCCGGACGGCGCGTGCCGCTGACTCCCGCCGAGGTGAACGCGTATGTGCGTGCGCTCACCGGAGGACGGTTCACCGCGAAGGACTTCCGCACGCTGCGCGGCACGATCCTCGCCGCCGATGCGCTCGCCCGCATCGGCACCGTCGACACCGCCGCCGACCGCAAGCGCGCCGAGGTGCTCGCCGTGCGGGCCACCGCCGCCGCGCTCGGCAACACGCCCGCCGTGGCGCGCGGCTCCTACATCGACCCGCGCGTGTTCGCCCGCTACGGCGACGGGCACCTGCTCGACCTGTCGATCACGCCCGAGTCGGCGATCCGCGGGCTGCTGCGACCCGGGCGCTGAGCCGCTGCGGTCGCTGAGCCGGTGCGGTCGCTGAGCCGGTGCGGTCGCGGAGCTCGTGCGGTCGCTGAGCTCGTCGAAGCGCCCTTCGACAGGCTCAGGGACCGGGGGCACGCAGACTCAGGAGCCGGGGGGACACGCGGACTCAGGGACCGCGCCCTCGACGGGCTCAGGGGCCGAAAGCACGGGAGTAGCGTGGGGGGATGCCGCAGTCCGTCGACCCCCGCGTGCTCGGGGCGACGGTGCTCGGCGGGGCCGTGGGGGTGCTCGCGCGCGGTCTGATCATCGCGCCCGCCGCGGACCCGTCCGCCGTGCCGTGGCTGACGCTCGCGATCAACGGCGTCGGCTCGCTGCTGCTGGGAGTGGTCGTCGGCTGGCTCGACGACCGGCATCCGCTCGCCCGAGCGTTCCTCGGAACCGGGGTCATGGGCGGCTTCACGACCTACAGCGCGTTCGCGGTGGCGACGGCGCTGTGGGTGTCGACACCGTGGCTCGCGGGCGCGCTGGCGGCGGCATCCCTCGTCGCGGGCGTCGCCGGAGCCGTGATCGGGCTGTTCATCGGACGCCGGATCGCCGACGTGCCCGGCGAGATCGAGCCGATCGAGGACGCCGAGTGAGCCCGTGGCTGCTGGTCGCGGCGCTCGCCGGCGGCGTGGGCGCGGGGCTGCGCTACGTCGTCGACCGGTGGCTCACGCCCGCCCGCGGCGCGCGGTTCCCGGTCGGGATCCTCGTGGTGAACGTGTCGGGCTCGTTCGTGCTCGGCATCGTCACGGGACTCGGCTCTGCGATCGCCCCAGAGCTGTCGCTCGTGCTGGGTCTGGGCCTCCTCGGCGGCTACACGACCTTCAGCACCGTGTCGGTCGAGACGGTGCTGCTCGCCCAGCGGCACCGGTGGCGGAATGCCGCCCTGAACCTGTTCGGCACGCTCGTGCTCGCCGCCCTCGGGGCCGGGCTGGGGCTCTGGGTGGGAGCGGTCCTCTCGGGTGTTTGAGCGCATGAAATACTGAAAACCGATACACGTTCGTATCGTGCGGGTTCCCGCATCCATGCACCACCTCACCCAGCGAAGGCATTGCTGTGTCGAACCTCGCCGTCCTGAGCCTGAAGAACCGCGCACTGATCGCGCTGATCACGATCGTCGCCGCCATCTTCGGCGGGCTCGCGCTGACCAACCTGAAGCAGGAACTGATCCCCTCGATCGAGTTCCCCGCGCTGATCGTCGTCTCGACCTACCCGGGCGCGTCGCCCGATGTCGTCAACAACGACGTGTCCACGCCCATCGAGTCCGCCATCCAGGGCGTGCCGGGGCTCGAGGGCACCACCGCGACGAGCACCACGAACGCGTCGATCGTGCAGGCGACCTTCTCGTACGGCACCGATCTGGCGACCGCCGAGCAGAAGATGACGCAGGCGATCAACCGCATCCAGTCGACGCTGCCCACCGGGGTCCAGCCGAACGTGCTGTCGGTGAGCATCGACGATCTGCCTGTCATCCAGATCGCGGTCACCGGCTACGACGACGCGGAGACGATCCAGGCTCAGCTGGAGGCATCCGTCATCCCCGATCTCGAGGACGTCGAGGGTGTCAACGCCGCTCAGATCGTCGGCGGTGTGGGACAGCGTGTCACGATCACTCCTGACCAGGAGGCGCTCGCCGCGGCCGGCTACTCGCAGCAGGCCATCACCGACGCGCTGAAGCAGAACGGCGTGCTGTTCCCCGGCGGCGAGATCACCGAGGACGACCAGACGCTCACCGTGCAGACGGGCAGCAAGATCTCCACGGTCGACGAGATCGCGGCTCTTCCGCTCGTGCCGAGCGACGCCGAGCAGTTCTCGGGCGGTCAGAAGACCATCGGCGATGTCGCGACGGTCGTGCAGGAGAGCGACCCCATCACGAGCGTCTCGCGCGTGAACGGCGAGGCGGCGCTGACGATCGCGGTCACCAAGCTTCCCTCGGCGAACACGGTGGACGTCTCGCGCGGCGTCACTGCGCTGCTGCCGAGCCTGGAGGACGACATCGACGGCGTCGAGTTCACCGTCGTCTTCGACCAGGCTCCCTACATCCAGCAGTCCATCGACTCGCTCGCGCAGGAGGGCCTGCTCGGCCTCGTCTTCGCGGTGCTCGTGATCTTCATCTTCCTGCTGTCGGTGCGCTCCACGCTCGTCGCGGCCATCTCGATCCCGACGAGCGTGCTCATCACGTTCATCGGCATCCAGGCGTTCGGGTTCTCGCTGAACATCCTCACGCTCGGCGCGCTGACGATCGCCATCGGGCGCGTGGTCGACGACTCGATCGTCGTCATCGAGAACATCAAACGGCACTACATCGGCGACGCCGACAAGAAGACCGCGATCCTGCGCGGCGTGCGAGAGGTGGCGACCGCCGTCAGCGCCTCGACGATCGTGACGGTCGCGGTGTTCCTGCCGATCGCGTTCGTGGGCGATGTGACCGGCGAGCTCTTCCGCCCGTTCGCGCTGACGGTCACGATCGCGATGCTCGCGTCGCTGTTCGTCGCGCTGACGATCGTGCCGGTGCTCGCCTACTGGTTCCTCAAGCCGGGCAAGCCGCTGCTGGATGCCGCCGGCACGGCGATCGACCCCGAAGACGCCGCCGCGCCGCCGAGCCGCCTGCAGAAGTCGTACCTGCCGATCCTCACGTGGACGCTCAAGCACTCGTGGGTGACGCTGCTCATCGCGGTGCTCGTGCTCGCCGGCACGATCGCCCTCGCGCCGCTGATGAAGACGAACTTCCTCGGGGACTCGGGGCAGAACACGTTCACCGTCACTCAGGATCTCGGACCCGCGCCGAGCCTGGAGGCCGAGACGGCCGCGTCCGAGCCGGTCGAAGAGGCGCTGCTCGGCATCGACGGCATCGAGACCGTTCAGGTGTCGATCGGCTCGAGCGGCTCCGCCCTGCGCGATGCGTTCAGCGGCGGCAGCGCGGGCATCACCTACTCCATCACCACCGACCCCGACGCCGACCAGGTGGCGCTGCGCGAGGACGTGCAGGACGCGCTGGCCGATCTCGACGACGTGGGCACGCTCACCGTCGGGACGGGCAACGGCGGTTTCGGCTCGAGCGACATCGAGGTGGACGTGACGGCTCCCGACGCCGACACCCTCACCACGGCGACCGACGCGGTGGTGGATGCCGTCACCGGCGCGGAGGGCGTCGGTCAGGTGTCGAGCAACCTGTCGGCCTCACTGCCGTACATCGCCGTCACCGTCGATCGCGACAAGGCCGCACAGCTCGGCCTGTCGGAGGTCGCCGTCGGCGGTCTGGTCTCGGCAGCGATGCAGCCGCAGCAGGCCGGCACCGTCGAGATCGACGACACGACGCTGACCGTCTATGTGGCGGCATCCGATCCGCCGGCCTCGATCGACGAGCTCAAGGCGCTTCCGGTGCCGAGCGCGGCGGGCATGGTCCCGCTGTCGGACGTCGCGACCGTGGAAGAGAGCAACGGGCCCGCCTCGATCACGACCGAGGACGGTCAGCGCACCGCGACGGTGACCGTGTCTCCGGCGACCGACGACCTCGCCACGGCGACCGCGTCGGTCACGCAGGCGATCGCCGATGCCGACCTGCCCGCGTCGGCCGACGCGGCGATCGGCGGCGTCGCGTCGCAGCAGGGTGACGCGTTCTCGCAGCTCGGACTCGCGATGCTCGCGGCGATCCTCATCGTCTACATCGTGATGGTCGCGACGTTCAAGTCGCTGCGTCAGCCGCTGCTGCTGCTGGTGTCGGTGCCGTTCGCGGCGACCGGCGCGATCCTGCTGCAGATCATCACGGGCGTGCCGCTCGGCGTCGCCTCGCTCATCGGCGTGCTGATGCTGATCGGCATCGTGGTGACCAATGCCATCGTGCTCGTCGACCTCGTCAACCAGTACCGCGTGAAGGGCCTGTCGACGCACGACGCGACGCTCGCGGGCGGGTCGCGCCGTCTTCGGCCGATCCTCATGACCGCGCTCGCGACGATCTTCGCTCTCCTGCCGATGGCGATGGGCCTCACCGGACACGGCGGATTCATCTCGCAGCCGCTGGCGATCGTCGTGATCGGCGGTCTCATCTCGTCGACGGTGCTGACCCTTCTCGTGCTGCCCACGCTGTTCAACCTGGTCGAGGGTGCAAAGGAGCGGCGCGCTGCGCGTCGTGCCGGCGGGGACGGTTCCGCCGAGCGCGGTGACGGTCCGGCGCCTGAGGACGAGGGCCCGGACGAGGGAACGGAAGCCGCCGAAGGCGAGCTCGTCGGCGCTGCCGTCGCCGCGCCCGGCGTCCCGTCCGCCGCCGCGGGTGCGGCTGCCGCCGGTGCGGTGGCCGCCGGAGCCGCGGGCGCCGGGTTCGAGACCCGCCGAGAGCGTCGTCAGCGCGAGGCGGCGGGCGGCCGCAAGGGCGCCGTGGCCGCAGAGACCGCGGCGGTGGTCGTGCCGGTGATCGAGGAGGGCCCCGACGTCGAGGTGCCTGCATCCGAGCCGGCACCCGCGGCCGCAGCGATCGAGGCGGAGCCGGTGGATGCCGTCGAGCCGGCGGATGCCGTCGAGCCAGCGGACGCGGTCGAGCCGGCGGACGCGGTCGAGTCCGCGGTTGCCGATGCCGAGCAGTCGGAGCCTGGCGTCGCGAACGAGGCCGAGACCGACGAGCAGGCGGAGACGGAGACGGTGGACGAGCCGCGCGCCGACGTCGTCGACGCCGTGCCGACCTTCGCCCCGGCGGACGCGGACGCCGCGACCGAGGTCGAGCCGGAGGCGGAGGGTGCGCCGGAGGCGGAGGGTAAGCCGGAGTCGCCGTCCGAGGCTGGGTCGCCGTCCGAGGCCGAGGACCAGGCCGAGGACCACGCGGAGCCCGCAGTCGAGACGGAACCGGAGCCGGAGGCCGACCCGGCCGAGGCCGCGGGACCCTCGATCGAGGAGCCCCTGACCGACGACGAGCCGCGAGACGAAGCCGCCGAGGCGGACGAGTCGGAGCACGAGGAGACCGCGTCCGACCCCGCGTCGGACGAGTCCGAGCCTGCGCCCGACGCGCCGGAGGAGTCCGAGCCCGCCGACTCGGAGACGGCCCCGGTCTCGGAAGAGCCGGAGGAGTCCGCGGTTCCTCAGCCCGAGTCCGAGGAGTCCGAGAGTCCCGACGAGCGCGAGCGCCGCGACGACGCCTGACGCCTGAAGATCGAGAGGGGGGGGTGGGGCGCGGCGCCGGCGGCGCCCCCCCCGGGGGAAGTGGGGGGGCGCCCGCCCCCGGCGTGGAGAACACGGGGGGGGGGGGGGCGCAA
>NZ_JBHXJQ010000003.1:0-127837 GCF_042722305.1 Microbacterium sp. NPDC058389
GCGCGCCCGGGGGTTGTCGGGGCTTTTGGGTGGCAGAACTCGCGGCATCCCTTCGTGGGACGCCGCGTGTCGTGCCACCCGAGCGGCGGTGTCGGCGCTGAACGGGGATCAGCGCAGGGAGGTGACGGCGGTGATCGCGGCGCGCAGCTGCTGGATCCGGCGCTCGTAGCGCGCGGCGATGAAGATGAGCACGGCGCCGCCGATGCCCAGCCACAGCCACCACGGCACGGCCACGTACGAGGTCGAGATCCACGGCCACAGCTGCGCGACGCCGTGCACGAGCACCACCGCCGACCCGATGATGAGCGGCGCCTGCAGCCGGCGCACGGCGCCGACGACCACGAGTGCGACGGCGACGACCCCGAGCGCGACGACGCGCCACAGCTCGGTGCCGCCGACGAAGTCGTACAGCAGCGAGGGGAGCAGCAGGAGCACGAGCCACAGCCCGATCGTCGGCCAGGTGCGGGACTCGGGGCGGAGTCGCAGCGTGCGCACGCCGTAGGCGAGGCCGCCGAGGGCCGCAGGCACCGTCACGAGCTCGGCGGGATCGACGCCGAACCCGAAGAAGGCGAGCACGCCGAACACTGCGGCGGTCACGGCGGCGACGATCGCGAGTGCCGGACCCAGCCGGTCGCGTCGCACGGCACCCACGTACGCGGCGGCGCTCAGCAGCGCCATGGCGACCGCGGCCCGCAGGCCGTCGGCGTCCGACGCCGCGGAGAGCAGGTACGACTCGGCCGCGGCGAACAGCACGCACGCCACCGCGAGTCCCGCGCCCACCGCGAGCGAGACCACGCGCGCCGGCGTGGCGCGCAGCGCGGCGAGTGCGACGGCCGCGGTGATCGCGGCGCCGGCGATGACCCAGAGGTCGGCCTCGAAGCCCGGCTCGTGCGCGACGGCGACGAAGCGCAGGCCGCACGCGATCGCCACCAATGCGACGCCGCCCACCGAGAGCACCGCTCCGAGCCGTGCCCAGCGGCGAAGCCCGAGCACGGCGGCGCCCGACACGCCGCCGGCGCCGGCGAGCGCCACGGTCACCGCCGCGGAGGCGGTGTCGGCGGCGGCATCCTGCACGAGGGCGAGGGCGACCAACGCGATCCCCGCGGCGCTGACGGCGGCCGCGGCGCGAGCCTCCGGCAGCCTCACCGCGGTCGCGGTCAGGATCACCGCGACCACGACGGCTCCGGATGCCGCGACGATCGCCGCCGCGTCGGCGCCGGCGAACCCGGGACCGAGGAGGGCGCGCAGACCCATCGCGAGAGCCGCGGCCGACAGGATGATCGCCGAGGGCACGCGCACGCGCCACGCGTCGGGGATCGGGGTCGCGGCGATCGCCGCGGCGACGACCAGCGCGATGCCGATGAGCAGCCAGACGCGTGCGGGCTCAGGCGCCGCGAGCAGGCTCGGCAGGGTCGCGAGCACGAGGGCTCCCGCCCACACCCACTGCTCGCCCGCCGGCCAGGCCGCCCCGGTGCGGCGCCGGCGCAGCACGGCGAGCACGGCCCCCGCGCCCAGGGCGGCGGCGACCGGCAGCGTCGCGTACTCGATCTCTCGCGCGCCGCCCACGAGCACCGATACCGCGGCGACCAGCAGCGCGGCGCCGAACGCCGTCCAGCGGGTGGCGCGGCCGAAGGGCGCCCGGTCGAACGCGGCGGACGCCACGTGCGCGGCCAGCAGCAGCGCGAGAGCGACGGTGACGACGAGGCCGTCGTGGACGGATCCGAGCACGGCGACGGCGGCGAGACCGAGGGCGATCGGCGGGACGACCACCGCGTACCCGCGCGACGATGCGCGCGCGGGACGGGCGAGCGAGAGCCCCACGCCCGAGGCGTAGGCGACGGCCGCGAACAGGGCGAGCCACGTGACGCGCCAGGGGGAGGCATCCGGTTCCCATGTCGTGACGCGATCGACGGCGACGATTCCGACGGCGGCGACGGCGACGGCCGCCCCGACCACCGACGGCGGGCGGACGCCGCGCACCGGCGTGAGCGCGAGCACCAGGCACACGGCGGCCGCGACGGCGGCGGTGACCGCTTCGCGGAGCACCGTGTCGCCGTCCGCTGCCTCGCCGAACGTGAGGGGCAGGAGGCCGTCGTTCAGCACGGGCGCCACAAGACCGACCAGCAGACCCGCGCCGATCGCGATGCTCGCCTCGATGCGCCGGCGCAGCCGCACGAGCACCGCGGCGAACGCCACCAGGGCGACCGACACAGGGACGGTGTACGACTCTGGGGTGAAGGCCACAGCCGGCGTGCCGGCGTCGAGCCAGGTCCACCACGCCGCGCATGCCGCCACCGCAGCGGGCCACACGAGCAGGCGCCGCGGCGCGGCCATGGACGTGACCCCGGCGCGGCGGGTCGCGAACGCGTCGTCGGCCGGGTCCGCGGCGGCCGGCGCGATCCAGCCGCGGGTGAGGGATGCCGCACCCCACGCCACCGCCGCCAGCACGAGGAGCGCCCACACCAGGTCGGCGCCGATCCCCCACAGGACACAGATGCCCGTGAGGAGCGCGCCCACGTCGGCGGCCGTGCGCGATCGCAGCGGCCGGATCGGGGTCGGGGCCACGGACGAAGCCGTCTGGGCCAGAGCGGCCACGGACGCCGCTCCCCCGAGCGGAGCCGTCTCGACCGGCGCGGCCACGGACGCCGCGCCCACCGACGGCGCGGTGGAGGCCTCAGTCGCCTCGGCGTCCGCCGCGACCGGTGGCCTCAGCAGCGCGGTGAGCCCGCCGGCCACGACGACGAGCACCGGCCCCGCGACGAGGACGAGCGTCGCCCAGCCCTCGTCGCTCGCGCCCGCCATGTCGAGCGCGGCGTGGGCTATGGCGGCCAGTGCCGGCGCCGCGAAGAGCGCCGCCGCCGACACCGCGTGCCCGCGCAGGCGCGTGCGGCCGACCACGATGAGGGCGAGGAGCGCCATCAGCGCGACGCCGCGCACCAGCGCCAGCACGGGTTCGCCGATGGTCGCGACGAGGGCGGTGGTGGCGGCGTCCGTCGCGATGTCGTCGGCACCGGCGACGAGGATCCAGATCAGGGTCAGGGCGATCAGCGCGTAGCCGGCGACGGCGAGGCCCACACGGCTCGCACTGTCGAGCCGTGCGAAGGCGGCGACCGCGAGCGTCGCGAGCGCGAGCCACTGCAGCAGTGACAGGGCCACGGCCGGGCCCGAGCCCGAGAGGCCTGTCGCCGCACCCAGGGCGGCCGGCGCGATGACGGCGGCCACGACGCCGACGCCCACCGGGGCCAGGGCGAGCACGACCGCGAGAGGCCCGTCGGCGTGCCGGGCCACGCGCAGCGCGACCGGGTACGCGAGTGCGACCGCGACGCCGACGACCCAGAGCCATGGGACCGCCGTCCCGGCGGCGAACGCCGTGACGGCCGCGAGTGCGCCGGCGACGCTCCAGCCTTCGACGGCGCCCCGGCCGGAACCCGATCGGACGCCGCGCCCGGCCGCCACGACGGCCGCGGCGGCTGCGACGGCGGCGGTCCCGACGAGCGGCGCGGGCACGCTCGTGTACGCGGCCGCGACCAGCAGCAGCACGATGACCGCGATGGCGCGGACGTCGCGCAGCACCGGTCGCGCGAGCGTGGGTGCGGCGAACAGCAGACCGCCGAGGACCACGGCCGACGCCACCGGGAGGAAGGGCGCCTCGGTCGCCGGAGCGGCGAGGGCGAACGCATCCGTGCTCCACAGGATCCACGACGTCGACATCGCGGTGACAGCGGGCATGAGCCACAGGAGGAGGGCGGCGACGAGTGAGCCGCCCGCGGCGACATCGGCGACGACCGCCGCCGGGAGCAGAGCCCGTGACGTGCGCCGCGCGCGCACCAGATCGAGCGCCACGGCGACGACGACGGCGAGGACCGGCGCGATGAGCAGCGACAGGACCGGCTCCTCCACCCGCCAGGCGAGCTGCCACCCGGCCAGGGCGATCGCCGACGCCGCGACGCCCGACGAGACGCCCGAGACGATGCGCGCCCCCGGCAGCGGATCGACCCCGCGACGCGGGCGGGCGAACCAGGCGTGGGCGGCGCCCACCGCGCCCACCAGTGCGCTCGACCACACCACGACGGGTGCGGCGTCGCCGGTCGCCACGATGGTCGTCACGAAGGCGCCGATCAGGGATGCCACCCCTGCGAGCGCGAGCACCAGCCGCTCGGGGTCGCCCGCGGCGCCTCGGCGGGCCGACGAGAACGGCGCCGGGAGCGCGTGGGCGAGGCCCCCGATCGCGGCGCCGATCAGGCCCGCGGTGAGCGCCTCGCCGGCAGGTGCGTCCAAGAGGCCGCCGACGAGGAAGCCGACGCCCGCCGGCAGGGCGAGCGAGGCCGCCAGGTCCGGCCCCCGCAGTCCCGACACCCGCGCCCATGCGCGGCACACCACGGCCACCGCGAGCGCGGCGATCCCGGTGTACACGGCCGCGTCGGTCGCGGCCGTGCCGAACAGGTCGTTCGCACGCACCGCCCAGGCGTCCAGCGCGATCAGCCCGACCCCGAGCGCGCCGATCCCCTCGGCCGTCGCGCCGAGGTCGCGGCGACGCAGCCACGACGCGAGCACGATCGTCGCGAGGGTGATGCCACCGATGATGAGGGCCCGCACGGCGATGCCCGCGACGAACCACGCCAGCAGCAGGAAGAAGACCGCCGCGATCCCGACGAGCGAGACGCCGACGATCAGCAGGAGCACCGGCACGGTCAGCCGGCGTCGGCGGGGGGTGGCGACCATCGGCGCGGGCGCCGGAGGCAGGTCCGGCGCGAGCGGGGCGGACGCGGCCGGTGCGAGGGGCACCCCGGGCACGGGTGCAGCCGGAACCGCAGAGCCGGCCGGTTCCGTCGTGGTCGACGCAGTCACGAGGGCCGGTTCGGCAACGGCTGCCGCGACCGGGACCTCAGCCGGTGCGACGGCGACGGTCACCGCGGGGGCCGCAGCCGCGGCTGCGACGGCGACGGGGCCCGGCGCGGAGGTCGCGGCGAAACCCCGGGCCGCGGCATCCGTCTTCCCCGCAGGATCGGCCGACAGGCGGATCTCGTCGATCAGCCGCTGGCGCGAGAGCTCCGTGTCGAGCAGGCGGCGACCGAGCTCGAGCAGACGAGGCGCCCGCGAGTCCGTGAGGAAGAAGCCGCACGTGGGGCAGGTCGGGGCCGAGACGAGGGCGAAGCACGACGGGCAGCGGTGCGCGTCGGCGAGGTCGTACGGCGAAGACGGCCAGATCCGTGGCGTGGCCTGCGGTTCGCTCATGTCGTCGTCCCCTCTCGTGGGTTGACGAACATGTTCCCGCGTCGGGCGCCGCCGTGTGCGGACTTTGTATGTTGCCGCCACGATCGTGTCACGGCGGCGGGGTCGGATTGGATCTCTCGTCAGGATGAATTCCGCCCGCGGAATACGTCGCCGGATGGCGCGGCGATCGGGCGGCCGGGCGCCTCAGCCGCGCCCCCGGCGTCGACGGAAGACGTCGAACAGCACCCGCAGCGTGAGGACGCCGGATGTCACGACGAGCAGGTACCCGAACAGCTGGTAGAGGCTCAGGGTGTCGGTGATCTCAGGCCCGCCGGTGCTGGTCAGCAGCATCGCCGCCATGACCCCGAAGACGCCCGCGAGGAAGGTGATGGCGGCGAGATTGAAGAACTCGCGCAACAGCGCACGGTCGCGATGATCGGCGAGCATCCGCACGTTCACGCTCAGCCGACCGGACGCGAGCGCTCCGGAGATGCGGTCGACGCGCTGCGGGAGCCTGCGCAGCAGCGGCAGCAGACCCGCCAGCTCGTCGGCGGCCGTGCGGGCGAGGGACGCCGGCCGCTGCGCCTCGCTGATGCGCTCCTGCGCGTAGGCCGACGCCTCCGCGACGAGGTCGAAGTCCGGGCTGAGGACGCGCAGCGTCCCCTCGGCGGTCGCGATCGCACGGAAGGCGACCGTCAGCTGCGGCGGAGCCGTCAGCCCGTTGCTGCTGAGCACCTCCATCACCTCGGCGAACGCAGACGCGTCCAGGGTCGCCCCCGGCCCGAGCCGGCGTGACACGAAGTCGCCGATCTGCCGCCGCAGCGCGTACTCGTCGACGTCGTCGGGCAGCTCCACGAACGCGATCAGCGCATCGGCGAAGGCCACCGAGTCGCCGCGCGAGAAGGCGAGCAGCAGATCGGTGATCTGGCCGCGCACCTGCGAATCGATGCGTCCCACCGAGCCGAAGTCGAGCAGAGCGAGGGAGGCATCCGGCAGGACCAGGATGTTGCCGGGGTGCAGATCCGAGTGGAACACGCCGTCGTCCATGATCTGCGTCAGGATCGAGCGCAGCAGTCGCCCGGCGAGCATGGAGCGCTCTTCGGCCGACAGCGTGTCGAGAGAACCCGGATCGCTGAGCGTGCGGCCGTCGAGGAACTCCATCACGAGCACGCGCTTCGTGCTCAGGCCGGCGTGCAACTCGGGGACTCGGAGCCGACTGTCCGCCGGGTGCCGGGCGAGCGTCGACGCGAGCGCGGCCAGGTTGGACGCCTCGATGCGGTAGTCCAGTTCGTCCAGCAGGTTGTCGGTCAGGCTGCGGGCGAGGTCCTCCACCCCCACGCGACGCGCCCACGACGTGGACTCGGCGAGGCGCGTCGCGATGCGGCGGGTGATGTCGACGTCCCGCTCCACGAGCGGCACGATGCCGGGCCGCTGCACCTTCACCGCGACGCGTTCCCCCGTGTCCAGCGTCGCCACGTGGACCTGCCCGATCGATGCGGCCGCCACGGGAGTGTGGTCGATGTGCGAGAACACCTCGCCCGAGGGGCGCCCCAGCTCGGCGTCGAGCACCTCCGAGACCTCGTCCCACGGAGCGGCCGGCACCGTCTGCTGAAGACCCCGAAGCGTCTCGGTGAACTCGGGAGGCAGCATGTCGGTGCGCGTCGAGAGCAGCTGCCCCAGCTTCACGAACGCCCCGCCGGCGTCCTCCAGCGCGGCACGAAGGGCGAGCGCCTGCCGGGTGCGCTCCTCGACGCCGGCGCTCGTCTGCGCGGTGTTGAGCTTGAACGGCACGAGCTTGTTCCGCGTCGCGATCCGCACGAGCTCGGAGTACCGGCGTGCGCGTGCCATCGTGCTGCGCGTCTCTCGCACGACATGGCTCGGGCGTGGCACGGTTCCCTGCGGCACGAGCAGCTCCGCCGCCACGAGGAACGCGGTGGCGACGAGGAGGATGATGCCCACCTGCACCAGCAGCAGCGCGGGGTTGTACTCGCTCTCCGGCCAGACCGCCCGCGACTCGAAGCCGACCTCGGCGCCGAGCGCCAGCACGCCGGCGATGAGGATGCGCACGGTGCCGATGCGCACGCCGAGGACGCCGCGGGCGAACGCTCCGATCACGAGCATCGCCAGCACGGTGGCGACGGCCATGATCAGGATGTTGCCGATGATCTGCGCAAGGCCCACGGCCACAGCACACCAGATCCGCCGCCCTGCCGCATCCCCCGATCGATGGATGCCGGGCTCGGCGAAGCGGCTCCGTCAGGGCCGACACGCCGTGCGTGCTAGACTGACTCTTTGTCTGCGCGCACTCCAGCACGCAGTTCGCATCCCACCACAGATCCTGGCTTTCACCGGCCGGGTCGAACGCGGGGTGCAGACAAGGGATCTTGGGTGGGGCCGTCCGGCTCCACGGTACTAAGGAGACATCACTATGGCAGCAGTGTGCCAGGTGACTGGAGCAGTTCCCGGCTTCGGTCACAACATCTCGCACTCGCACCGCCGGACGAAGCGCCGCTTCGACCCGAACGTGCAGAAGAAGACCTACTTCGTTCCGTCGCTGGGTCGCAACATCAAGCTCAACGTCTCGGCCAAGGGCATCAAGGTCATCGACGCTCGCGGCATCGAGGCGGTCGTGCGTGACCTCCAGGCGAAGGGTGTGAAGCTCTAATGGCCAAGAAGGCACAGGACGTCCGTCCGATCATCAAGCTGCGTTCGACCGCCGGCACGGGTTACACCTACGTGACGCGCAAGAACCGCCGCAACAACCCCGACCGCATCGTGCTGAAGAAGTACGACCCGGTCATCCGCAAGCACGTCGATTTCCGAGAGGAGCGTTGATCCATGGCTAAGAAGAGCAAGATCGCGCGCAACAAGCAGCGCCAGGAGGTCGTCGACCGCTACGCCGCCAAGCGCCTTGAGCTGAAGAAGGCGCTCGTTTCGCCAACGTCGACCGACGAGGAGCGCGAAGCCGCTCGCGTGGGCCTGCAGAAGCTGCCCCGCAACGCGTCGCCGGTCCGCCTGCGTTCGCGCGACGTCATCGACGGCCGCCCCCGCGGTGTCCTCACGAAGTTCGGCATCTCGCGTGTCCGCTTCCGTGACATGGCGCACCGTGGCGAGCTGCCCGGCGTGACCAAGTCGAGCTGGTAAGCACCCTCGGTCGCTGAGCCTGTCGAAGCGTCACGGAAGGCCCGGAGTTCCTCGGAACTCCGGGCCTTCCGCATTTCCGGGGCGCAGGCGCGAGGATGGAGGCATGCCCTTGGACCCGTTCTTCGCCGAACGTCTGCGCCTGCACCGCAGGTACCTGTTCGACCAGGCTCTCGGGTCGATGCGCAAGCGGCTCTGGGCGCTCTGGCCCTTCGGGCGCACGAGTGTCCCTGAACCGCAGAAGCCGGCGAAGGGCCCGAAGCTCAGTCCGCGGGCGCGGCACCGGCGCGCGGCTCTGGCCTGGGATCGCACGGAGCTGCGAACGGTCGGCACGCCTGGGCCCGATGTCCGCACCACCGAGCACGACGTCCCCGTCCCCGGCGCTCCATCGGTGCGGGTGCGGCTCTACCACCCCCGTGGCGACGGTCCGGCGCCGGCCGTGCTCGCGTTCTACGGCGGGGCCTTCCGCATCGGGGGCATCGACTATCCGACGACGGATGCCGGCTTCCGTCGCCGCTGCACGGACGCCGGCGTCGTGATCGCCGCGGTCGACTACGCTCTCGCGCCCGAGCACCGCTATCCGGTTCAGGTGGAGCAGGCGTATGCGGCGCTGTCGTGGCTGTTCGCCGAGGCGGACGGACTCGGTGTGAACCCGTCACGGATCGGCGTCGCGGGGATCTCGGCCGGCGCGAACCTCGCCGCCGCGGTGACGCTCGTGAACCGTGATCGCGACGGGTACCCGCTGCGGCTGCAGGTGCTGGAAGTGCCGGTGACCGACCTCACGGGCGCGCACCTCGACCTGAGGGCGACGCGGGCGCTCGGCATCCCTCGGTTCATCGTCGCCCGTGAGCTGCGGTCGGTCGCCCGCACCTACCTGCCCGCGAAGCGCCTGGCCAGTGAGCCCTACGCCTCGCCGCTGCGGGCGGCGTCGCACGAGGACCTCCCGCCCGCGGTGATCCTCACCGCCGAGTTCGACCCGCTGCGCGGCGACGGCGAGGCATACGGCGCGGCGCTGCGGCTCGCCGGCGTCGACGCGAGCGTCGTGCGGTACCTGGGTGTGACGCACGACACCCCGATCTTCACCGGCGCCCTCCCCGCTGCCCGGCGCTGGCACGACGACGTCGTCAGCGCGCTGCGCCGCCTCCACGCCTGACGGTCGTCGAGTCTCGCTCGTCCCCCGCTCGCCCGACGGGTGGCAGCGGGAAGGCCCGGGCTCTCGCGAGACCCGGGCCCTGCGCCCCACCGCGGACACCGGCCGGGACACCACCCGACCGCCGAGCCACCAGACGGGCTGGGGGCTCGAGGGCCGGGTGCTGTCCCACCGGGCCGGGGTGAGGCGTCCGTTTACTGTGCTGCCTTCGTCTCCGGCGCTGCAGCCGTCTCGCGGACCTGGTGGGTCGTCGCCCAGTCGAGGGCGTAGTCGGCGATCTCCTCCCAGCCGTCCTGGCTGACCAGGCGGTGGGTGCGGCCCGCGTACTCCTTGTACTCTACGATCGCGGGGCTGCCCGTCGACGTGTACTTCTTCACGATGGCCTTGCCGATCGCCGGCGGCACGACGTGGTCGATCTCGCCGGTGATCACGAGGAACGGTGCGCGCTCGGGACGGCTGTAGTCGACGTGGGTGACGCCGTTCTTCTCGTTGAGCACCGACGTGACGCCTTCGAAGAAGACCCGGTTGTACGAGTTGACCGCGTACTCCTCCCACAGTTCGTCGGATGTGGCGCGGGGCAGGTCGTTGCCGAACGTGAAGTGGAAGTGGCGCTTGCTGAGCGGCTTGGCGCCGTTGCGGCCGAAGGGGTTCGAGAGGATGGGCGTGCCCGTCCACAGGGTCGACAGCGGCAGTGCGGTGACGCCGGCGGTCTGCCCCGGGGCGACGCCGACGTACGCGACGCCGAGCCCGCGGTCGGCGAGCATCTGCGTGATCACTCCGCCGAACGAGTGGCCGATGATGATCGGCTTCTGGGGAAGCGCACGGATGATGCGCTCGTAGTTGTCGGCGATCTGCTTGAGTCCCACTCCCTTGAGCGCCTCGGGGTTGCTCCGGATGTCTTCGACGGAGCGGTCGTCGATGCCGGGCCAGCCCGGGACGATGACGTCGTGGCCGGCGGCGCGGAAGCGCTCTGCCCAGGTGTCCCAGCTCTTGGGCGTCATCCACAGTCCGTGGATCAGGACGATCGGGGTCTTGGTCGAGGTGTTCATTTCGTTCTCCTTGAGTAGGTGGTGCTCGTGGGTGTCAGGGGCTCCGGATCCGGTGGGGTTCGGCTGATGTATCCTGATGGTAGACCGAACGTTCTATCTACGCAAGAGTATTCCGCAGAACCGGGAAATTCCTCGAGATGGCACGATGGAGAAGGAAGGAACGCTCATGACGAAGACGACGGATGCCCCGACCACCCGCCCCGGCACGGCCCGGGAGCGCCTGCTCGAGGCGGCGACCGCGCTCTTCTACAACGAGGGCATCCACTCGATCGGCGTCGACCGCATCATCGAGGAGGCGGGCGTCACGCGCGCCACGATGTACAAGCAGTTCGCCGGCAAGGAGGGGCTCGTCCTCGCCTACCTCGAAGGCGAGGACCAGGGGCTACGCGGCCTGTTCGCGCAGGCGGCCCAGGCCTCGGACGACCCCGCAGTGCTGCTCGACCTCGTCGTCGACGGCATCGAGCGCGACATCCGCGAGCGGCACACGCGCGGGTGCCCCTTCATCAACGCCGCCGCCGAGTACCCCGACGCGGGGCCGGTGCGCGAACTCATCGCCGACCACCGCGAGTGGTTCCGCGAGACGCTGCGGCAGCTGGCCGCGGGGGCAGGGCTGCGCGATCCGGACGGGGTGGCGGCATCCCTGGTCCTCCTCCGCGACGCCGCGCTCGTCGGCGGCTACCTCGACGGCCAGGACCGGGTCGGGCCCGCCTTCGCACGGACGGCCCGCGATCTCATCGCCGCATACCGCTGAGGCTCGAAGGCGTCCGAGCACGCCGAAGGGGCCGGAGCCTCGGGCTCCAGCCCCCTTCGTGGACCCCCGGTGGAGGGTGGATGCCGCGTGCCCGGCATCCACCCTCCACACGCTCAGCGGCGGGCGCCGGCCGTCCAGGCGGGGGCGCCGAACTGGAAGGCCCCCAGGCTCGGCACCGCGTCGGTGGAGCCGTCGTTGTAGCCGGGCAGCGGGGTCGCGACGCCGCGCGCGGGCGAGTTCGCCTGCAGGCGGTAGTCGTGGTTCGCCGCGTCGACGTACAGCGGGTCGCCGTCCATGAGGTTGTTCGACAGGGTGAGACCCCCATCGGTCGCCCCGGTGAGACCCCGGATCGGGCCGATGTTGTTCATCACGACGCTGCCCGTCGACTGCCCAGGACCCTTGACGTAGAACAGCGTCATGCCGCCGGTGTTGTTGTAGACGAGGTTGTCGCGGCTGCCCGAGCCGAGCCCGTTGAGCTCCACGGTGCCCTCGGGGTTGCCCCAGCCGACGTTGTTGTGGATGCGCAGGTCGCTCTGGCCGTTGTCGGCGTAGATGCCCGACATGCCGAACGGGTACACGCCGCCCAGGCGCGCGTTCGGGTCATGCAGCACGTTGTGGTCGATCTGGGTGCCCGCCATGCGCGACGAGCAGCAGGTGTAGATCGCCGCGGTGTCGACGCTGAGGCTCGCGTAGCCCGAGATGTCGTTGTACGCGATGCGGTCGGGGCCGGGGACGGTGCCCTCGACGCCGTTCCACTGCAGGTTGACGCCGCTGCGGCCGACACGGGCCATCGTGTTGTACATGACGGTCTGGCTGTGCCCCTGCACGGCCACGGGCGCCGCGTACGTGCCCGCGTAGTCGACGTCGGTGATCACGTTGTCGATCGCCGTGTTGCCGTAGCCGCGCAGCGCGATGCCGTTGCCGGCGCTGTACTGGATGTTGCTGTTCTTCACCGTGTTGCCGGTGCCGTTGAGCACGATGCCGGTGTCGCCGACGCCGCGCGTGACGTTCTCGCCGCAGTTGGTGGCGCCGCGCGTGACGTCCCAGTAGTGGCTGAGGTACTTCGCGTCGACGCCGTCGAGCACGACTCCCGTGCTGGACGTGCCGGTCTGCACGGATGATGCGAACAGTCCGAGACCTTCGAGGTGGATGCCGGAGGCCGCGCTCAGATCGAAGGCGAGCTGGCGCTTCTTCGCCGCGATGAAGTGACGGTTGGGGTTGTCGTCGCTGTACAGGTACAGCCGCTTGGCGGTGGCGTCGTAGTAGTGCGCGCCGCTGTAGCCGAGTTCGCCGATCTTGCCGGAGAGGCGGTACCACGTGTCGGTGGGGACGACCTTGTGCACGCACAGCGGTGCGGTCTGCAGCGTGATCGAGCCGACGTCCGAGCTCGCGACAGCGCCCGTGGTGGTGATGTACCAGTACGCGGTGAGGGCCCGGGCGCCGTCCCAGTATCCGGCGGGACGGGTCATCTGGGGGTCGACGATGGTGGCGTCGGCCGAGCCTGCGGCGGCGCGACGGATGTCGGGGTCGAGCAGATCGGTGCCGGGGTACGGGTACGACGCCTCGATCGACATCGTGCCGTCGATGAACACCTGCTCCTCGCCGCCCTTGTCGCCGAGGTCGACGGGCACGCTGTAGATCTTGCGCTGCGCGACGGCCGCGCTGAACAGCGAGTCCGCGGCATAGGGGTCGGCGGCCGCGATGGCGGCGAGGTCCTTCTGCAGCACCGGGGTGAACCCGGTGAGCCGCTCGGTGCCGTTCACCACGACGTCCGCGCCGGCCGCGGCGCGGTAGGTGATGGGCTGCTCGGCGGTGCCCGACGCCTGCGGCGTGACCGTCTCGCGGTAGGTGCCCGAGCCGATCTCGCAGGTGTCGCCGGCCACGAGGACGTCGGCGCACTGCTGGATGGTGCGGAAGGCCGAGGCCGGCGACGTGCCGTCCCCTCCTCCGCGGGCGTCGGCCGATACGTAGAACGTGCGCGGCCCCTCGGTCGGTGCGGCCGCCGCAGCTCCGGCGACGGTGAGTGCGGCCGCGATCCCGACGGCCGTTCCTGCCATGATCTTCCGCCGTGGGGACGGTTGCGTACGAAGCATCCTTGCTCCAATCGATGGTGAGTAATCGATAATCTATCGACGTGACTCGAGCGATGTCCACCGCCCCGGACGGGCTCATTCGCCACTTTCGTCACTCTGATCACGGGACACGCGGTCGTAATCGGCAGAAATCCGCAGAAATACGCGGAACTGTCGGCCGTGTCGGGTACATTCGGGACCGGTCGATCCGACCAGCCGGGGGGCGCCAGCCGTCCGGACCGAGCAATGACAGGACGGCAGTCGTCGTCTTTGGAGGACAACCACATGGCCGACAAGACCATCACCAAGACCGAGCTCGTCGCGAGCATCGCGAGCGCGACCGGCCAGAGCCAGTCCGCCGTCTCGGGCGTGCTCGACTCCCTCTTCGGCGCCGTGTCCGAGGCCGTCGCGGCCGGCAGCAAGGTCTCGATCCCGGGCTGGATCGCGTTCGAGCAGGTCGCCACGTCGGCTCGCACGGGCCGCAACCCCCAGACCGGCGAAGAGATCAAGATCCCCGCGGGCAAGCGCGTCAAGGTCACCGCGGGCTCGAAGCTCAAGGCTGCCGTCAAGTAATCCCGACGCAGACCTCCGGAGAGGGGATGCCGCCACCCGCGGCATCCCCTCTCTCGCTGTCTGGGGGCGCCGGGGCGCGACGTAGGCTGGTGGGGTGAATCCCCGCGCGCTGCGGGCCGTCGGGCCTGCGCTCCTCGTCGTGACCGCACTCGCGGCGATGGTGTGGGCACTGGCGTTCGGCGGCGGGGCGGCACCGCTCGCGCTCGCCGACCCCGGACCGTTCGTCCGCTGGGCGCTGCCCACCGTGACGCTCCTGGTCAACCTGTCGGCGGCCGGCATGGTCGGCGTCCTCGTGACCGCCCTGTTCGCGCTGCGCGCGGGCGAGCGCGAGTTCGACGTCGCGCTCGACGTCGCCTCGATCTCTGCGGCCGTGTTCACGCTCGCGGCCGCGGCCACCGGCATCCTCACGTTCATCGACGCCTTCAACCCGGTCGTCAACCTCGGTCCCGAGTTCGGCGCGCAGCTCGGCCGCTACATCGTCGAGACGGAGCCGGGCCGCACGTGGCTCATCACGACGATCGTCGGCGCGGCGCTCACCGTGCTGACCTTCGCCGTCCGGTCGTGGACGGCCACGTTCTTCGTGGCGCTGCTGGCGGCGGCATCCCTCGTCCCGATGGGCACGCAAGGGCACTCCGGCGAAGAGGCGTTCCACCACGAGGCCATGACGGCCCTGATCCTGCACATGATCGGCGCCGCCGCATGGCTCGGCGGACTCATGCTCATCGTGATCGTGCGACCGCTGCAGTCGCGCGAAGACAGCGCCGCCACCGTGGGCCGCTACTCGAGCATCGCGATCGCCGCGTTCGCCGTGGTCGCGGTGTCGGGCGTCGTCCGCGCGGCCATCGGCCTGCAGACGTGGTCGGCCCTCATCTCGCCGTACGGTGCGATCCTCGCCGTCAAGGTGGTCGCGCTCATCGCACTCGGCCTCTTCGGCGCCTGGTACCGCACGCGGCTCATCGGCAGGATGCGGACCAGGGATGCCGCCACCCGGTCGTTCTGGACCCTCATCGTCTTCGAGATCGTGCTCATGGGCATCGCGAGCGGCGCGGCGACCGCGCTCGCCCGCACGCCCCCGCCGGTGGCTCCGCTCATCCCGGCGACGCCGACGCCCGCCGAGCGTCTCACGGACGCGCCGCTGCCGCCGGCGCTGACGATCGACAAGTGGTTCACCGCGTGGAACGTCGACCTGCTGTGGGCGGTCGTCGCGGGCTTCGCGATCTTCTTCTACCTCGTGGGCGTGTGGCGCCTGCGCCGGCGCGGCGACGCCTGGCCGGTCTACCGCACGGTCATGTGGGTGCTCGGCTGGCTGCTGCTGGTGTGGGTCACCGGCGGCGTCATCAACGTGTACCAGGACTACCTGTTCAGCATGCACATGGTCGGGCACATGCTGCTGACCATGGCGATCCCGCTGCTGCTGGTGCCCGGTGCGCCGATCACGCTCGCCGCGCGCGCGATCCACAAGCGCGACGACGGCACGCGCGGCGGCCGCGAATGGATCCTGTGGGCCGTGCATTCGCCGGTCGCCCGCGTGCTCACGAACCCCTTCGTCGCTGCGGGGATCTTCATCGGGTCGCTGTGGGTGTTCTACTTCACCGACCTGTTCCGGTGGTCGCTGTACGACCACCTGGGCCACGAGTGGATGGTCGCGCACTTCCTCATCACGGGCTACCTGTTCGTCATGACCCTGATCGGCATCGACCCCGTGCCCTACCGGCTGCCGTACCCCGGCCGCCTGCTGCTGCTCATCGGCGTCATGGCGATGCACGCCTTCTTCGGCATCGCGATCATGATGCAGGAGGGCCTCATGGTGGCCGAGTGGTTCGGCTCCATGGGCCGCACGTGGGGCGGCACCCCCATGGAGGACCAGTACACCGGCGGCGGTGTCGCCTGGTCGATCGGCGAGATCCCGACGCTCATCGTCGCGATCACGGTGGCCATCCAGTGGAGCCGCAGCGACGACCGCGAGACCAAGCGCCGCGACCGTCACGCGGATCGCACCGGCGACGCCGAGCTCGAGGCGTACAACGCCCACCTCGCCGCCCTGGCCCAGCGCGACGCCCGCACCGGCGGCTGACGCTACTGCGTGTCGGGCCCGGTGACGACGATCGAGGCCGATCCGTCGGGCTGCACGGTGATCGTGCCCTTCACGATGAACGGCACATCCTCGTCGAGGGGGCGCACGCGGCCGTCGAAGATCGAGCGGATGTCGACCTGGAGGTGCGCGACGGCCTCGGCCGGCAGGATGCGCCACCCGGCGCCGTCGGGCTCGACCGCGACCTTCGGCTGCGTCACGATCGACCACGTGGGCAGGTCGTCGATGCGGTCCTGCACGAAGTAGCCGAACGGGCACGACGTCGGCTGCAGCACCTGCTGCGTGGCGCACTGCGTGAGGAACTCCTCGACCTTGTGCTGCACGACGTCCACGAACTCGTCGGTGGCGCGCGCCTCGACCGCGACGGGGATCGCGTGGAACGGGCTGTCCGACAGCACGGCGACGCCGGGTGTCGACGAGATCGCCGTGTCGACCGACACCGAGTACAGCCCGGGCGAGAAGACCAGCAGCGCGACGGGGGCCAGGGGGTCGGCATCCATGCCGTCCGGCGAGACCTGACGCTTGTCGATCTGGAACCCGTTGACGTCGAAGCCCATCGACCCGGTCACGGTGAGGTTCATGACCGCCAGCGGACTCTTGGCGAACCGCCACGTCGGAGCGAGCCCGATCGCGCCGTCGCGCTCGACGGAGAACGTCGTCGTGCCGTCATAGCCGCGGGCCGTGTAGGCGACGGTGACGCGCGTGATGTCGCCCTCGGTCACCGCGGACGTGACGTGCACGTCGTCGAGGGAGGCCAGCGCGTCGTTGCGCAGCAGCGCGTCGGAAGCCGTCGGGGGCAGGCCGGCGTCCTCGAGCTCCGCAGAGTTCACGGCCACGCCCGGCATCGCGAGGGCGTCGGCGGCGCGGCCGTCGGCGAGCAGGCCGACGTAGCGCTCCACGAACGCCGAGGGGCTGTAGAACTCGCGTTCGATCGCACCCCACGCGGCGAACACGGCCGCGACGAGCACGGCACCCACGGCGCCCAGGATCGTCAGGTCGAGGGCGAGGCGCCGGCGTCGGCGCGGCTTCGTCGGCGGCTGCACGAGCCGCGGTGCCGCGGTGGCGGCGGTGGCGCCGCGCTCAACGGCCGCGGGGGTCGCGTCGGAGGCCGGGGCGCTCGCACCGCCGGATGCCGCGTCCACTGCCGCCCGATCCACCCGACCAGTCTAGAAACCCCAGGCCGGGAGGCCACTGTATGAAAGGTGGGCACCTGTGGAGAGTCGGGATGCCGTCCACACGTTGCGGCCGGGCACGGCCGGGTGGCGGCATCCGGTCGTTAACATGAATCGGTGAGCACAACCCCTTCGTCGGCCGGCATCGCGCTGTCGACCGAGCAGGAGGCGCTGTTCCGGCTCATCGAAGACACCCGCGAGCACGTGTTCGTCACCGGCCGCGCCGGCACCGGGAAGTCGACGCTGCTGCAGCACCTCGCGTGGCACACGAACAAGCAGATCGCGGTGTGCGCGCCGACCGGCGTGGCGGCCCTCAACGTCGAGGGGCAGACGATCCACTCGCTGTTCAAGCTGCCGCTCGGCATCATCGGCGGGCACGACGAACCGCAGTCCGACGCGACGCGCAAGCTGCTGAACGCGATCGACACCCTCGTGATCGACGAGATCTCGATGGTCAACGCCGACCTCATGGACGCCATCGACCGCGCACTGCGGCAGGCGCGCGGACGCCGGTCCGAGCCGTTCGGCGGCACGCAGATCGTCATGTTCGGGGACCCGTACCAGCTGGCGCCGGTGCCGCCCCGCGGCGATGAGCTGCGTTACGTGCAGGACCACTACCGCTCGTTCTGGTTCTTCGACGCCAAGGTGTGGGTCGGCGAGACCGCCACCGACGGCATCCTCGACGTCGGCACGTACGGCACCGAGCTCAACATCCGCGAGCTCATCGACATCCACCGGCAGAACGATCCGGCCTTCAAGGCCATGCTCAACGCGGTGCGGTACGGGCGCGTCACCGCGGACATCGCGCAGGTGCTCAACGACACCGGCGCGCGGCGCCCGCCGGATCCGTCCGACGGCGAGCACCCGATCATCACGCTGGCGACCCGCAACGACATCGTCAACAACATCAACCGCCGGCACCTGAACGAGCTGATCGGCCGCGAGCAGACCGCGGTCGCCGAGGTGAACGGCGACTTCGGGCGAGGGGAAGCCGCCTACCCCGCCGACCTCGAGCTCAAGCTGAAGGTCGGTGCCCAGGTGATGTTCCTGCGCAACGACACCGCGTCGTTCGGTGAGCCGCCGCGCTGGGTGAACGGCACGATCGGCACGGTCACGCGCATCGCCGGCGAGTCGGTGCGCGTGGACGTCGAGGGCGAGGAGTTCGACGTCGAGCCGTCGGTGTGGGAGAAGTACCGCTATTCGTACAATCCCGGGTCCAAGACCCTCACGCGCGACATCGTCGCCGAGTTCACGCAGTTCCCGCTGCGCCTCGCGTGGGCCGTCACGATCCACAAGTCGCAGGGCAAGACGTACGACCGAGCGATCATCGACCTGGGCTCCGGCGCTTTCGCGCCGGGCCAGACGTACGTCGCGCTGTCGCGGCTGACCTCGCTCGACGGGCTGTACCTGTCGCGTCCGCTGCGCCCGCGGGACATCCAGGTGGATGCCGACGTCCAGCGCTTCATGCGCGACGCCGTGCGCGGCCCCGCGGTCTGAGCCCGAGGCCGTCCGTGCGGTCGAGGCGTTTCGTCGCGCTCGTTCCTCGCTCGCTCAACGACCGGGCGTTGAGCGGAGCGCGCTCTGGCGCGCGCAGACGAAACGCGCAGCCATTCAGGCGACCTGGGCGGCCTTGGCGGCGGCGAGGTCCTCGAAGAGCTCGGTGTTGAAGCGATAGGCGAGCAGCACCTCGTCGATGACGCGCTCCTGCTCGGCGGCATCCCACGGGGCGGCGTCGAGCTGCTCGCGGTAGACGTCCTTGAAGGCCTTGGGGTCGGCGATGTCCTCGAAGAGGTAGAAGCCGATGCCGTTGGTCTCGAACCCGAAGCGGCGGGCCATCAGGCGCCCGATGAACTGGCCGCCCGACAGGTCGCCGAGGTAGCGCGTGTAGTGGTGGGCGACGAAGCCGCCGGCCCATGTCGCACCGACCTCGTTGATGCGGTCGACGTAGCGCCGCGTGGTCGGCAGCGGCTCGATGCGCTCGCGCCAGTCGGGGCCGACGAGGAACTCGAGGTCGGCCTCGAGCGCGGGCAGTCGCGTCAGCTTGTCGGAGATGAAGACCGCCGCGACGGGGTCGTTGCGCATCTGGCCGGCCGTGCGCTCCAGCGCCTCGTAGATGAACCAGTGCTGCGCGACGAGGGCGACGTAGTCCTCGCGCGTGCCCTCCCCCTTCATGAGGTCGGCCATGAAGCCGGCGTGCTCGCTCGACGAGTGCGAACGGCTGGACCGCTCGCGGAGCGCGGTGGAGAACGGGATCGGGTCGCTCATACCTTCATGCTAACTGAAGATAAGGGCAACCTAACTACGAATTTCCTCAGAAGTCCTCAGGAGTCACGCGTGGGGGCGCGGCTCGATCCCCAGCCGGCGACACGCCTCGTCGTACAGTGCGACGATCTCTCGGCGCACCTCGGGGCGCTCCGAGATCATGCCCGACGGCCACGGGACGGGGACCTCCACCGTGGAGCCGTCGTCGAGCGTCGCGAGCCAGACCCCGCCTGCGCCGTCGAACCCGGTCATCGTCGAGGCCGTGACGACGGCATCCCCGTGTCCGCTGTCGGGGAGGAAAGCGCGGGCGATCAGCAGGTTGTCGTCGCCGTGGTCGCCGTTCATGTGGCCGAGCACGCCGGCGAGGGCGGCGTCGTCGAATCGGTGGATCATGCTCACACCCTACGGACCGCCGTACCGCACACACGACTCAGGTGTGTTTGAATGCATTGCACGATCATCGGGGGGTGAGAATGCGGACCCGCTCCAGAAATCGCCGCGCCATCGCGGTGATCGCGGGTGCCGTCATGTCGGCTCTGGTCTTCGCCGGGTGCTCGTTCGGCAGCACCGGCGCCGAACCGGACCTCCCCCCGCAGGTGGACGTCGCCTTCCCCGACGACACCGTCACGGAGCTGCAGGATGCCGTGACCAGCGCGATGGGAACCTCCGGCTCCTCGGGGGCGATCGTCGGCGTCTGGGCGCCTTGGAGCGGCAGCTGGATCGCCGGCCTGGGCACGCAGCGGCCCGACGGCGGCGGCGATGTGAAGGCCGATCAGACCTTCCGTGCCGGCAAGGTCACCCGCCCCATGACGTGCGACGCGCTCTACGGTGCGGCCTCGGCCGGCAAGGTGAAGCTCGACGATCCCGTGACCGAGTACGTGTCGGGGGTGCCCGACCTCTCGGAGATCACGCTGCTCGAGCTGTGCGACGGCACATCGGGCATCGGCTCGTACGCCGACCAGCTGTACGGCTCGTGGCTCAGCAACCCCGAGCGCGACTGGGACCCGAGGTACCTCGCGAGCTTCGGGCTCGGCGAGCCCCGCACGACCACGCCGGGCGACGCCTACAAGGACTCGGACGCCGGCTACGTGCTGCTGGGGCTCGCGCTGGAGCGCGCCACCGGGCTGTCGGCCGCCGATCTGCTGCGCACGTACGTGACGGGCCCCCTCGGGCTCGCGGCCACGTCGCTGAGCGACCTGCCCTCGTCGGGATCGCTGCACGGCGGTCAGTCGATGACGAACGCGGACGGCGTGCTCGACTGTGCGGCACCCCGCGACCTCACCGACGTGTCGTCCAGCAGCGGCTACACGGACGCCGGCGTCGTCACCGACATCCGTGACCTCGGCCGGTACGTCCAGGCGCTGGCGAGCGGATCGCTGGTCGACGACAAGAAGCGTTTCGCGCACGCGCTGCCGGTGTCGGCGGACGCGCCGTCCTGGTACACGGCCGACGGCGGCGCCCTGATCGCCGGCTCGCTCATCGGCCAGTTCGGCCGGGTGCCCGGCTACCTGACCGCCGCGTTCGCCGACCCCGAGACGGGCCTGACCGTCGCGGTCGTGCTCAACAACTCCGCGGGCGACGGCCATGTCGCCGAGTACCTCGCGTGGCAGCTGGCCGCGATCGCGTCGAAGGCCCCCGCGGCCAAGGGTGAGACCGCCCCCGAGGCGGGCCTCCCGTGGACGGCCGAGCAGTTCGGCGAGGCCATCGCGTCTCTGGCGGTGTGCACGCCGCCGGCCTCCGAGTGACGCGGGGCACGGGCGCCGCGTCGGTCTCGCACGGCGGTACGACACCCGCGATCCTGCTCGTGATCGCCGGGCTCGCGTGCCAGGAGGTGGGCGCATCCCTCGCGGTGCTGCTGTTCCCGCAGGTCGGGCCGCTCGGCATGGTGACGCTGCGGCTCGTGTTCTCGGCGCTCGTGCTGCTGCTCATCGCGCGCCCGCGCGTGCGCGGCCACTCGCGGCGGGATTGGACCTCGGTGGCGCTGTTCGGGCTCGTCCTCGCGCTCATGAACAGCCTGTTCTACCTCGCACTGGAGCGACTGCCCCTCGGCGTGACGGTCACGATCGAGGTGCTCGGCCCGCTCGTGCTGTCGATCGTGGCGGCCCGCCGGGCGTCGGCCTGGCTGTGGGCGCTGCTGGCGCTCGCCGGTGTCGTCGCGCTGGGTGGTGGCGGGTGGGACCGTCTCGACCCGCTGGGCGTGCTGTTCGCGCTCGGCGCCGCCGGCAGCTGGGCGTTCTACATCCTGGCGTCGGCGCGGGTGGGTCGGGCGTTCCCGAAACTCGACGGCCTCGCCCTGGCGATGACCGTCGGCGCGGTGCTGTCGCTGCCGTTCGGGATCGTGGATGCCGGCACCGCCCTGCTCCGCATCGAGATCGTGGCGCTCGGCGCGGCAGTGGCGGTGCTCTCGTCGACGATCCCGTACGCGTTCGAGCTGATCGCGCTGCGACGGCTCCCCGCCGCCGCGTTCGCGATCCTGATGAGCCTCGCACCGGCCACGGCGTCTCTCGCAGGCTTCATATTCCTCGGACAACATATGACGTGGCTCGAGATCGCCGGCATCGCCCTCGTCATCGCGGCGAGCATCGGCGCGGTGCGCTCGTCGGCGCGCGCCGCCCGTGAGGCCGCCGAGCCGATCGCGTGACGCCGGCGCCGGCGGGCGGCATCCCTCGGCCCGCCGGATCGGATGCCGGCGCGCGGCGGCTCGGTAGCATCGGCCCATGCCGCCGACGAGATGGGCCGTGCTGGGGCCGGGAGCGATCAGTGGGGACTTCGCCGTGGGCCTGCGGGCGTCGCAGCACGGCGTGCTGCACGCCGTGGGGAGCTCGTCGGCCGAACGCGCCGCCGCGTTCGCCCACGCGCACGGTGCCGACGCAGCGGGGACGTACGACGAGATCCTGGCCCGCGACGACGTCGACGCGGTGTACGTCGGCACCGTGCACACGACGCACGCCGACCTCGCGATCCGTGCGCTCGAGGCCGGCAAGGCGGTGCTGTGCGAGAAGCCGGCGAGCCCGACGATCGCCGACGTGGAGCGGATGCTCGAGGCCGCCGCCCGCATGCGGCGCCCCTTCCTCGAAGCGTTCAAGACGCGGTTCGGTCCGTTCGCCCAGACGCTGCGCGACCTTGCGGCGCGCGGCGAGCTCGGTGCCCTCGCGCGCTTCGAGGGCGCGCGGGGCTCGGCCGCCACGACGCGCACCGGACGCCTCTTCGATCCGGAACTGGCGGGCGGGGCGATCCTCGACATCGGCTGCTATCCGCTCGCGCTCGCGATCGATCTCGCCGCGGCAGCGGGCGAACCGATCGACGCGCCGGAGTATCGACGGTTCGAGGCCGAACCGGTGGGCGGTGTGGACGGGACCGCATCCGCCGAGCTCGCGTTCGGCCGCGTCACCGCGATGATCGCGACGTCGGTCGTCCAGGACCTTCCGCGGGTCGTCACCGTGAGGTTCGCCGAGGCGGAGGTCGTGCTCCCGAACGCCTGGGGAAACCGCACCGAGAGCGCCTCGCGGCTGATCGTGCGCCGTGACGGCCGGGAGCGGGTCATCGAGGTGCCCACGGTGCAGCCCATGGCGGCCGAGGCCGATGCCGTCTCACTCGCCCTCGCGGAGGGCAGGCTCGAGGTCCCGCAGATGCCGTGGTCGCACACGCGCGCGGCCGCCCGCGTGCTGACGGACTGGCGCGCGGCCGCGCTCGCCCGCTGAGCGCGTCAGGCGCCGCGGGGCGGGGCGGTCGAGCCGCGGACGTTGAGCGTGGGGTTCAGCACCACCCGGTGCACCGGGCGCGTCGGGTCCTCCAGGCGGCGGATGACGAGATCGATGGCGGCACGGCCGACCTCGGCGCGGGGCGGGGCGACGGCCGTGAGCGGGGGCGTGAAGATCTCGGCGACCTCGTCGTCGTAGGCGACCACCGACAGGTCGCCGGGCACCGAGATGCCGCGGTTGAGGGCGAGGTCGACGAACGCCATCGCCTCCGGGTCGGAGTGCACGAGGATCGCCGTCACGCCGTTGGAGAGAGCGGCGTCGAGCGTAGAGTCCACGACCGCCGAGAAGTCCGGGCTGGTGCGCGGCGGCAGGCTGGTCTCGAACTGGTCGGCCGGTGTCAGCCCGAGCTCGGCGCACGCGGCATGCCAGCCCGCGGCGATCTTGCGCGACGTGGGCGAGTCCCTGGCGATGATGAGCCCGACACGACGGTGACCGAGCGAGGCGAGGTGGCGCGCGGCCAGCACCGCGCCTAGCGCGTGATCGGTGGTGACGTTTTCGACCGGGCTGCCCTCGGGCAGCAGGACGGCATCCCGCTCGACGAGGACGTTCGGCACGCCGCAGTCGGCGAGCCACTGCACGACATCCTGCGCGTGCGGGGTGTCGGTGTTGGGGGCGAGCACGAGGCCGCGCACACCCTCCGTGTGCACGAGGCGCTCCAGGACGGGCCGCTCGTCCTGCAGCTCGTATGACGCGCCGCGCACGACGACCCGCAGGCCGTGGCGGGCGGCCTCGGCCTCGGCGCCGCGCACGACGGTGGGGTAGTAGAACGTCAGCGACGGCACGAGCATGGCGATCGAGCCCGCCCGCGTCGGGGATGCCACGGCCGGGGCGTCGAGGTCGTCGAGCGAGCCCGCGGCGGGCACGGCGCCGCCGTGCACGCGCACCAGCAGACCCTCGCGCTCCATCTGGGCGAGGTCGCGCCGGAGGGTCACCGGGGCGACGCCGAGCTCGTCCATCAGCTGAGCGACCCGCACGGCGCCGTCGCGCTCGAGCGAGGCCAGCACGTGGGCGCGCCGTTCGGCGGCCAGCAGTGCCGGTGTCTGGTCGGTCATCGGGCGTCCTCCGCGTTCGTCTGGTCCAGTTCTACCGTGACCGCGATCTCGTCGCGGGACGTGACGTCGAGATCCAGGCGCGTGAGCTTCGCGCCCCACACGCTCGACAGCACGGGATCGTCCAGCTCCCGCACGACGACGGACGCCTCGACGCCCGCGGGCCACGAGATGCGGACAGGCGTCGCACCCTCCAGGGGGGTGACCACGACGGAGGCGGAATCGAGTCGCACGTCGCCGGCGAGCAGCAGCCGCACCTCGGTGCGGCGCTCCGACGAGACGGGCGTCCAGGCGTCCGACACGACGACGCGCCCGGCGATGCGGTCCAGCTGCACGGAGCGCCGCCACGGAGCCGCGTCCGGGTACGCGCCCGACAGCTCGGCCGTGAACCCGGTGTCGTCGCCGATCGAGACCTCTACCCCGGATGCCGCGAACCCGGCGCCGGGCGGCTGCTCCTGGCCGCCGATCACGGGCACGTTGTGCCAGCCGCTCTGCATGGTCCAGATGTCGTAGCGGTCGGGACCGAACGTCTGCAGCGTGTAGGTCGGGCGCCCGGCATCCACCACCACCGGCACGCCGTCCGAGGCGACGATGAAGGATCCGACGTCGTTGTGGTTGTGGTGCTCGCCGTTGTGGCCGCCCTTGGCAGCGACGGTCAGGCCGCGGGCCGTGCCGCCGTGCGACCGGGCCACGAGCACCTCGGTCGAGGGCAGCCACACGTCGCGCGGGAACGGCGACGACTCCTGGGCGGCCGCGATCCACGCCGGGTCGGTGATTCCGCGCAGCAGGCGCCCGAAGCCCGGGTGCTCGATGGCCGCCGGCGAGCCGCCGAACTCCGATTCGGCCCAGCGGTGCGACGCGGCGTGGGCGGCGGCATCCCGATCCCCCGCGACGAGTGCCGCACGATGGAGGGCGTGCCACGGCTGGGCGGCGGAGACGCGCGCCTGGCCGTCGGCGAGGTTCAGGTACCAGTCGCCGCCGAGGTGCATCCGGTGGGGGAACGCGACGGTCTCCCGCAGCGGCGTGATGCCCGAGGCGTCGAGCACTCCCCCGGTGGCATGGCGGACGACGTCGAGCGCCTCCAGGGCGCGGCAGGCGCCGTTCCACCAGTACGCGTAGCCCTCGTCGATCGCGCCGTCCTCCGGCAGCACCGAGACGTAGCGGTCGATGCCCTCCAGCGCGAGCGCGACGATCGCGGCGCGCTCCTCGGCCTCGGCGGGGTCGTCGAGCAGGCGGAGCGCGGCCACGAGGACGTTGCCGTGGATCCACGGGTTCCAGTTGTGCACGTCGCCGTCCAGGCCCAGCCAGTGCCAGTCCCGTCGCTGCGTGAACGGCTCGAAGATGCGCACGCGCGTCTCGTGACGGACGCGGGAGCGGATGCCGGGGTACCGGGCTTCCAGACGGTCGCCGATCAGCTGGTCGACCCACGCGAGCAGGCTCACGACCTCCCCGGCGCCGAGGTCGAGGTAGGGGGCCGTCACGACGGGGAGGACCGATCCGCGCTCGCGGAACGCGTCGTCGTGCGCGGGCCAGCACCACGAGCTCTGCTCGCAGAACAGCCACACGCCGTCGAGCACCTCGGCGAGGAAGCGCCGCCCGCGCTCGGGGTCGTCGGCGTGCACGGCGGCGGCCACGGCGGCGCGGGACAGGCGGCGCTGGCGCTCGTAGAGCACGCTCTCCCAGCCGTCGCGGTTGCCGTCGTCGTGCAGCCGCGCGGCCGCGGACGCGAGGGGCACGGGCCAGGGCTGGTCGAGGTCGGCCTCGGCGCGCTCGAGGATCCCGCGGATCGAGACGGCGTCGGCCGAGCCGTCAGGACCCCAGACCGTCCGGTCGTCGGCTGAGGCCACCGGGAGGGCCTGCGCCGGCGGCGCGAGCAGCGCGGCCAGGGCGGTCGTGAAACCGGTCGCGTCGACACCGGCCTGGCGCTGGTAGACCTCGGCCAGGCGGCCCTGAAAAGTCCCCGTCGCGGCATCCGTTGCGGTCAAAAGGGGATCCTCCTCGTCGATTCACCGTACTCGCAAAGCGATCATAAACGATCATAACGAATCCAAAACAGTCTTGCAATGAACGAAATGGATTGCTACAGTCCAAAACGTTCGCCTTCCACGGAGGGCGGACAGCGACGAAATCTGATCAAGGGAGATCCCAGTGACGGTCCAGCAGCACGGCACATCCGCTCGCACCGCGGTGGACGTCGACTGGACCCGGGACGAATGGGTCGCCTTCGCGGACCGCCTGCTCGATACCGCCCGCTCGTACGCGTCGCCCGGCCACGGCCGCATCTTCTTCCCCGGCGCAGAGGGCGGCTACGGCCACGACGTCGACGGCCTCGAGGGCTTCGCCCGCACCTTCCTGCTCGCCGGCTTCCGCATCGCGGGCGCCCGCGGCGAAGGCACCGAGGAACTCGCGGACTTCTACCGGCAGGGCATCGTCACGGGCGTGGACCCGGATGCTGCCGACCGCTGGGTGCGGCTCGACGAGCACGCGCAGGCCAAGGTCGAGGCCGCGTCGCTCGCCCTCGTGCTCGACATGACCCGCCCGTGGATCTGGGACCGTCTGGATGCCCTCACGCAGCAGCGCGTCATCGACTACCTCGCGCCCGTCGTCGGCGACACCACCTACCCGAAGACGAACTGGCTGTGGTTCCGCGTCGTCGTGCAGACGTTCCTGCGGTCGGTCGGAGGCCCGTGGTCGGCGGCCGACATCGCCGACGACCTGGCGCTGCACGACTCCCTCGTGCGCGAGGACGGCTGGATCTCGGACGGCTTCGAGCGCTCGTACGACCACTACGTCGGCTGGGCGCTGCACACCTATCCCGTGCTGTGGTCGCGCATGCAGGGCGCCGACGAGCTGACCGGCGGCCGCACCGCCGGCGACATCGTGCGCCTGGACCGCTTCCTGCAGGACGCCGTCGCCCTCGTCGGCGCCGACGGCTCGCCCCTCATCCAGGGCCGCAGCCTCATCTACCGCTTCGCCGCCGCGGCCCCGTTCTGGGTCGGCGCGATCGCCGAGGTCCCCTCGGTGCCGCTCGGGCAGCTGCGTCGCGCCGCGAACGCCGTGGTCGCGCACTTCGTCGGCCACGACGCGCCCGGCGAGGACGGCGTGCTCACGATGGGCTGGCACCACGAGTGGCGCGAGCTCGCGCAGTCGTACTCGGGCCCCGGCTCGCCGTACTGGGCCGTCAAGGGCCTGCTCGGCATCTCGCTGCCGGCCGACCACCCGGTGTGGGCGGCCGCGACTGCACCGCTCCCCGTCGAGGCCGTCGACGACATCCGTGTCGTCCGCTCCGCCGGCTGGGCCGTGTCGGGCACCCCTGCCGACGGCATCGTGCGCATCGCGAACCACGGCAGCGACCACGCCGCCGACGGCGCCCTGGTCGGCGACTCGCCGCTGTACGCCCGCATCGGCTACTCCACAGCCACGAGCCCGCTCGCGAACCAGCACGCGTGGCACGAGCCGCTGGAGCAGTCCGTCGCGCTCGTCGACGGGACCGGTCGCGCCACCCACCGCGCCGCGATGGAGCTCATCGACACGCGGGTCGACGGCGAAGACAGCGCCCGCGTCGCGATCGCCGCCTCCGTCTCGCGCGCCCACTGGCTGGCTCCGCGCCCCGCGGCGCACCGTCACGGCTCCGGACTCGACGGCGACGTCGAGCTCGCGGGCGTCGTGACCGTCCACTCCCTGCTGCGCGGACCGTGGGAGGTGCGCCTCACGCGCGTCGACTCCCTCGAGCCCGGTGTCGACGCCGGTGCGCTGCGCCTGCGCGTCGGCGGCTGGGCACTCGCTGCCGACACGGTGTCGGGAGAGGCTCGGGATGCCTCGGCCTCGGCGATCGCCGACGGCCTGGCCTCCGGCATCCACTCGGTCCTCGGCGAGGGGGTCGCGACGCTCGAGGAGCGCGACGACGCCAGCCCGCTCGGACCCGTCGCGATCGTGCCGGTCGTGACGTACCCGGTCGAGCCGGGAGCGTGGATCGCCACGCTCGTCGAGCTCACCACCGCAGACCTCGCATCGTCCCGCGATGCGACCGTCGACGTCCGCACGGACGCCGGCGACACCACCGTCATGGTCTCGTGGCCGGACGGGACGGCGACCACCAGTCGCCTCGCGAACCCCGGAGACGCGTCCGACGCAGACCGGTGAACCCGATGGGCCCGAGGAAGGGTCCGCAATCACAAAGGAGTACCCCCAGTATGAAGCGCTCATACGCTGCCGCGGCCGGCATCGCCGTGGTCGCCACGCTCGCCCTCGCCGGCTGCAGCAGCAGCGGCGACGACGCCGCCGCGCCCGAGGAGTCGTCGGGTCCGGTCACGCTCACGATGTCGGGTTGGAGCCTCGACACCACGCCTGAGTTCCAGAAGCTCGCGGACGCGTACCACGAGGAGAACCCCGACGTCACGATCGAGCTCAAGGGCTACGACGCGGCCGAGTACAACACGCTCGTCACGGCCGACCTCGCCGCCGGCTCGGCTCCCGACATCATCACGCAGAAGGAGGTCAAGTACGTCCCGACCTTCGTGAACGGCGGCCAGCTGCTCGACGTGTCCGATGTGAAGCTGCCCGACGGCATCAGCGGCGCCAAGTCGTACGAGGTCGACGGCACCGCCTACGCGGTGCCCTACCGCAACGACTCGTGGGTGCTCTACTACAACAAGGCGCTCTTCGACCAGGCCGGCGTCGACTACCCCGACGGCACCTGGACGTGGGACGACTACGCCGACGCCGCCGACGCGCTGACCACGGGCCTGACCGCCGCCGGCAGCGCCGCCAAGGGCGCCTACCTGCACAACTGGCAGTCGACGGTCCAGGGCTTCGCCAACGCGCAGACCGACAGCGACATCCTCAAGGGCAAGTACGACTACATGGAGCCCTTCTACGAGCGTCAGCTCGCCATGCAGGCCGCCGGCGACCAGGTGGACTTCAACACGGGCAAGGCCAACCAGCTCACCTACCAGGGCGAGTTCGGCAAGCAGAACGCCGCCATGCTGCCCATGGGCACGTGGTTCGTCGCGACGCTGATCGCGCAGCAGGCGTCGGGCGACGCCGACACGTTCGACTGGGGCATCGCGCCCATCCCGCAGGAGTCGTCCAAGACCACCGGTCTCGACAACACCCCGGTGACCTTCGGCGACCCGACCGGTCTCGGCATCAACGCCGCGATCGACAAGTCCAAGGTCGCCGCCGCGAAGGACTTCCTGGCCTTCGCCGCCGGTGAAGAGGGCGCCCAGGTGCTCGCGGGCATCGGCATCACCCCGGCGCTGCTGACCGACGCCGTCGTCGACACGTACTTCTCCGTCGACGGCGCCCCCACCGACGACCTGTCGAAGTTCGCGTACTCGACGCACGAGGTCCACCCCGAGAACCCGACCTCTGACAAGGCCGCGGCGATCCAGGGCATCCTCGGCGACATGCACACCGCGATCATGTCGGGCTCGCAGTCGCCCGCCGACGCCATCAAGGAGGCGCAGGACCGCGTCGCCAACGAGGTCGGCACCGACTGATCCCGTCACCCTTCGGCAGGCTCAGGGCCTCTGAACCTCAGGCCCCCGGTTCCTGAGCCTGCCGAAGGACCCTGATACCCGGTGCCCGGCCCGCTCCCCGCGGGCGGGCCGGGCACCGCACCAGCAACCCACTCCCGACAGGCCCCTTCTGGAGGTCCGCCATGGCGACCATCACCGCCACCGAGGCCGGCACCGCACCGCCGCCCGCGCGCCGCCGGCGCTCGAAGCTGCGCCTGCGCAACACCCTCATCGGGTGGAGCTTCATCCTCCCCAACTTCATCGGCTTCGGCGTCCTCACGCTCGTGCCGATCGTCATCCTCTTCTACATGGCGTTCACGAACTGGAACGTCTTCGGCAAGGCCGACTTCGTCGGTCTCGCGAACTTCACCCGCCTCATGGGCGACGGCAGCTTCCGCACCTCGGTCGTCAACACCCTCTACTACTCGGTGATGCACATCCCGCTGACGATCGTCGTCTCGCTGGGTCTCGCGCTGCTGCTCAACAACAAGCTCCGCGGTGTCGCGTTCTTCCGAACCGCCGCGTTCTTCCCCTACATCACGTCGATCGTCGCGATCGCCGTCGTCTGGAACCTGCTCTTCAGCCCCGAGTACGGCCCGATCAACGAGTTCCTCAAGTTCATCGGCATCCAGAACCCGCCCGGATGGCTCACGTCGCCCGACTGGGCGATGCCGGCCGTCGTGATCGTCTCCACGTGGCGCGACATGGGCTACTACATGATCCTGTTCCTCGCGGGCCTGCAGACGGTGCCGCGCGAGCTGCACGAAGCGGCCCGCATGGACGGTGCGAACACGTGGCAGCGGTTCACGAACGTGACCCTTCCGTCGCTCCGGCCCACGATGTTCTTCGTCACCGTGATGCTCACGATCAACTCGTTCAAGATCTTCGACCTGATCCTCGTCATGACCGACGGCGGTCCCGGCCAGGCGACGCTCGTGATGTCGCAGTTCATCTACCGCAAGGGCTTCGAGGAGAGCCAGTTCGGCTACGCGTCGGCGGCCGCGGTGGTGCTGTTCTTCATGTGCATCATCGTCACCATCATCCAGTTCCTGTGGAACAAGAGGGGGAACAAGTGATGGCCGAGCAGCTCGAGAAGGATGCCGCCGACCGCCTGGTCTCGGACTTCACGCCTCCCACCGCCGCCGTGCGGAGCCTGCGGAAGCTCGCCGACGGCAAGGAGCCCAAGCGCGGCGCGGACGGCGAGAAGCTGACCCCCGGGCGCCGCATCGGACGCATCCTGATGTACGTCGCCCTGATCATCTTCGCGATCGGCCTGCTGACGCCGTTCGTGTGGATGGTGCTCAGCTCGTTCAAGTCCTCGAACGAGGTGTTCTCGGTGCCGATCAAGTGGCTGCCCGAGACGTGGGTGTGGCAGAACTACATCGACATCTGGACGCAGTCGAACATGCTGGTCTGGATCCGCAACACGCTGTTCCTCGCGGTGGTCGTGACCTTCCTGCAGGTGCTCACCGGCTCGTTCGCCGCGTACGGCTTCGCCCGCATGAAGTTCCGCGGCCGCGACATCCTGTTCCTGCTGTACGTCGGCACGATCGCCGTGCCGTGGCAGTCGTACATGATCCCGCAGTTCATCATGCTGTCGAACTTCAAGGTCTCGAACACCCTGTGGTCGATCATCCTGCTGCAGGCGTTCGGCGCGTTCGGCGTGTTCCTGATGAAGCAGTTCTACGAGACGATCCCCGAGGAGCTGTCGGAGGCCGCGCGCATCGACGGCCTGAGCGAGTACGCGATCTGGCGCAAGATCATGCTGCCGCTGTCGGTGCCCGCGCTCGCGTCCCTCACCCTGCTCACCTTCGTCAACACCTGGAACGACTACCTCGGGCCGCTCATCTACCTGCGCAACCCCGACCTGTGGACGATCCAGCTGGGTCTCAAGGGCTTCGTCTCGAACCTCTTCGACACGAACTACGCGCTGCTGTTCGCGGGCCTGACGATCTCGGTCATCCCGATCGCGATCATCTTCCTGCTCGGCCAGAAGTACTTCGTCGAGGGCATCGCGACGAGCGGGCTGAAGGGGTGAGGTCATGAAGAACTCCGGCGTCCTCGCCAAGCTCAACGGCCTGGTCTCGCACGACACGTGGGCATCCCTCATCGGGATGATCTACCTCGGCCTGATCGTGAACCTGCTGCTGGTGATCTCGTGCCTGCCGCTGGTGGCGCTGCTCGTGACGACCGACCCCGCCTACTCGTGGCCGCTCCTCGCGATCGCCGCGCCGCTGGCCGCCCCCGGTCTCGCCGCCGCGTTCCGCGCGTTCCGCGAGCACGGCGACGGCGGTCTCGGCCCGATCCGCGCGTTCGTCGCGGGCCTGCGCGACACGTGGTGGCGCGCGCTCGTGATTGGCGCGGCCGTCACCGCCGTGATCGTCGTGCTGCTGGCGGACATCCGGATGCTGGCGACCTCTCCGGCCGCCGTGTTCACGGTCCCGCTGCTCGGGGTCCTCGGCCTGCTCGCGATCGGCGTCGGGCTGCTGTCGCTCGTCGCGTTCGCCGAGGTGCCGACCGCCCGGTTCCGCGACGTGCTGCGCGCGAGCCTGCACCTGGGCCTGCGCCGGTGGTACCTGACGGCCGTGTCGCTCGTCGCGTTCGGCGTGCAGGCCGCGGTGTTCGCCACCGCGCCGGCGCTCGGCCTCGGGCTGACGGCATCCGCTGCGCTCTATCTCGCGTGGACCAACTCCCGGTTCACCCTCCGACCTGTGCTCGACCTCGACGACGCGGCGCCCGCGCGGGCCTGAGGCCCCGGCATCCCGCATCGCATACTCCGAAGGAACATCCCTCATGACGTCCACCTCGCCTGCTTCGGGCACGAAAGCCCCCCAGGTCGACGACGCCATCGCCGACGCCCTGTCGACGATCCGCCGCAACATCGCGAAGTTCGGCCCCGCGTACCCCGACGACACCACGGTCGACGACCGCTACGAGCTGCGCCCTGCGGAGGGCGGCATCCCGCTCGGCGGCAACCGCGGCTGGACCACGAGCTTCCGCACCGGCATGCTGTGGCTCGCGTGGGAGCTCAGCGGTGCCGAGGACTACCGCGAGGCCGCCCTCGTCGACGTCGCCGATTTCGAGCGTCGCGTCCGCGCCGAGGAGGACCTCGACACCCACGACCTCGGCTTCCTGTACACGCTCTCGACGGTCGCGTCGTGGCGTCTCGGCGCCGACCAGGCGGCGCGCGACGCGTCGCTGCTGGCAGCCGACCACCTGATGCGCCGCTTCCTGGAGCCGGCGGGCATCATCCAGGCGTGGGGCGACCTGTCGGACCCTGCCCAGCGCGGCCGCACCATCATCGACAGCCTCATGAACATGCCGCTGCTCACGTGGGCCGGCGAGCAGACCGGCGAGCCCCGCTTCGACGACGCCGTGCGCCGCCACACCGCGCAGCTGCGCGAGCACATCCTGCGCGAGGACGACTCGACGTTCCACACGTTCTACTGGGATGCCGAGACCGGCGAGCCGCTGCGCGGCGGCACCGAGCAGGGCGCGGCAGACGAGTCCTGCTGGGCGCGCGGCCAGGCGTGGGGCATCTACGGCTTCGCGATGAACTACGCGGTGACCGGCGACGAGCGCCTGCTGGAGGCATCCCGCCGCTGCGCCGAGTACTTCCTGCGCCACCTCCCCGCCGACGACGTGCCCTTCTGGGACCTCGTCTACACCGACGGCAGCGACGCCCCGCGCGACAGCTCGGCCGCCGCGATCGCGGTGTGCGGACTCCTCGAGCTCGCCTCGGTGGAGGTGGATGCCGGCCGCGCCGCGGAGTGGACGGCCCGGGCCCACGCGATCCTGGCCTCGCTCATCGCGAACTACGCGCCGGCGTCGGCCGACGAGTCGGACGCCTTGATCCTCCACTCCGTCTACGACCTCCCGAAGGACAACGGCGTCGACGAGGGCACGCTGTGGGGCGACTACTTCTACCTCGAGGCGCTCATGCGCATCGCGCGCCCCGAGTGGAAGAAGTACTGGTGAGACTCGTCACGTACGCCGGCGCGTCCGGGCCGCGGCCCGGCGCCGTCGTCGGCGACCGGCTGCTCGACCTGGGCGGTTTCGCCGGATCGGTCGCCGGGCTGCTGGCGGATGCCGCGGCCCTGAGCGCCGCGGAGGCGGCGGTGGCGGCATCCGATCCGTCGTCCCTCCCGGTGCTGGACGAATCGGTGCTCCTGGCGCCGGTGACGCCCGGCAAGATCCTGTGCCTCGGGTACAACTACCGAGGGCACGTGCCGGACGGCGTCGACCCGACCGCGAACGACCCCGAGTACCCGGACGTGTTCGTCAAGACCCCGAACACCCTCGCCGGGCCGAACGAGCCTGTCGCGATCCCGCGTGGGGCGACCGACGTCGACTACGAGGGCGAGGTCGCGGTGGTCATCGGCCGCCGCGCGCAGCGCGTGGCGCTGGAGGACGCCCTCGACCACGTCGGCGGGTACACGATCCTCAACGACGTGTCGGACCGCGCCTGGCAGCGGCGGCAGAGCCAGTGGGCGCTGGGCAAGTGCTCCGACGGATTCGCGCCGCTCGGGCCGTGGGTCGTCACGCCCGATGAGCTCGGCGACCCGCAGGACCTCCTCGTCGAGGTCGTGCGCGACGGCGTCGTGACCGTGTCGCAGTCGACCTCGACCACGATCTTCAGCGTCGCGTACGTCATCCACCACCTGAGCCAGGTGCTCACCCTCGAGCCGGGCGACATCGTCTCGACCGGCACCCCGCAGAAGCTCCCCGCCGCGCAGGATGTGCACCGCCCACTCGCCCCCGGCGACGCGGTGACCGTGCGCATCTCCGGCATCGGCGAGCTCACCACCACGTTCGTCGGCTCGTCCGACGCCGGCCAGGAGGCCTCCGCATGATCCTCGACTCCTTCCGCCTCGACGGCAAGGTCGCCCTCGTCACCGGCTCCAGCCGTGGACTCGGCCAGGGCGCCGCACTGGCCCTCGCCGAGGCCGGCGCCGACGTCGCGCTGCTCGACCGCGGCGACGCGTCGGCGACCGCCGCGCTGATCGAGCAGACCGGCCGCCGTGTGCACCGCGTGCAGCGCGACCTCGTGTCGGCGACGCCCGACGAGCTGACCTCGGCCGTCGACGAGGTCATCGCCGAGCTCGGCGGCCTCGACATCCTCGTCAACAACGCGGGCACCATCCGCCGCTCCCCCGCGGTCGACTACCCGGCCTCGGACTGGGACGACGTGCTGTCGATCAACCTCGACGCCGTGTTCCACCTGTCGCAGGCCGCAGGCCGTCACATGATCGCCCAGGGCGGCGGGCGCATCATCAACGTGGCTTCGATGCTGTCGTTCCAGGGCGGCATCCTCGTCCCGGCATACACCGCCTCGAAGCACGCCGTCGCCGGCCTCACCAAGGCGCTCGCGAACGAGTGGGCCGCGGCCGGCGTCACCGTCAACGCAGTGGCCCCCGGCTACATGGCGACCGACAACACCGCGCCGCTGCGCGCCGACGAGGACCGTGCGGCCTCGATCCTGTCGCGCATCCCGGCCGGGCGCTGGGGCGACGCGTCCGACCTGCAGGGGGTCTTCGTGTTCCTCGCGTCGGACGCCGCCGCCTACGTCACCGGCGCCGTGATCCCCGTCGACGGCGGCTGGCTGGTCCGCTAGGCCGCCGGCATCCACTCACCCGAACAGAACACGCAGAACCAGGAGAGAACTCGTGACCGAGCAGCACATCCCGCAGCGCTACGCGACCAACCCCGCCCAGATCCCGGGCATGACGACGCAGGACCTGCGCGACACCTACCTGATCCCCGACGTGTTCGTGCCGGGCGAGATCCGCCTCACCTACACCCACCACGACCGCATCGTGCTGGGCGGCGCCGTGCCCGCCGGCGGCGTGCTCGAGCTCGGCGGCTACCCCGAGATCCGCAGCGACTACTTCCTCGAGCACCGCGAGGTCGGCATCATCAACGTCGGCGGCACCGGCACGGTCACCGCCGACGGCGAGGTCTACACGCTCGTCAAGGGCGCCTGCCTGTACCTCGGCCGCGGCATCCAGGCGGTGTCGTTCGCGGACGCCGCCGATGCCGAGTCCGGCGCGCAGTTCTACCTCTTCTCGGCCCCCGCGCACACCGCGTACCCGGCCGCGCTCGTCTCGCCCGGCGAGGGCACCGTGCGCGAGCTCGGCGACCAGCTCACCTCGAACCGCCGCACGCTCAACCAGTACATCCACGAGAACGGCGTCAAGAGCTGCCAGATCGTCATGGGCGTCACCGAGCTGCACCCGGGCTCGATGTGGAACACGATGCCGGCCCACACGCACGACCGCCGCACCGAGTGCTACCTGTACTTCGACCTGCCCGACGAGGCCCGCGTCATCCACCTGATGGGTGAGCGCGAAGAGACCCGCCACCTCGTGATCGCCGACCGGCAGGCCGTCATCTCGCCGTCGTGGTCGCTGCACTCGGGGGTCGGCACGTCGGCGTACACGTTCATCTGGGCGATGGCCGGCGAGAACCAGGCCTTCGACGACATGGATGCGGCGCCCGTCACCGACCTGCGGTGACACGCGCGCGTCGCGCCACGCTCGGAGAACCCGCGAGACGCGGAGGAATCGGCCCGATTCCTCCGAATTTCGCGGGATCTCCGACTTATCCACGGATCGGGAGGTGAGGGATGCCGCACCCTGACTACGCTGGCGGAATGCCCCGCACCCTGCTCGCCATCGGCGAGACCATGGCCATGGTCGCGCCCGTGGTCGCCGCGCCCGTCGCCGACGCCGAGGACTTCCTGCTGGATGCCGGCGGTGCCGAGTCGAACGTCGCCGCCCACGTCGCCGCCCTCGGGCACCGGGCGGTGTGGTTCAGCCGCCTGGGTGCCGACGCGCTCGGCCGCCGCATCGCACGTCAGCTCACCGCGCGCGGCGTGGACGTGTCGCGCGTCGTCTACGACGACGCCCGCCGCACGGGCCTGTACGTGAAGGACCCCGGCAAGGGCGTGCTGTACTACCGCGACGGCTCGGCCGCCTCGGCCCTGAGCGAGCCCGACGCCGACGCGGTCTCGTTCGAGGGCGTCGACCTGCTGCACGTCTCGGGCATCACCGCCGCCATCTCGTCGTCCGCCGCGGCGTTCCTCGCGCGGGTCATCGACCGCGCGCACGCGCACGGCGTGCGCGTCTCGTTCGACGTCAACCACCGCGCTCCCCTGTGGGATGCCGCCACCGCCGCCCCCGCGCTGCTCGAGCTCGCCCGCCGCGCCGACATCGTGCTCGTCGGCCGCGACGAGGCCGAGACCCTGTGGGGAACCGTCGAGGCCGACGACGTGCGGGCGCTCCTGCCCCAGGTCGCCGAGCTCGTCGTGAAGGACGGATCGGTGGGCGCCACCGTGTACACCGACGCAGACGCGGTGTTCGAGCCCGCGCTGGTCGTCGAGGTCGTCGAGGCCGTGGGCGCCGGCGACGCGTTCGCCGGCGGCTACCTCGCCGGGCGTCTGTCGGGCGACTCGCTCGCCGACAGCCTGCGCGCCGGCCACGCCCGTGCCGCGCGCACCCTGCAGACCACGACGGACTCGATCGACGAGCCGTCCGCGCACTGACTCCGTGGGCCGCCGAGCGCGGTTCCGGTTGCGATTCACGAGAGGAACTCCCGATGACTGAGACGACCCCTGACTGGTTCGACACCGCCTTCGCTGGGGCGCCGCTGATGGCGATCCTGCGGGGCATGGGCGTCGAGCGCTCGGTGCGGCTGTCCGAGACGGCGTGGGACCTGGGCATCGACTCCGTCGAGGTGCCGTTGCAGACCGAGGAGGACGAGCGTGCGCTGCGCGCGGTCGTCGCCGCGGCCCGCGAGCGCGGCAAGATCGTCGGCGCCGGCACCATCATCACGCCCGCGCAGGTGGCGCTCGCCGCCGACGCCGGCGCGGAGTACCTCGTGTCGCCGGGCCTCGACCCGGTCGTGGTCCGCGCGGCGCAGGAGGCCGGCATCCCGATCCTCCCCGGCGTCGCGACGCCCAGCGAGGTGCAGCTGGCCGTGTCGCTCGGCCTGACGTGGCTCAAGGCGTTTCCCGCCACGTGGCTGGGCAGCGGCTGGTTCAAGCACATCCGCGGGCCCTTCCCGCAGGTGCGGTTCGTCGCGACCGGCGGACTCGACGCGTCGAACGTCGAGGAGTACCTCGCCGCCGGCGTGCGCGTCGCGGCCGTCGGCTCGGCGCTCGAAGACGCGTCGCAGCTGGAGCGCCTCGCCGCCGTGCTGCAGGCCCGCACGGGCTCCGCGCAGTGACCGCCTCCCCCGCAGCGCGCACGTTCGCGATCGGCGACACCGACTTCCTGCTGGACGGCGAACCGTTCCGCGTGCTGGCGGGGGCGCTGCACTACTTCCGCGTGCACCCCGGCCAGTGGGCCGACCGCATCCGCAAGGCCCGTCTCATGGGGCTCAACACCATCGAGACATATGTCGCGTGGAACGCCCACGAGCCGGTGCACGGCGAGTGGGACGCGACCGGCTGGAACGACCTCGGCGCCTTCCTCGACCTCGTCGCGGCCGAGGGGATGCACGCGATCGTGCGCCCCGGGCCGTACATATGCGCCGAATGGCATAACGGCGGATTGCCGGTGTGGCTGACCGGGATGCCGGGCATCGGGCTGCGCCGCTCCGAGCCCTCGTACCTCGCCGAGGTCACGGCCTACCTGCAGCGCGTGTACGACATCGTCGCGCCGCGGCAGATCGACCGGGGCGGTCCGGTCGTCCTCGTGCAGATCGAGAACGAGTACGGCGCGTACGGCTCGGACACCGCCTACCTCGAGCACCTCGTGCAGGTGACGAGGGATGCCGGCATCACGGTGCCGCTGACGACCATCGACCAGCCGACGGACCAGATGCTCAGCGACGGCAGCGTCGACGGCGTGCACCTCACGGGGTCGTTCGGGTCCCGCGCGGCGGAACGCCTCGCCACCCTGCGTCGTCACCAGCCGACCGGGCCGCTCATGTGCGCCGAGTTCTGGGACGGCTGGTTCGACTGGTGGGGCGCCACGCACCACACCACGTCGGCCGCCGACTCCGCCGCCGAACTCGACGCGCTGCTGTCGGCCGGGGCGTCGGTCAACTTCTACATGTTCCACGGCGGTACCAACTTCGGCCTGACCAACGGGGCGAACCACAAGGGCCGCTACCTCCCGATCGTCACGTCGTACGACTACGACGCTCCGCTGGACGAAGCCGGGCGCCCGACGGAGAAGTTCTTCGCGTTCCGCGACGTGATCGCCAAGTACGCGCCGGTGCCGCACGAGGTGCCCGATGCCGGGGCCGCAGCTCCCGTGTTCGAGGTGGCGATGCAGTCGGTGGCGGCGGATGTCGAGGCATTCACGGTGCGCTACGACGTGCCGCCGACCTTCGAGGAGCTCGGCCACCTGAGCGCGCTGGTCGCGTACGAGACCGACCTGCCGGCCGGGGGAGTGCTGCGCTTCGGCGAGGTGCGCGACCACGCGTGGGTGTCGGTCGACGGTGCGCCGGTCGGCACACTGTCGCGCACCCGCGGCGAGGACGCCCTGATCGTGCCCACCGGCGGACGCCTGCGCGTGCTCGTCGAGGAGCAGGGCCGTGTCAACTACGACGTGCGCCTGGGAGAGGCGAAAGGCCTGGTCGAAGGGGTGTTCCTGGACGGTGCCCCGATGACCGGCTGGACCGCGACGCCGATCGACGTGGCTGCACTGGGAGAGGTGGCCGAGACCGCCCCGGTCGGCACGGCGGGCGTCACGGGCCCCTTCGCCCTGCGCGGCGGTTTCGTGCTCGATGAACCGACGGACCTGTTCCTCGACACGGCGGGCTGGGGCAAGGGCTACGCCGTCGTCGACGGCTTCGTGCTGGGGCGGTACTGGTCCAACGGCCCCCAGCGCACGCTCTACGTGCCCGCGGCGGCGCTGCGTGCAGGCGACAACGTCGTCGTGATCATCGAGCTCGACCGCGTCGCCGACCCGGTCGTGCGCTTCGTCGCCGAGCCGGACCTGGGGCCGCGGGAGGAGTAGGGCGGCGCGGGCTCAGATGTCGGAGTAGTCGTTGGCCGGAGACGTCAACGCGGTCACCACGCCGTTCTGCGTCGTGATGTCGACGTAGGCGTGACCGACCTCGCCGGGCGTGCTGAGCGATTGCGTACCCTCCACCGGGTGCGGATCGATGCCGTAGTAGTACGAGGTGCCGTCGTTCCACGTCTCCCAGCCGCCTGCGGCGACCACGGCGTCACTGGTTGAGCCCACGGCGATGCCCGGCGTGGTGGTCACCGGAACACCGTTGACCTCGGCGGCGGTGACGCGGATCCCGGCTCCGCCGTCGGTCATCGACGACACGATGATGCCGTCCCATGTGTACTTCGTGCCCCATACCTCGCCGTTGCCCCACGGGTCTTCGATGTCCTCGCTCTGAGGGGCGGCGCCGGTGAGTTCTTCGACGAAGGCGAGCAGCGGCTCCGGGTCGCTGTAGGGGTACGTGGCCTCCTCGCCGTCGTAGACCGTCGCCAGAGCGTCGACGCCGACCGTGATGGAGTCGGCAGGCGTGGGGGTCGGAGCCGAATCGGCAGGCGCCGACGTGGCTGAAGAGCCGGCGCCTCCGTCGTTCGCCGACGTGGGGCCCGCGGAAGCGCATCCGGTCAGGGCGAGCCCGAACAGAAGTATGAGCGCGGTGGCATGTCTCTTCACGCGCACCACCCTACGCCGCGCGATCACTGTCGAGCGTCACGATCCTGCATCGGCCTACCGATCCTGCAAGCGCTTACATTCGTCGTCGGAAGGTGGTTTACTGAGCGGATGCCTCCCGCCCCTTCTTCGCAGACCGCCGCTGCCCGCGTCGCCGTGTGCGGCCCCGCCTCGTGGAACCACCTGATCCTGCTCGATCGGCTGCCCGAGCCTGTTCCCCACATGCAGTTCGCCCTCGGTGACCAGCACACGCTGGGGGGAACCTCCGCCGGCAAGGTGCTTCACCTCGCCGATCAGGGGGTCGAGGCGACACTGCATGCACTGGTCGGCGACGACGAGGACGGTCGACGGGTCGTGGCTGCGCTGACGGCAGGGAATGTGCCCGTCGAGGCATATGCCTCGCTGCGCACCGAGCGGCACGCCAACCTCATGACGCCGGCGGGGGAGCGGGTGAGTCTCTACCTCTCCACTCCGTCTGCACCCACGGCGCCGGACCTCGACCTCATCGAGGCCGCGCTGGGCGAGGCGGAGGTCGCCGTCGTCGACCTCAGCGAGACGGGTGCGGCGCTCGTCCAGCGCCGCCTCGCCGGTGCGGAGGGGGCACCGATCTGGACCGACCTGCACGATTACGACGGGGCCTCGTCGTTCCACGAGCCGTTCGTTCGCGCCGCCGACGTGGTGTTCATGAACGACGACGGCACCGACGATCCATGGGCGCTCATGCAGAGCTGTCTCGATCGAGGCCCGCGCCTGGCCGTCTGCACGCGGGGTGCGGCGGGCGCGATCGCCCTCGCGGCGACGGGGGAGCGGGCGCAGGTGCCCGCGGTGCCGGTCGAGGTCGTCGACACGAACGGCGCGGGCGATGCGTTCTTCGCGGGCTTCCTCGCCGCCTCGCTCGCCGGCGAGGATCTGACGGGATGCCTCACCGCCGGTGCGCGCCAGGCGACCGTCGCCCTGGCCTCCGACCACCTGCACCCCGCAGTGGCGCCCGCCGTGCTCCGCTGAGGTGTCAGGACGGCCGGCGTTTCCGCGCCCCGCTTCGTCTCGCTGGCGCTCGCTCAGCGCCCGGGTGGCTGTGTGGGTGCCGCGCTTCGTCTCGCCGGCGCTCGCTCAGGGCCCGTGGGCCTACGCGGGTGGACGCCACCGGTCGTTGAGCGAGCGAGGAACGAGCGAGACGAAGCGCCCCGCCCGCACGGGATCCTCGTGTCGGACCGCGTCTCGGCTGACGGCACCGGAGGGGCTACGCGGGTGGACGCCGCCGGTCGTTGAGCGAGCGAGGAACGAGCGAGACGAAACGCCCCGCCCGCACGGACGGCTCACGTGCCGGTGTTCAGCCGGAAGATTGTGTCCTTCTCCTCGGCGGTGAGGTCGGATTCGGCGAGCACAATCTGCAGCACGGGGGACTTGCCGGCGAGGTACGCGTCGATGTCGAGGTCGGGCTGCTGGGCGAGCGCGGTCTTGACCGCGCCGTAGCGGTCCCGCAGGTCCGGTCGCCGGCGCAGGACGTCGCGCACCGCGAGGTGATTGCGCACGTGCAGGGTCCCCGCGACGCACACGTACACGTTGCGGCGCGGCGCGTCGGGTTCGGCGAGCGACTCGCGGTCCGTGACTCCGAGGTCGCCGCGGTGCGTGTAGCCGGAGGCGACGAGTGCCGCGATCGCGGCATCCACGTCTTCTCGCTCTACGATGACATCGATGTCGATCACGGGCTTCGCCGCGAGCCCGGGCACCGAGGTCGACCCGACATGCTCGATCGCCACGACCCGAACGCCGGACAGCGACCGTGCCAGATCGGACGCCACCTCCGCGAAGACCGCCGGCCACTCGTTGGAGTAGGGGACGACGGTGATGGCCATGCCCTCCAGCATCCCAGGCTGTTCACACCTCGCGAGCGCGCCGACGTGCTGTTCGCAGGAACCTAGGCCGCCGCCGCTCCCGGGACCTCGTCGATCGAGTAGTACACCGGGATGCCGCGGCCCTGTGCGATCGCGACGTCCTGGTCGGCGCCGCGCGACTCGCCGGGGAGGCGCAGCACGGCGTCGCAGTGCTGCAGCAGCCGCTCGGCCGTGGGGTACATGACTTCCGCCGCGAGCGGGTCGGACGGGCCGTCGGCGCCGGCGCTGGAGAGCACCGGCAGCGCGACCCACTCGCCGATCATCGGCACGTGACCCGCCTGGAAGATCGGCCACGCCGCCTCTTCGAGTCGCGTGAGGTTGCGCGCCATCAGCTCGGGGGCGCCTCCGGTGCCCGAGGCGTACGGTCCGGCGATCAGAATCAGCATAGGCTTGCTCATAACAGGCAAGATACAGCACAAACGTGCATGAATAGGAAGGCACCGCATGCTCGCCGCCGCACGCAAGGACCTGATCCTCGACCGCCTCCGCCGGGAGGGACGCATCGTCGCCAAGGAGCTCGCGATCGAACTCGGCCTCTCCGAGGACAGCATCCGGCGCGACCTCCGCGAGCTCGACGCCCAGGGGCTCGCCGTCCGCGTCTACGGCGGCGCGCTGCCGGCCTCGCCGGCGATCGTCGACTACGCGAGCCGCGCCGCGGTCGCCCCCGACAGCAAGCGCCGGGTCGCCGCCGCCGCCGTGGCGCTGATCGCGCCGGGTGCCACGGTGATCCTCGACGGCGGCACCACCACGCTCGCCATGGTCGACGCGCTGCCGAAGAGCTTTCCGTGCACGATCATCACGCACAGCCCCACGGTCGCCGCCGCTCTGCTCGATCACGCCGCCGAGGTCTTCGTGATCGGCGGGCAGCTCTTCAAGCACTCGGCCGTCGCATGCGGCGCTGCGGCCGTCGAGGCGGCGAACAGCGTCAGCGCCGACGCCTTCTTCCTCGGGGTCACCGGTGTGCATCCGACCGCCGGGCTCACGACCGGGCACCCCGACGAAGCGGCGATGAAGCGTGCGCTGGCCTCCCGCGCCGCCGACACGTACGTCCTGGCCAGCACCGACAAGGTCGGCACCGCATCCCGCTTCGGTGTCCTCCCGTTCGACGAGACCGCGGGGATCATCACCGACACCCCTGCGGAGGATCCGATCTCGCGAGAGCTCGCGGCGGCGGGGGCGGTGCTCATCCACGCGGCGGAACGCGCCGGATGACGGCATCCACTCTTCGCACCCGCGGCGCCGCACACCATACTCGACACATGCGAAGACGCCGGGTGCTCAATGGTCTCGTGGTCGGGGTGCTCGTCGTCGCCGCGCTCACCGGGTGCACAGCCGGGCCGTTCGAGTCCCACACGTGCGTCGACTGGGTGTCGTTCGACAGCCCCGCGGATGCGGCGGAGGGCGCGGATGCCGTCGTCGCGGGGCGCCTCGTCGAACAGTCGGGCAGCACGACGATGTACGGCGAAGCCGCTCCGAGGTGGACGATCGCCGTCGACGAGTGGGTCGAAGGTGACGGCGACGAGGAGATCGAGGTCGTTTCGACGCCGGCCACCTGCGAGGCGTCCCCTCCGCCCGACCCGTTCGCGGCGCTGCAGGACGCAGATCGAGTGATCGTCTTCCTGCACGACGACCCGGACGTGGGCTGGCGCTCGATCACGCCCTGGCAGGGCATCGTTCCCGCCGGTCCGGACGGTGGATTGCCCGAGGTGTGGTCGTCGACTCCGACGGGGGAGTGACGTCCGCTACGGGAGAGTGAGCGCAGGTTCGGGCCGGTGCACGCCGCGCGGGCGGTAGCCGAGCGCATCCGAGACCCCCGCGAGGTCGGCGAGGTACCAGAGGATCGCGAGCCACATCTCTGTGCCCTGCAAGCCCGGCTCCGTCTCGGCGAGTCCGCGGGTCGCCGGCGACGGCTCGCGGAACGAGAAGCCGGCACCGGGCGTCCAGGTCGCCAGCGCGTCCGAGAGCAGCCGGGCAGCGAGCGCCTGCACCTCGTCGCCGCGGTATCCCGTCGCCCGCGTGAGCCACAGCGGATGGGCGATGTCGAGCACGTTGCACGCGTTGCGCGTGCCGGGGGCGAACCATCGTGGCGACCGCGCGTGACGAAGGACCGTGTCGATGACGCGCTCCGGCCGGGGCAGCGGCACGCCGAACTGCGCGAACGTGCCGCGTGACGCGCGGTAGAAGCCGTTCACGACGGGGAGCAGGTCGCCGTCCGCCGCGGGGGAGCCCCACATGCCGGTGTGCGGGTCGGTGTGGAGCAGCAGCCAGCCGAACAGCGCCTCCTCCACACCCGCCGGTATCTCGTGCCCTGCGCGCTTGGTCCACAGGATCGCCGTGCCGAAGCCGTCGATGTGGTGCCCGGCGCCCCACGCGTCGGTGCCCCACGGCAGACTCTCGCAGAGCGCGACGACCCGGTCGGCGGTCGCCTCCGTCACCCACGTGAGGGGGGACGCCATCGATGAGCCCAGGAGGTCCAGTGCGTACCCCACGCTCAGCACGTGGTACGCCACATCGGGATGCGAGAAGCCGAGGCCCGCCTGCGGCCGCCCGTCCGCATCGAGGGGTGCGATGGCGCCCGTCGTGGCATCCTGCCAGTCCTGCAGCCGCCGGATCTGCGCGGCCGCCGTCGCCTGCGCCGGCGCAGTGCCGAGCAGCAGGTCCGCGATCTCGATCGCGTCGCACTGCGCCCGCACGGTGGGCGCGGCGCCGGGTTTGTCGGCGAAGAGCCCGAGGTCGTCGCGCCACGCGCGCTGAAGAACCGTGGATGCCTCGTCCCTGACCCGCGCGGCCAGCCCGGCGACGCGCTCGGCGAGGCCGTCCAGGTCGGCTGCGGCGTATGCGCCAGGCGCGAGGGTCGGCTGCGGAACGTTCGAACGCGGGGCGGCGTCGGGCGTGACGGGCCCGAGTGCCGCGGGCGCTCCGGGCACGGCGTCCGGTGCCGCGGCGTCCAGCGTCGGGGCCGATCCTTTGCGCGAGGTCGCGTCGGTCAGGGGTGAGCTCGCGGCGCCCTCCGTCGCACCGACGGAGTCCGCAGCGGCCGCAGCATCGCTCGGCCGGCCGCCGTGTGCTGGCTCGTCCGCCTCGGAGGACGCCGCCGTGAGCGTGCGCCCGGGGTGGCCTCCGGCGAGGGCGGGCATGAGGCCCAGGGCCGGGGTATCCACTTCTTCGATGAGCGGCGGGGTGTCGTCGTCCGCGCGCGCGGCGGCTCCCGCGGCGGCATCGGGCGCGATGCCGGTGTCTTCGGGCTCCACGCGCCAGCGGATGAAACGGGCGGGGTTGCCGCCGACGACAGCCCCCTCGGGCACGTCCTTCGTGACGACCGCGCTCGCCGCCAGCACCGAGTGCGACCCGACGCGCACGCCGTCGAGGATCACGACGTGCGAGCCGATCCAGACGTCGTCGCCGATCTCGATGCCCTTCGATGTCAGTGGCTGGCGGAACACGGGCGTGCCCGACTCCATCGAGTGGTTGAACCCGAGGATCGACGTGTGCGCACCGATGCGCACGCCGTCGCCCATCGTGACGCGCCCCCGGATCACGGTGTACGGATTGACGCTGCAGTCCGCGCCGGTGACGAGGTCGCCGGTCAGGTAAGCGCCCGCCGCGACGTATGTGCGGTCGCCGAGCCGCAGCGAGTCGTTGTCGACGGAGGCGAGCCCCGAGACGAAGCACTCATCGCCGAGCACGTGGTCGGGACGCCCGTCGACGAGCGCGCGCTGCAGTGCGAGCTGTGCTTCACGGTCGTCGACGGAGGCTTCGCGCCAGAAGTCCCAGGGCGAGTATTCGTGGGCGGCGATGGCGGGCATATGTCCCAGTATGGTTCGCGCCGGCCGGCTCCGAGGAGCCGAACCCCCGTCGCGGGCCGGATCGGCGCCGCGTCGACCGCGCCCGGGTCGCCCGGGTCGGTAGGTTCGGTGCGTGACGTCTGATCCGCGGTACGAGGCCCTTGTCGGCAACTGGACGGGCGAGGAGGAGCTCTTCGCGACCGCTTGGACGGCGGCCGGGACCGCGCGCGGTTCGATCGCGGTGAGGCCGGGGCCTGACGGCATCCATCTCGACTACGTCGAGACCCACGACGGCGGGCGGCTCGACGCGCACGCCGTCGTGGCCGGCGGCGGGTTCTGGTGGTTCGACTCGTACGGCTTCGTGCCGCAGACCCCGGGAACGGCTGCCTGGGAAGACGACACCCTCGTCCTCGACCGCCGCTCGGACCGCGGACGCACCGTCATGCGCCTCCGCGCCGCCGACGGCCGCCTCGCCGTCGAGCTCGACACCGCCGTGCCGGCTGACGCGGAGCCCGCTCCGCTCGTCCGCGGCTCCTACGAGCGCACGGACTGACCGGCCGCAGGGCGGCGCCTCACTGGCCCCCGGACGCGAACACCCCCTCCGAAGAGGGGGTTTCGTGGAGGGGCTGACGGGAATCGAACCCGCGCTGTCTGCTTGGGAAGCAGAAGTTCTGCCATTGAACTACAGCCCCGAGGCCCGGAACGACGGGGAAGGATGCCCCTCGATCACGGCCAGGTGTACAGCTTACTCAATAAGCGCGACCGTGCAGCTTCGGGATCGGCCGACAGGCTCGTCGCCGACGATCTTGGTCCGGACCCGCAGGGCGGGTCACGCGCCTCGGGCAGCGCCGGACGCGCGCACGAACACCCACCCCACCCCGGCGACGGCGATGACGATCGTGGCCCAGTAGGCCGCCGGCGCGAAGAGGCCCAGGATGCTGGCCGCCAGGGCGAGGAAGAACGTCACGGCGGAACGCAGGCCGTGCCCGACACCGCGCGGCAACAGGCGAGGGCTATCGTGTGGCCATGACAGCGCACGCGGGCCGTACCAGGACGATCAGCTGGGAGGACCCGGCGCCGCCGTTGGAGGCGTCCCGCGGTCTCGATGGCCTGAGCTACCTCCGCGCGATCGTCGAGGAGGAGTTCCCGCCCCCGCCGATCGCCCGCCTGATGGGCTTCTGGCTGGCTTCGGCGGATCCCGGTGAGGCCGTCTTCGAGTGCGACCCGCACGAGTTCCACTACAACCCGTTGGGGCTCGTGCATGGCGGGCTGGCGTGCACGATGCTCGATTCGGCGGTGGGGTGTGCGGGGCACACGACGCTCCCGGCCGGCGTCGGGTACACCTCCATAGACCTCGACGTGTCGTACCTGCGCCCGATCCTCGCCACGTCGGGGCGACTCCGTGCCCGCGGGTGGGTGGTCAAGGGCGGCCGGCGGGTGATCTTCACGCAGGGAGAGCTGACGGATGCCGGCGGCCAGGTCCTCGCGACGGCCACGAGTTCGCTGCTCGTGCTGCAGCAGTGAGCGTCCCGTCCGTCCCGTCAGGTCGCACGTCGTGATCCACAGCGCCTCGCGCTGAGCGGGCCGGGCCGAGTCAGCGTCGCAGCGGCCGCGTCAGCGAGTCGATCGTGGTGCGGGCCACCATCAGCGCGTCGATGATGTCGGCACGATGCTGCTCGGTCATGCGGCTCGCGGGCACGGAGCAGCTGATCGCGCTGTACGACCCGCGGGTCGGCTGCAGGGCGACCGCCACGCAGCGGATGCCCTGCGCGTTCTCGCCGTTGTCGGACGCGTAGGTCTTGCGACGGGCGTCGGCGAGCTCGGCGTGCAAGGCGGCCGGATCGGTGATGGTCTGCGGTGTCAGGGCCTCCAGCGGCCACGACAGGCGCCGGTCGACCTCGTCGTCGTCGAACGTCGCGAGGATCGATTTGCCCAGGGCGGTCGCGTGCGCGGGGAGCCGCCGGCCGACCGCGGAGAACAGGCGCAGCGCGTGGCGCGACTCGCGCTTGGAGAGGTACACGACGTCGCCGCCTTCGAGGCGACCGAGGTGCACGGTCTCGCCCGTGCGCTCCGCGATGAGGTCGAGCGCGGGCTGGGCGAGCGTCACGAGGTCGTCGCTCTCGACGAACGCCGCACCGGTGAGGAACGCCCGGACGCCGAGGCTGTAGAGGGTCCCGGTCTGGTCCGTTTCGAGCCAGCCGCGGCCCACCATGGTGTGCAGCAGGCCGTGGAGGCTCGACTTCGGGATCCCCAGCTCGCGCGACATGGACGCGATCGTCTGACGGGGGCTGCCGCTCAGCAGCTCGAGGATCTCCAGCGTGCGCAGTGAGGACTTCACCGCTCCGGACGGCGTCCCCTCGGTGTCGTCGGCGGTCGTCGGTGCCATGCGTCCCCTTCCGTGCGCGCGTCGTGCAGCCTCCGTCTGAAGGTGAGGCGTTCCCGGCTGCGGCTGTCGTTCATCCCCATGAACGATGCTCCGATGTGCCGAGCATACTGCGGCGTCATCCATGCCCGAGACCCTTGACACCGCGGCGGGTTGCCCTCATAGACTCGATCATATTCTAGAACGTTGTTCATACTCTTGAACGCTTCCCCACTCCAACGACGGAGGAACGATGGACCAGATCTCCCCGCCGCGACGATGGAGGGCGATCGCCGCCGGCACCGTGTCGGCGCTCGTGGCCGCCCTCCTCGCCTTCGTGGCCGCACCCGCCTTCGGCGCCTCGGCGCTCTATCCGAAGGGCGTCGGCATCGACCTCGGCGCCCAGCCCACGTCCTACGGACTCGCCGCCCACGTGGGCGACGTCGGCACGGAGCCCGTCGTCGGCGAGGCCGACGGCCGCGGCTACTGGCAGACCGACAAGTCGACCGGCGCCGTGTACTTCTACTTCGACGTCGCCGACGACTTCGTGGTGGATGCCGGCACCGAGATGGTCATCTCGCTCGATCACCTCGCCCCGGCCGCGGGCAGCATCGTGCTGCAGTACGACGGGGCCGACGGCGGCTTCGTCGACGCCCCGCGCTACGACTACCAGGCCGCGGAGGGGTGGCAGGCGGCATCCTTCCTCCTCGAAGACGCGCGGTTCACCGACCGCACGAACGGCGCCGACTTCCGGATCGGGATCGAGGGCGCGGGCATCTCCGCGGCCGACAACATCGACCTCGCGATCGCGTCCGTGCGCGTGCTGGCGGTCGGCACCAGCGTCGACCTGGGGGCCAACGTCGTGGCGGACGGGATCACGGTGCGCCCGGGCGACGACACGGCGATCGTCACCGGCGAGACGGCCGGCGAGGACTACTGGCAGACGAACCGGGCCAGCACGCCCAACGGCACCCTCTACGTCTACGCGAACGTGTCGGACACGTACGCGAACGCGGTCGACGGCGACCGGGTGCTCGTGAGCGTCGACTACCTCGACGAGGGCGGGGCGTTCAACCTCCAGTACGACTCGCCGGGCACGACGATCCCCGACATGTTCAAGAACTCGGCCACGTTCCAGACCGGGACCTCGGGTGAATGGCGCCGCCACACGTTCGTGCTCGATGACGCCGTGATGACCAATCGTGCCAACGGATCGGACTTCCGCCTGGCTGTGCAGGGCAACACCGAGGTGAAGATCTCGAAGCTGCGCGTCACCGTCGTTCCGACGGCGCTCGAGCCCAAGAGCGGACTGCAGGCGCTCCTCGCGCAGTCGTCGCTGGCGCTCGATTCGGCGCGCGTCGGCGACCGCGACGGCCAGTACCCGCAGGCCGCGGTCGACACGCTGTCAGACGCCGTGACCGCCGGCGAAGCGGTCGCGGACGACGACGACGCCACCGGCCAGCAGATCGCCGACGCCACATCGGTGCTCACCGACGCACTGGCGCAGTTCCGCGCCGCGCGCATCTCGACGAGCTTCGCCGACGAGGCGACCGCCACCGCATCGAGCACCGAGATCGGCCGCAGTCCCGCCGATGCGATCGACGGGGATGACACCTCCACGCGGTGGGCGAGCGGCATCGGCGGAGTCGGGGAGTGGTTCCGCCTCGACTTCGGACACCCGCGCACCTTCGACGACGTGCGGATCGTGTGGGAGGCCGCCTACTCCAAGGAGTACGCGATCAGCGTCTCGGACGACGGCGAGACCTGGACGCGCGTCGCGCAGGCGACCGCGAGCGGCGCCGGCGCGGTCAAGACCCGCTTCGCGGAAGCGACGGCGCGGTACCTCCAGGTGGAGCTGACCGGCTACGCGCCCGAGATCGTCAACTTCTCGTTCTTCGAGCTGGAGGTGCGCGACCGGGCGCTGCCCGAGACCGAGCCCTTCATCGCGGAGACGGTGTACCCGACGCGCGACCTCGTGGTCGCCGACGTCGACGCCGTGCGCGACTTCGGCGCCGACGCGACCGGCGAGCACGACGCGACCGCGGCCATCCAGGACGCCCTCGACGCCTGCACCGACCTCGGCGGCGGCACCGTGTGGCTGCCCGCGGGCGAGTACCTCGTCACCGACACGATCGAGGTGGGAGCATTCTGCTCGCTGCGCGGCGACCGTCGCGACCCCGACACGGCCGGCGACGACTACGGCACGCTGATCGTGGCTGACCTCCCGAGCGGCGACGCGTCCCCGTCGCTGTTCCGCATCGGCGGCAGCGCCGGCGTGAGCGGCGTGACCACGTGGTACCCGGAGCAGGACGCCGCCGACCCCGTGGCGTTCGGCTACACGTTCGAGATCCCGGGCCGAGCCTGGATCGGCGAGGAGAACTACATGGTCTCCACCGTCGAGGACGTCACGATGCTCAACAGCTACCGCGGCATCGGCGTGAGCACGATGCGCAGCGACCGGGGCACTCCCGCGCGCGACGGCCAGGTGCACGAGGTGACGACGGTCCGCGGCATCCGGGGCACCGTCCTCGCCGAAGGCGCGGCGGCCTTCAACGGCGCCGATGTCGGCACGTGGGAGGACGTCCGGTTCGACAACGGATACTGGGCCGGCGCGGGTTCGGCGTTCGGGGCGCCCGATCGGGCGGTGCTGGATGCCTGGACCCGGACCAACGGCACCGGTCTCACCCTGGGCGACCTGGAGTGGGAGCAGTTCACGAACGTCGTCGCGAACGACTACGCCGTCGGCATCCACATCGTGAAGGGCCAGCGCGCGTCGTTCACCGGCTCGTTCCTGGACGCCTGGATCGAGCGTGCGGGCACGGCGGTGCTCGTCGACGACATCGACACCCGCTGGGGCGTCGGCTTCGCCGGCGGCGTGCTCGACGGCGACCACGCGGTCCGCAACCTCACCGGCGGGTACGTGAAGCTGACGGATGTCGAGGTGCACGGCGACACCGAGGGCACCGTGCACGTGCTCGACGGAGAGGTGGGCTCGTACGAGCCGCAGCCGGATCCCCAGCCGGTCGACGCGCGCCTGTTCGTCGCGACGGACGCGCCTTTCGACGCTCCCCGCGGGCTCGAGTACATCCCCGAACAGGATGCGACGCCCGCGCTGCAGGCGGCGATCGACGCGGCCGCGGCCGCCGGCGGAGGCGTGGTGTACGTGCCCGCCGGGTGGTACCGCGTCTCGGGCCGGCTCGACGTCCCGGCGGGCGTGGAGCTGCGCGGCTCGTCGTCGGTGCCGACGCGCGACCAGAACGGCGCCAGCCGCGGCACCGTGCTGCTCGCGTACGAGGGTCGCGACAGCGCGACCGCCGACACCGATCCCGCCTTCCTCACACTGAGCGGCAAGGGGGCTGCCGTCGCCGGCATCCGGGTCTTCTATCCGGAGAACAACCCGGCCACCGGGCTCGTGGCGTACCCCGCGACCATCCGCGGCACGGCGCCGAACCTGGCGATCCGCAACATGGGGCTGTCGAACTCGTGGAACGCGGTGGACCTGTCGTCCGACGCGGCAGACGGCTTCCTCGTGCGCAAGGTGCTGGGCCTGTACCTCGACCGCGGAGTGACGGTCGGCGCGAACGAGGGCGGCCGCATCGAGGGGCTGCTCTCGAACGGCAACGCGATCCTGCGCACCGGGTTCGCTCTGCCGGGCTGGGACGGCATCGACCTGTTCGCGCAGGTGATCGACCCCGTGTCGCGCGTGCGCGAGGAGCTCGTGCAGGTCGACGGCGCCACGGACCTGCAGCTGCACGACGTGTTCGCGTACGGAACCCGCTCGGGCCTCGTGGTGTCGTCGGGCGACGTGCGCGCCTTCAACCTCGGCACCGACAACCTCGGCACGGACGGCTACACCGTCGACCTCGCCGGCGGCACCGTGGAGGCGGTGAACGTCATGCGCTACAACGGCGCCACGGCGCGCGGCATCCCGACGCTGTGGAACGTCATGGCGATCGGCATGTCCTCGCACGCGGTGTCGGCGACGGCCCCCGCCGAGGCGCCGACCGGGACCGTGAAGATCGTCGGGAACGAGGTCGAGCCGGGCCGCTACGAGCTCGGCAGCACGATCGCGCTCACGGTCGAACCCGCAACCGGGTCGCGGTTCACGGGCTGGGTCGAGAACGGCGAAGTCGTCGGCACGGACCCGCGGCTCGAGGTCGCGGTGACGGCGGACCGGGCGTTCACGGCGACCTTCGCGGTCGACGACGGCGCCACCGCGGCCCCCGCCGCGGGCGTGCTCACCGCGCTCAACGCGAAGGACCGCGGCAAGCACGCGGGCGACTTCGAGATCCGCATGGATCTGCGTCGTGGCGAGAACGCGTCCGAGTTCCGGCTGTACCAGAACGGCACTCTCGTGAAGACGGTGCCGCTCACGATGAACACGCCCAAGGCGCAGTCCGCGCTGGTGAAGTTCCGTGACCTGCCGGCCGGGACGTACGCGTACACGGGCGTGCTCGTGAACTCGCAGGGCGAGACGGCCGTCAAGCCGGTGACCGTGAAGGTCGCCAGGTAGGCGCCGATCGGGAGGGCGGGCTCCGCGCCCGCCCCTCCCGATAGGCTGGCACCGTGCTGCTCAGTGACCGCGACATCCGGCTCGAGATCGAGGCGGGGCGCATCGGGCTCGACCCGTGGGATCCCGCGATGGTGCAGCCGTCGAGTGTCGACGTGCGGCTCGACCGCTACTTCCGGCTGTTCGACAACCACAAGTACCCGTTCATCGATCCTGCCGAGGACCAGCCCGAGCTGACGCGCCTCATCGAGGTCGATCCGGACGAGCCGTTCATCCTGCACCCGGGCGAGTTCGCGCTCGGCTCGACCTTCGAGCAGATCACGCTTCCCGACGACGTCGCCGCCCGTCTGGAGGGCAAGTCCTCCCTCGGTCGCCTGGGCCTGCTCACCCACTCCACCGCGGGCTTCATCGACCCCGGATTCACCGGTCACGTCACGCTCGAGCTGTCGAACGTCGCGACGCTGCCGATCAAGCTGTGGCCGGGCATGAAGATCGGCCAGGTCTGCTACTTCCGTCTCTCGTCTCCGGCCGAGAACCCCTACGGCTCCGGCCCCTACGGCAACCGGTATCAGGGTCAGCGCGGCCCTACGGCATCCCGATCGTTCCAGAACTTCCACCGCACCGACGTGGGAGTCCTGGATGCCGGCAGCCGCGGCGCCTGAATCCCCGGGCCGTCCGGCCCGCCGCTGACACGCTCGCCGCGCCCGCGCGGAGAGCGGTTCCCCCGCTGACGTCCGAACGTCGCCTCGTGCTCGCACAGCGTTCACATAGCCCGTCCACAGTCGGCTGCGGGCGTGCTCTCCCCATGATCCGTGCGCCCTCCTGTCGAAGACGAGGAAGGACGCCATCCCCATGCGGCCGATCGGTCAACGCCCCCGCGACCAGAGAACCGGACACTCCAGAGGAAGGGGCACGGCGCTCGCCGTCGCGGCGACCGTCGCCGGCGCGCTCGTGCTCACGACCGTGACCGCGCCCGCGGCCTCCGCGGCGCCCCCCGACCGGCCGCAACCCGCGCCTCCGGCGGCCCCCACGCTCACGCCGGCAGACGGCGTCTATCTGCAGGGCGCCGTCACGGTCGCCTCCGACGCCACGACGGCCGGTGACGCCGTGTCGGGCCTCACGATCGACGGCGTGCCGATCGGTGCGACGCCGACGCCGGGCGTCGCCCACCTGAGCTTCGAGGTCGGCAGCAACTCTGCGGCGCTCAGCTTCCACAACTACCTCGTCGTCAACGGCCACCGCATCGATCAGGACCGCACATGGGTGTCTGAACGCGTCGACATCCCGGTACCGAACGACTGGCTCGTCACCGGCGAGAACACCGTCGAGTTCTTCGCGGGCACGGCCGACGCCGCCTGCGGTGTGAACTACGACGACTTCGCGGTCACCGACGTCGGGCTCGAGCTGCTCGGCGAGGTCGCCGACGGCGAGGAGAACCCGTTCACCCTGTCGTTCGGCGACGGTGACTGCGGCACCCAGACCGGCGACATCGTCCACGCCGAGCTCTCGTTCTTCGTGCTCGGCGACCCGCTCGCCTCGCCGGGACTGTCGGCCGAGGTCGACACCACGACGCTCGCCAACGGCCGGCACGAGATCGTCGCGACGACCGCCGCAGGCGGCCGCGTCGCGCACGCCGTGACGGTCAACAACGCCCCGGTCGGCGCCCCGGCGGTGGCGCCGGAGGACGGCACTCTCGCGCAGGGCACGCAGACCGTCTCGGCGGCGCGGTCCGCCGCCGGCGCCGGCGGTGTGGCATCCCTCACCGTCGACGGCGCCGAGCCGGCGGCCGCGCAGAGCCTCGGCGCGGGCTCGTCGACGTTCAGCTTCGACGTCGGGTCGAACTCGATCGAGCACCGGTATCAGAACCACCTGCTCGTGAACGGCCACAAGGTCGACATCCTCGGCGACTGGGTGAACCAGCGTGTCGACGTCCCGGTGCCCAACCGCTACCTCGTGCCCGGCGACAACGTCATCGAGATCGTCGCCGGCGACATCAGCTCCACGTGCGGGGCGAACCTCGACGACTTCACGCTGTCGAATCTCGGCCTGGCGGTCAGCAGCGGCACCGCGACGGGTGTCGCGATCGCCGGGAGCTATGTCATGGGCGACGGCAACTGCGGGTCGTCGACGACGGCGCTGCGCACCGCCGAGACCCACTGGACGGTCGAGGCGCCTGCCGTCGCCGTGCTGCCGACGCTCGGTTCGGGTGAGGCGACCCTGAGCTTCACCGTGGGCGCGAACTCGATCGACGCGACCTTCGCCAACCTGCTGTTCGTCAACGGCGTGCGGTACACGCTCGGCGGCGACTTCGTGAACGAGCGCGCGGACGTGATCATCCCCAACGAGTGGCTGCTGCCCGGCTGGAACACGGTCGAGTTCGTCACGGGCACCACGGCCACCGGCTGCAACCGCGATGACTTCACGATCTCCGACGTCGCGCTGACCCCGGCGTCGGGCACCGCGACCCCGCAGCGCGCGAAGGCGTCGTACGCGCTCGGCGACGGCACCTGCGGGTCGAACATCAACCTGTTCCGCGAGGTCGACCTGCACTTCCTCGTGACGGATGCCACGGCCCAGGGGCTGCGCGCAGACGTCGACACCACCGCGCTCGCAGACGGACCGCACGCGGTGGCGGCGGCATCCACCACCGGCGAGGTCGCGACGCGCACCCTCTTCACCGACAACTCGGCGCCCGCCGTGGCGTCGAGCCTGCCGGCAGCGGGCGCGACGATCACCCAGGCGGTGGCCCTGGACGTCGAGCTCGAAGACGCGACGGGCCTGGTCGGAACCCCCGAGCTGACGCTCGACGGGCAGCCGATCTCGCTCGGCGCGGCCGTCGGCCCCGGCCTCGGGGCGGGGCCGCACACCATCGCGGTGAGTGCCGCGGACTCGCTCGGCAACGCGGCGACGCGCGAGATCGTCTTCACCTCTGCGGGCATCCCCGACGCTCCGACCGAGCTGGCCCCGGCCGGCGGCGCGACGGGTGTCTCGGGTACGGTCACGCTCAAGGCGAAGGTGTCGGAGCCCGACGGCGGCGACGTGACCGCGACCTTCCAGCAGGCCGAGATCCTCACGCCCAACCAGGGCTGGCAGGGGTCGGCTCCGGAGGTCCCGACGACGCTGACGGTCGCCGGCGAGAGCAACGTGGGCGGCACGAAGGCGCTCGCGCCCGGCGACGGGCTGACGCTCGACTCGCCGGCGAGCGGCGACGTGTCGTTCCAGCGCTTCGACGTGCAGATCAAGGGCCGCGTAGCCGACCCGGTGCTGCGCTGGGAGGGCGTCATCGACCCGACCCGCGTCGTGTCGCTGCGGGCCTGGAACCTCCAGACCTCGGCCTGGGACGTGCTGGCCAGCTCGCGCGGTGCGCTCGAGGGCGACACGCAGCTGTCCGCCATCGTGGATGCGCGGTACATCGACCGTCAGCAGGTGCACGTGATGATCACCGGCGAGGACCCCTTCGCCGACGAGATCGACGCGGGCGCCGAGGGCTTCGCCGACCCGGCCTCGTACGACTTCTCGATCGCCCACTTCACCGACACGCAGTACCTGTCGGAGGGAGCCACGGAGCAGGAGACCGAGGCGGAGCGCGCCATCTGGGAGAAGGCGTACGGCGACATCACGCGCTGGATCGCGTCCAACGCCGACGACCGCAGGATCGAGTACGTCGCGCACACCGGCGACATCATCGAGAACAACATCCGCACACCCGCCGACGAGGCGATGATGCGCGAGGTGACCGGTGAGTTCGAGGTGTCGTCGCGCCAGCAGGAGATCCTGGATGCCGCCGGCGTGCCCAACCAGGTCATCGCGGGCAACCACGACAACAGGTCGGGCACCGAGGACGGCCCGGGGGCGATGTACAACCAGTACTTCGGCCCGGACCGGTACGCGGCGCTCGACGACACGTGGGAGAACGCGGAGTACGGCGGTCCGTGGCGCGAGGGCGACAACCAGAACAACTACACGCTGTTCTCGGCGGGCGGGCTCGACTTCGTCTCGGTCGGCCTCTCGTACGGCGTGACCTGGGAGGAGGCCGCGTGGGCGAACTCGATCTTCCAGCGGTACCCCGAGCGCAACGGCATCCTGCTGTCGCACGACTACCTCGCCGCGAGCACGCAGCGCGACGGTCGTGATGCGCCGTACGCGGCGCCCGACGGCTCGATGCTGTTCAAGACGGTCGTCGAGAAGAACCCCAACGTGTTCCTCATCCTCGCCGGGCACGTGCACGGCGTCGGCACGAACGTGAAGCCGCAGGTGGGTCAGGTCGGTCACGGTGTGGTCGAGCTGCTCGCGGACTACCAGAACTACACGGTGTCGGCGGCCGATCTCGGCCTCACCGACATCGGCGGCTACGCGCCGGGCGATCAGCTGCGGTTCGGCGCGAGCTACCTGCGGCTGCTGCAGTTCGACGTGGACCGCGGCGAGATGATCGTCGACACGTACTCGCCGTTCCTCGACGACTTCGGGTCCGACGAGCACGATCCGGCGCTGCGCTACGACCCGTCCTCCGACAACATGGTGCTGCCGGTCGACCTCTCCTCGCGCACCACGGGCTTCCGCACGGACTCGCTGGCGCTGTACGACCCGGTCGCGGTGGTCGGCACGTCGACGGTCGCCTCGGGCGAGGTGGCGTCGGTGACGTGGCCGGGGCTCAAGCGGGGCACGGCGTACGCGTGGCTCGTTATCGCGCAGTCGGCCGGCGGCGGTCGCACGGCGTCGCCGCCCAGCGTGTTCGTCACGACCGGGGCGAAGTCGGGCGGCGTGGCGCCCGACCCGGCACCGCGTGCGACGCCGACGCCGACCGGGCCGACCCCGACGCCGTCGCAGTCGGTCACCCCGACGCCGTCGGCGCCTGAACCCACGGGGTCGCCGTCGGCGCGATGACCGGGCGCCGATGACGAGCGGGCGCCGCCTCGACCCCACGAGGGTCGAGGTGGCGCTCCGCGTCTCAGCCGCCGACGGCGGACGAGCCGGGGACGGACGCCGGCGTGGAGGCGCGGATGCCGGGGCTCTTCGCGTACACGTGCACCTGGTCGCCGTCGAGCACGAACTGCAGCGAGGTGCCGACGGGGAACGCGTCGCGCAGTTCGCGCGGCGCGGTCTCGATCACGGTCAGCGAGGCGGCGGCGGGGAATTCGACGTTCCCGCATCCCCACGCGCCGAGGCTGCCGGAGCCGTCCGACGCGGACTGCACCGAGATGCACACCTGGTCCACGCCGCCGCCGAAGCCCTGGCCGAGTCCGAAGACCGACAGTCCGTGGAAGTCCTCGAACCGCAGCGCACCCGGAGGCCGCTCGCCGAACATCTGCGTCGGCCACTCGCCGTCCCGGTCCACGGCGAGCGTGGTGACCTTGCCCGAGGTGATCGCCTGCACCGACAGCGTCAGGCCGACGCCCAGCAGCAGCGCGATGACGAGCGATCCCACCCACACCGCGCGCCGCCGACGCCACCACGGCCGCGCAGGTTCCGGTTGCGCGGGTTCCGGCTCGGGGGAGGGGATGTCGTCCTCCGGGGCGGACGGCGCGTCCGACGTGTCGGCGGCCCGCGCACGGGCGGCCGGGGTGAGTTCATCGGGTGCGCGATCGTCGACCGGCCGGGTGGTCACGGGGACGGCATCCGTCCCCGTCTCCTCGAACAGGGCGAGCGGGGACGGCTCGTCGAGGACGGGTGCGGTGGCCGTCCGGCGCTGCGCCTCGAGCTCCTGCAGACGGGCGAGAGCGGCGGGGTCGGCGTGGATGTCGGCGTCGGGTCCGTAGGCACGGGCCCGCAGGGCGCGCAGCTCGTCGTCGCGGGAGGGGTCGGTCGGCGTTGACATCGACACCATCCTGCCTCACGTCGGAGCGGTGGTTCAGGGCGTCCGCTGCACGACGCCCGGCGCCTTCGCGTAGACGTGCACCTCGGTGTCGTCGAGGACGAACTGCAGCGCCGTGCCCTCGGCGAAGGCGTCGCGCAGGCCCGCCGGCGCAGACCTGTCGACGATGAACGTCGCGGTGGCGGGGAAGGGTCCCGCGCCGCAGGTGCCGCTCGCGTAGGTGATGTTGCCGTTCATCTCGCTGTAGACGATGATGCACGGCGTCTCGGGCTGCGCCTCGGTCCGCCCCGGTTGCGGCTGCGAGAGCACGAACAGCCCGTGGAACGATTCGAACGCCAGCGACCCCGTGGTGGGGCCGCCCCACACCTCGGTCGGCCAGTCCGCGTCGGCGTCTTCGTGCAGCACCGCGATGTGCCCGGCGTCGAGGCTCTGCGTCCAGAGCGTCAGTCCCGCACCGAGCACGAGCGCCGCGACCACCGAGGCTGCCCACAGGAGCGGGATGTGCCGTCGCCACCAGGATCGGCGGGGTCCGCCGGCCGGATCCGGGATGCCGTCGTCCTCCGGATCCGCGTCCTCCGGCGCGGTCCCGCCGTGACTGCTCGCGAACGCGCCCGCGGCGGCGCCGACCGTGGTCGCGGCCGTCGCGGCCGTCGCGGGCCCAGGCGCCGGCGCTGGGCCGTCGTCGGGCACGGGGAGGGGCCATGCCACCGCGGACGCCGAGGCGACGGCATCCTGCTCCGGCTCTCCCATGACGGCGACGGTGACCGCGTTGCGGGCCTCGAGCTCCTGGAGGCGGGCCAGCGCACCCGGGTCGTCCTGGATGTCGGCATCGGGCCCGTAGGCGCGGGCGCGCAGCGCGCGCAGCTCGTCGTACGACGGGTCGGTCGGCGATGGCATCGGACCCATCCTGCCGCAACCGAACGGCTTCAGCGTCCGACGACGAGGGCGAGCGACGTGTCGCCGCACGCGAGGACCGATGCGCCGCCCGGCAGCGTGACCGGCGTCGGCGACAGGGCCTTGACTGCCAGGGTGATCCCATCGTCGCGCAGCATCGATCCCGGTTCCCGGCGGGAGTCCGTCGAGGTCACGACCCGGCAGGACGCGTTGACAAGGGTCGCAGGCGTCGCGCCCGTGCGCAGCACCGGCAGCAGCACGCGCTCCAAGCGGTCCACGAGCGCGTCCGCGCCGACCACGCCCACCATGCGCCCCTCGCGGACGACAGGCGTCGTGATGGTCACGGTGTAGTCGTCGGTGCACACGTAGTCGACGTACGGCCCAGTCAGGTGGCGCGCTCCCGTCGTCGCCGGGACCCGCCACCACTCCAGGGCCGTGTAGTCCCGGAACTGCTCGTGCGACGGGTCGTCGATCGTCGCCAGGCGGCGTGCGACGTGCGGCGACGCCGATGTGCCCAGCCACCATGCCAGGTGCCACTCGGCGTCCTGGAGCGCGCCGGGCGCGGCGACGAAGCCCGCTCCGGTGAGCAGCGTCTCGCCCGAGACCGCCGGCACCGCGAAGGTCTCGACGATCCCGTCGACGGTCTCGGCGGTCAGCGCGTCGGCGGCGGCGAGCCGCTGCTCGAGGAGGTCGCGCCAGCCGTCGATCATGGCGAAGATGCCGTCGATCGTCTCGGCGACGCGGATCGCCACGTCGGCAGGAGACCGGGTCGCGATGGTGGTCATGGCATGTCCTTCGGGTCGGATGCCGCGCCGTCGCCGCGCGCGTCGATGCGCGCTCGCTCGTCGATGAGCCATTCGAAGGCGCTGTTGATGTGTGCGATGGTCGTGGTGCGCGCCGCGTCGGGATCGACGTCACGGATGGCCGCGATGACGTGCGTGCGCACTTCGGCACTGCGGTCACGGTACTCCTGCTCGCGCAGGCACATCCAGAGGAGCGAGCCCGCCTCGCCCTGCAGCCGCATCTCCTCATGGACCAGTCGTGGCGACTGGCTGATCGCGGCGACCTCGAGGTGGAAGCGGCTGACCGCCCGGCGCGCCCCGCCCGCCGAGTGCAGGTCGGCGGCGCCGGCGATGCGCACCAGCGTCTCGATGTCGTCGTCGCTGGCCCGGACGGCGGCCGTCTCGGCCGCGGTGCCCGCGATCGCCGACGCGAGCAGCGCGACGTCGCGCAGTTCGATGCGGCTGTGCTCGCGCAGTCGGCGTTCGAGCAGCCGCGTCGCCGACTCGCGGTCGAACGTGACGAAGCTGCCTCCGTCGCGGCCGCGGCGGGTCTTGACGAAACCCTTGTCGCGCAGCACCTCGAGCGCCTCGCGCGCGGTGACGACCGCCACCCCGAGGCTGCGCGAGAGGTCGGCCTCGCTGGGCAGACGCTCGCCGTCGTGGAGCACCCCGGTGACGATGGCGTTCGTGAGGCGCTGCTCCACGAGCTCGGCGCGGCCGGTGCCGTCCAGCGGTGCGAAGACGACGGCGCGCGCGGCGTCGACCCGTCCCGTCGCGTGCGGCATGGAACCCCCGGTTCTGGCGGCGGAGGAGTCCTTCCTCGCGGACCGTGACACGACGGTAACACGCCCGTCCCTCTTTTGACATATGGATCCATATGATTTACTTCCATCGACATCGAAGGAGACGTCCATGACCGAGCAGCAGCCCGCCATCCGGCTGACCGGACTCACGAAGGAGTTCGGAGCCGTCACCGCGGTCGACCACGTGGACCTGGAGATCGCCGCCGGCGAGTTCTTCTCGATGCTCGGACCGTCGGGATCGGGCAAGACCACCGTGCTGCGGCTCATCGCCGGCTTCGAGCAGCCCACCGGCGGCACCATCGAGCTGTTCGGCCAGGACGTCAGCAAGAAGGCGCCGTTCGACCGCGACGTGAACACCGTCTTCCAGGACTACGCGCTGTTCCCCCATATGACCGTGCTCGACAACGTCGCCTACGGGCTGCGCGTGCGCGGGGTGAAGCGGGCCCGTCGCCGCGATCTCGCGATGAAGGCGCTCGCCGCGGTCCGCCTCGACCAGCTGGCCGGGCGCAAGCCGTCGCAGCTGTCGGGCGGTCAGCGCCAGCGCGTCGCGCTCGCACGCGCCACCGTCGTCGAGCCCAAGGTCCTCCTGCTGGACGAGCCGCTCGGAGCCCTCGACCTCAAACTGCGCGAGCAGATGCAGGTCGAGCTCAAGCAGATCCAGCGAGACCTCGGGATCACGTTCATCTTCGTGACGCACGACCAGGAGGAGGCGCTCACGCTGTCGGACCGCATCGCGGTGTTCCACGACGGCCGCATCGAGCAGCTGGGCACGCCGCAGGACCTCTACGAGCGCCCCGCCTCGAGGTTCGTCGCGGACTTCGTCGGCACCTCCAACCTCTTCGACGAGGAGCGGTCGGCGGAGCTGATCGGACGCTCCGGACAGCACTCGATCCGCCCCGAGAAGCTCACGCTCTCCGCCGCCGCCGCGACGGCCCCCGGCGAGCACTCGGCCGAGGGGACCGTGGTGGAGTCGATCTACGTCGGCAGCGGCATCCGCCGGGTCATCGACCTCGACGCGGGTATGCGGGTGACCGTCCTGGAGCGAAACGACCGCACCCGGCGCTCCGACGACGACCGCGGCGATCGCGTCCACGTCACGTGGCACGACGAGGACGTCGTCTCCCTCATCCCTCCCGGCGCCTGAGGCGCTCACAGACCTGGGCGTCCTGCCCCGGAGCACACAGCACGACAGCATCCCGTCGAGGGAGCTTCACAGAGAGGTGGCACATGATGCGCATGTCACGCGGAGCGCGGCTCGCCGCGACCGCACTGGCGGCAGGATCGATCGCGGTCCTTGCCGGATGCGGCACGTCCGGCGGGAGCGGCGCGCAGCCGTCTGCCGAGGCGACCGAGCTCGGGGACTACGAGGGTCAGGTGTCGATCCTGGCCTGGCCGGGATACGTCGAGGACGGCAGCAACGACCCTGCCGTCGACTGGGTGTCGGGCTTCGAGGACAAGACCGGCTGTCAAGTGACGTCGAAGTCGTACGGCACCTCGGACGAGGCGGTCAACCTCATGAAGACCGGCGACTACGACGTCGTGGCCGCGTCGGGCGACGCCACCCTGCGCCTCATCGCCGCGGGCGACGTGGCGCCGGTGAACACCGACCTCATCCCGAGCTACGAGGGGGTCTACGACTTCCTCAAGGAGAAGGACTGGAACTCGGTCGACGGCCAGTCGTACGGCGTTCCGCACGGCTACGGCGCCAACCTGCTGCTGTACAACACGGATGTCGTGACCCCCGCGCCGACGTCGTGGGACGTCGTGTTCGACGGCGCGAGCGCGTACTCGGGCAAGATCACGGCGTACGACTCGCCGATCTACATCGCCGACGCCGCGGTGTACCTCATGGCGCACCAGCCCGATCTGGGCATCGAGAACCCGTACGCCCTCGATCAAGACCAGTTCCAGGCGGCCGTCGACCTGCTCAAGGAGCAGCGCCAGCACGTCGGCGAGTACTGGTCGGACTACCTCAAGGAGATCCAGGCCTTCGAGACCGGCGACTCCGTGGCCGGCACCACGTGGCAGGTCATCCAGAACTCGCTCGAGGCCGAGAGCGCCCCGACGGCGGCGATCCTCCCGGAAGAGGGTGCGACCGGCTGGTCGGACACCTGGATGATCGCCTCCGAGGCGAAGAACCCGAACTGCGCCTACGCGTGGCTGGACTGGATCGCCAGCCCCGAGGTCAACGCTCAGGCGACCGCGTACTTCGGTGAGGCGCCGTCGAGCCAGGAGGCCTGCGACTACCGCGACGACTGCGAGGCCTACCACGCCGGCGACGCCGATTACGCGTCGCAGATCTGGTACTGGACGACGCCCATCGCGAAGTGCGTCGACGGCCGCACCGACGTCGAGTGCGTCGACTACGCCAAGTGGACCGAGGCCTGGGCCGAGATCAAGGGCTGACGCCCGGCATGCACCGGAGCGGGGGCGGCGCCTCTGACGCCGCCCCTGCTCCGCACCCCGACACGACCGGAGAACCGATGACCGACACCCTGTCCGCCCCGCCGCCCGCACGCTCGGTGGCGGCGCCGCGCCAGACGCCCGCCCGCCGAGCCTCCGCGTGGCTCAGCGCGCACCCGCGGTTCCGCCTGGCGTTCCTGCTGACGGCGCCGCTGTTCTGGCTCGGCGTGGTGTACATCGTCGCGCTCGTGCTGCTGCTGGTCACGGCGTTCTGGACCGTCGACAGCTTCACCGGCGAGATCGTCACCGACTGGACCCTCGACAACATCGTGACGGTCCTCACGGGGGCGCTGTATCAGACGGTCACGCTCCGCACCGTGGGCGTGGCGCTGCTGGTGACCCTCATCGATGTCGTGCTGGCGCTGCCGATCGCGTTCTACATGGCCAAGGTCGCGTCGCCGCGCACGCAGCGGTTCCTCGTGATCGCCATCCTCATGCCGCTGTGGGCGAGCTACCTGGTGAAGGCCTACGCCTGGCGGTCGGTGCTCTCGCAGGAGGGCATCCTGGAGTGGCTCCTCGCCCCGTTCGGCCTCCACACCCCCGGGTACGGGCTCACGGCGACCGTCATCACGCTGTCGTACCTGTGGCTGCCGTACGTGATCCTGCCCATCTACGCAGGACTGGAACGTGTGCCGGACTCCCTGCTGGAGGCATCCGCGGATCTCGGCGGGCGGACGTGGCGCACCCTCGCGAGCGTCGTCCTCCCCCTGGCCTTCCCGGCGATCATCGCGGGCACCATCTTCAGCTTCTCGCTGTCGCTCGGCGACTACATCACGGTGAACATCGTGGGCGGCGCGAACCAGATGCTCGGCAACCTCGTCTACACGAACGTCGGAGCGGCCAACAACCTGCCGCTCGCGGCGGCGATCGCCCTGATCCCGATCGTCATCATCTTCGGCTACCTCGCCCTCGTGCGTCGCACCGGCGCCCTGAACAACCTCTAGGACCCGGAGATGCGACTCTCGCGCACGGCCCGCACGGTGCTCGGCATCGTCACCGCCCTCATCCTGCTCGCCGTCTACCTGCCGCTGTTCGTCGTGCTGGTCAACTCGTTCTCGACCTCGACCTCGCTCACGTGGCCGCCACCGGGATTCACGCTGGAGTGGTGGGGCAAGGCGTTCCAGAGCGCGGGCGCGCTGGAGGCCGTGGGCACGAGTGTCGCGATCGCGCTGGTCGCCACGATCGTGTCGCTCGTGCTCGGGACGCTGATCTCGCTGGCACTGCAGCGGTTCGAGTTCTTCGGCCGCGACGCCATCTCGCTGCTGATCATCCTGCCGATCGCCCTGCCGGGCATCATCACCGGCATCGCGCTGAACAACTTCTTCCGCACCATCATGGGCGTGCCCCTGTCGATCTGGACGGTCGTCATCGCGCACGCGACGTTCTGCATCGTGACGGTGTTCAACAACGTCATCGCCCGGCTGCGGCGCACCGGCACGAACCTCGAGGAGGCATCCGCCGATCTGGGCGCCGGGATCTGGACCACGTTCCGGCTCGTGACGTTCCCGCAGCTGCGCTCGGCGCTGCTCGCCGGGGCGCTGCTCGCCTTCGCCCTCAGCTTCGACGAGATCATCGTGACGACGTTCACCGCCGGGTCGGGCGTCACGACGCTGCCGATCTTCATCCTGAACAACATGTTCCGGCCGAACCAGGCGCCGGTCGTCTCGGTGATCGCCGTGGTGCTGGTGATCGTGTCGATCGTGCCGATCTACCTGGCGCAGCGGTTGTCGGGGTCGGAGCAGACGCGCCGCTGACGAGGGCCATGTGCGGCGGGCGGCCCCCAGACGCGCCCGCCGCTCCGACGATCGCGGGCCCCCACAGCCGCTCACGCCGATGGTTACTGCAATCTGCAGTATATGGTCGAAGCGGCGCCGCCGCGCTACTGTTTCTTTTCCGGCCCACGGAATGAGGACACGCTTTGCCCGACCGCGATCTCTCGACGACGGGATACCTCACCCTCGGCCTGCTCGCGGGCCAGGACTGGTCGGCGTACCAGCTCGCCGAACAGCTCGGGCGCGGTGTGGCCGAACTGTGGCCGTCGGCGGATCGCGGCCGGTACGCGGTGCTGAACCGCCTCGCCGAGCTGGAGTACGTGGGCACGCGGCAGGAGCACACCGGCAAGCGCATCCGCACGATCTACTCGATCACCCCCGCAGGGCGCGAGGCGCTCGCCGCGTGGCTGAGCACACCGCCGCGGCCGCCGAGCATCGAGTTCGAGGGCATGGTGCGCGTGCTGCTGGCCGACCAGGGATCGCTCGACGACCTGCGCGCGACGCTGCAGCACACCCGCGAGAGCGCGCTCGCCAACCGCGAGATGTTCGCGCGCTACGCCGCCTACATCAGCGCCACCGGCGGCACGTTCCCCGAGCGGCGACACCTGTTCGCGCTCGCGAACACGTTCATGATCGGCCACTACGACCACATCCTGAGATGGACCGACTGGGCCGAGGGGCAGCTCGCCGATTGGCCCGACACCGTGACGCCCGCGAGCACCCACGAGGCGCAGGTGCGCGACATGCTCACGCCCGGCCGCGAGGCGTGGGAGCAGGACCACTCCGGCAGCGCCTGACGCGCCCGCGATCAGTGCGCGGTGCGCACGCCGATCAGGTCGTGCACGAGCACCGCGGCGGCGCGCGCGCCCTGACCGGCCGCGACGATGAGCTGCTGCGGGCCGGGGGAGGCGGCATCCCCTGCCGAGTACAGCCCCTCGACGGACGTGCGGCCGGAACGATCGGTGACGAGATTGCCGAACGCGTCGCGTTCGAGGTCGATGCTGCCCAGGAAGTCGAGAGCGGGATGCCACTGCGGGCGTACGAAGCCGCCCTCGATGCCGATGCGGGTGCCGTCGGCGAGGCGCACCGCCGACACGATGCCGCGGTCGCCCTCGAGATCGTCGATGCGGCGTCGCTCGACGACGATCCCGGATGCCGCGAGCTCCGCCTCCTCGACGGTGTCGACGGCGTCCGACCCGTTCGTGAACACGGTGAGGCGGTCGGTCCAGCGGGCGATCAGGCGCGCCCGCGACGCGAGGTCGGGGGTCTCGCCGATGAGGGCCAGCGGGCGGTCCTGCAGCTCCCACGCGTCGCACGCGGCGCAGCTGAACACCGTCATGCCGTAGAACGCACGCAGGCTCGGGATGTCGGGCAGCGTCTCACGGAGTCCCGTGGCGACGAGCACCGACCGTGCGGAGACGGCGGGAGGGATGCCGGCGCCCCGGCCGTTGAGCGCCGCGAGGAAGCGGCGGCCCTCCCCGTCGTCCCGCTGCTGCAGCGCCGTCACGACCGTGCGGTCGAGGACGCGGACGTTCGGGTATGCGGCGAGCTCCGCGCGGGCGAGCTTGCGCAGCTCCAGCGGCGGCACGCCGTCGCGCGTGAGGAACCCGTGCGACCGCAGCGTCGCCGCGTTGCGGGGCCGGCCGGCGTCGACGAGCACCACCGAGGCGCGGGCGCGCCCGAGGTTCAGCGCGGCCGAGAGGCCTGCGGGCCCGCCGCCCACGATGACGACGTCGACCTCGGTCGTGGGGGCGTCAGTCATGGCCCTCTCCTTGCGGTGGGAGCGCGGCGATGATCGGGTGATCCTTCGCGAAGACACCCGACTTCGCGGCGCCGCCGGGTGAGCCGATGTCGTCGAAGAACTCGACGTTGGCCTTGTAGTAGTCCTGCCACTCGTCGGGCAGGTCGTCCTCGTAGTAGATCGCCTCGACCGGGCACACCGGTTCGCAGGCGCCGCAGTCCACGCACTCGTCGGGGTGGATGTACAGCGAGCGGTCACCCTCGTAGATGCAGTCCACCGGACACTCGTCGATGCAGGCGCGGTCCTTGACGTCCACGCACGGGAGCGCGATGACGTAGGTCACGGGACGAGGGCTCCGCGGGAGATCTGCACCTGCTCGTCGCGGGGCACGACCTTGACGCGCTCGCGGGTGTGCTCGTGGGTCGCGCCGAGCTCGCGCTCGTGCGCGTCGAGGGCGAGCCAGCCGTCCCACGTCGTGAAGGCCACCTCGCGCTCGTCGAGCAGGTCGAGCACGTCGCCGTCCACCGTGGGGGCGGTCAGGCGCCCGCCTTCAGCATCCGCGACGAGGTGCGCGATCGTCTCCATCGCGTCCGACTTGGTGTGACCGATCAGGCCCACCGGCCCGCGCTTGATCCAGCCCGTGGCGTACAGGCCGGCGACCACCGGTGCGTCCTCGTCGCCCGTGGTGGCGGCATCCCTCACCCGTCCTTCGACGTTCGAGACGACACCCGCGCGCACGTCGAACGGCGCGTCGATGACAGGCGTGCCGTAGTAGCCGACCGCGCGGTACACCTGCTGCACGGCGAACTCGCGGAACTGGCCGGTGCCCTGCACTCTGCCGTCGCCCACGGGCTCGTTGCGCTCGAACCGGATGCCGCTCACGCCGGTCTCGGGCGAGCCCACGACCTCGACGGGCGAGTGGTAGAAGTGCAGGTGCAGGCGGCGGCTCGCTCCCGTGGACTCGCGCGTGCGCCAGCTGTTCAGGATGCGGAGCATCACCTTGAGCTGGTTGTTCGCGGCGTTCGCGGGGTCGGCGTCGGCGAAGTCCTCGTCGTGCACGACGATGTCGACGTCGGGCACCTCACCGAGCTCGCGCAGCTCGATCGGCGTGAACTTGATGTCGCCGGGACCGCGGCGTCCGAACACGTGCACGTCGGTGACCGCCGAGGACTCCAGGCCGGCGAGCACGTTGTCGGCGATCTCGGTGGGGCGCAGATCGACGGCGTGCTTCGCGAGCACGCGGGCGACGTCGAGCGCCACGTTGCCGTTGCCGATGACCGCGACCTCGCGCTGGTCGAGCGGCCACTCGGTGGGGACGTCGGGGTGGCCGTCGTACCAGGCCACGAAGTCCGCCGCGCCGAACGAGCGGGGCAGGTCGATGCCGGGGATGTCGAGCGCCGCGTCGCGGATGGCGCCGGTCGCGAGGATCACGGCGTCGTAGCGCTCCTGCAGTTCGGCGATCGAGATGTCGCGGCCGACCTCGACGTTGCCGATGAACCTCGTGGTGCCGGCATCCAGCATCTCGTGGAGCGAGTTCACGATGCCCTTGATGCGGGGGTGGTCGGGCGCGACGCCGTAGCGGATCAGGCCGTACGGCGCGGGGAGCGACTCGAACAGGTCGATGCGTGCTTCGACAGGCTCAGCATCCGGTCCCTGAGCTTGTCGAAGGGCGTTCGTGAGGATGTTCCCGGCGTAGATGCCGGCGGGACCGGCGCCGACGATCGCGACGCGGAGGTTCTGGAGGTTCGACGAGGTCACTGTGCGGGGGCCTTTCGGATGCTGCCCGCGGTGCGCGCGAGCGGGTCGTACGTGTCGAGTTCGAGGGTCTTCAGGTCGGCGGGCGCGTACGGGCTCAGCCGCACGACATCGCCCACGACCACGACGGCGGGGGAGCGCACGCCGCGCGCGGCGGCCTGGTGCGCGATGGTCGAGAGGGTGCCGACCGTGACGCGCTGGCCGGAGCCGTAGCCGTCCTCGACGATCGCGACGGGGCAGTCGCCGCCGCGCTCGCCGCGGGCCAGCGTGATCGCCGAGTTCGCCAGCGTGCCGACGCCCATGAGCAGCACGACGGTGTGGTCGCGGCCGCCGCCGAGCGACTCGATCTGGTCGTGCGCGGTCGCGACGGTGAACGCCGTCGCGACGCCGCGATGGGTGAGCGGGATGCCGGCGACCGCGGGCACCGAGACGGCACTGGTGATGCCGGGCACCACCTCGACCACGACGCCCGCGTCCTGGCACGCGAACAGCTCCTCGCCGCCGCGGCCGAAGACGTAGGGGTCGCCGCCCTTGAGCCGCACGACCGTCTTGCCGTCGTGGGCGAGCTGCACGAGGAGCGCGTTGATCGCGTCCTGCGGCACGGCGTGGTGACCGGGGCGCTTGCCGACGTCGACGACCTCGGCGGTCAGCTCCACGCCGTCCGCCGCGAGACCGTCGAGCACGGCGCGGGCGCCGAGGCGGTCCGCCACGATCACGTCGGCGGCCTCGAGCGCGCGCAGCCCCTTCAGGGTGAGCAGGCCCGCGTCGCCGGGGCCGGCCCCGACGAGCCAGACCTTGCCGGTGGGTGCGGCGGTCATCGTGCGCCTCCCGTGATGAGGAGCCCGCGGCGCTTCAGCATCCGTCGCTCCAGCGGGCCGAAGAAGACCAGCTCGATGAGCACGCCGATCGCGAGGATCACCAGGATCGTGCCGAGCACGCCCGCGAGATCGGCCAGCTCGCGAGACTGCTGCAGCATCGTGCCGAGGCCGAAGCCGATCGTGCCGCCGACCGTGATGATCTCCGCGGCCATGAGCGACCGCCACGAGAACGCCCAGCCCTGCTTGAGGCCTGCGAGATAGCCGGGGAGCGCGGCGGGGAGGATCACCGAGGTCGCGAGCTGCCAGCGCGAGGCGCCGAGCACCGTGCCGACGCGCCGCAGCTGCGGCGGCACCTGGTCGATGCCGGCGATGAGGCCGTTGACGATCGACGGGATCGCGCCCATGAGGATCACGAAGTACACCGTCGCGTCCGACAGGCCGAACCAGATGATCGCGGCCGGCACCCAGGCCACCGACGGCAGCACCTGCAGGCCCGAGATGATCGGGCCCACGGCGCGCCGGATGGGGCGCACCTCGGCCAGCAGCAGGCCGATGGGCGTGCCGACGACGATCGCGATGAGGAAGCCGATGACGCCGCGTTCGAGGCTCGTCGCGACCGCCTGCTGCAGGCGGCCAGAGTCCCACGCCTCGCCGAGCGCGGCCGCGACGTCGGCCGGACCGGGGACGATGTCGGGGCGCGGGTGGGCGAGGACGACGTACAGCTGCCAGACCACGATGAGCAGGATCACGAACGCGATGGGCGGCAGCACGCTCGACGCGAAGCGGCGCCAGCGGCTCGGGCCGGCGTCGGCGTCGGTCTGGAGCTTGTCGAGACCGGAGGCGAGGCTGCGGAGGTCGCTGTCGTCCTCGGCCGGCCGGTCCAGGGTCACAGTGTCACGCGGCATTGCGACGGATCTCCTTGCGCAGCTGGTCGGTGATCTCGACCGACAGGGCGGCGACCTCGGGCGACTCGATGCGCCGGCCGGTGGTCTTGGCGATCCGCCACTCCTGCACGATGCGCCCGGGGCGGCTGCCCATGAGCACGACGCGCTGACCGAGGCGCGCGGCCTCGCGCACGTTGTGCGTGACGAACACGATGGTGCGGCCGGTGGCGCGCCACACGCGCTCGAGCTCCTCGTGCAGGAGGTCGCGCGTGATGGCGTCGAGTGCCGCGAACGGCTCGTCCATCAGCAGCACGGGCCGGTCCTGTGCGAGGGCGCGCGCCAGGGCGACGCGCTGCCGCATGCCGCCCGAGAGCTCGTGCGGGCGCTTGTCGGCGGCGTCCGCGAGGTTCACCGCATCCAGCAGCGACAGCGCCTTCTCGCCGCGTTCGGAGCGAGGAACACCGCGCAGGCGCAGCGCCAGCTCGACGTTGCGGCGCGCGGTGAGCCACGGCATGAGCGCCGACTCCTGGAACATGACGGCCGAGCCGCCCGCGGGGGTCTCGATGGTCCCGGCCGTGGGCCGGTCGAGTCCGGCGATGAGGTTGAGGAGCGTGGACTTGCCGCATCCCGATGCGCCCAGCAGGCACACGAACTCGCCCGGTGCGATATCGAGCGACACGTCGTCGAGCACGACCGGGCCGTTGCCGAAACGCTTGGACACGCCGTCGATGCGGACGGCGGGGGCGGGTGCCGCGGCGACCGGCGGGACCGGCGCGACGCCGTCGAAGCTCGGGCCGAGCAGGTTCGCGGGCTTGCCGGCCGAAGCCGGCGCGCCCGCCTCCGGGGCCGCGCTGGCGGCCCCGGAGGCGGAAGCGGGAGCGGTGCTCATGTGTCAGTCCTCGCCGAGCCCTGCGGCCGAGACGGTGTCTTCACCCTCGGCCTTGAGCTGCTCGTTGAGCAGGCGCAGGTCGAACAGCCCGTCGATCGAGCCCTTCTTCTGCGTGCCCGCGTCGACGCCGTTCTGGACGAGCGTCTCGAACGTGTCGGCGACCGGGTCGACCGAGAACGTCACGTGCTCCAGCGCGCGCTCGATGACCGCGTCGTCGAGCGGCTTGCCCGTCTCCTTCTCGATCGCGCCGTTGATGACTCCGGGCGCCTCGTCGGGGTTGTCGGCGATCCACTTGACCGCCGCTTCGTGGCCCTTCAGCAGCTCGGCGACCACGTCCGGGTGCTCGTCGAGGAACTGCTTGCGCACGAGCAGCACGGTCGTCGGGAAGTCGCCGTCGTCCCACAGGTCGGCCTCGTCCTGCAGCACGTGCGCGCCGGCGTCGATGATGAGGCGCGACACCCACGGCTCGGGCAGCCAGGCGCCGTCGAGCTGGCCCTGCTGGAACAGGGTCAGGGTCTGCGCGTTCTCGGTGGGCGTGACGTGCACGTCGCCGCCACCGGCGGTGTCGGTCTCGTAGCCCTCGTCGCCGAGCCACTTGCGCAGCGCGACGTCCTGCGTGTTGCCGAGCTGCGGTGAGGCGAGCGTGGTGCCCTTGAGGTCTTCGGGCGAGTCGATGCCGTCGCGCACGACGAGTGCGGCACCGCCGATCGCCGCGCCCGCGACGATGCGCGCCGACTCGCCGCCGGACTGGATGAACGTGTTGATCGACGGGTTCGGCCCGATGTAGGTCGCGTCGATGGCGCCGGCCGAGAGCGCCTCGATCGCGGCGGGACCGGCGTTGAACACCTGCGTCGTGATCTTCACGTCGTCGCCGAGCGCGTCGGCGAACAGGCCCTCCTCCAGGCCGACGAGCGCGGGGGCGTGGGTGACGTTGGCGAAGTAGCCGAGGCGCACCTCGCTGACCGAGGGGCTGTCGGACGTGGCGTCGGCGGCGGGCTTCTCGTCCGCCGCGGCGGAGGCGCAGCCGGCCATCATGGCCGCTACGAGTCCCAGGGTTGTGAGTGCTGTCGTGGTGCGGATGATCTTGTTCACGGTGTCGCCTCCTTAGGTCGGGTGTTGCTCGATGGATGGGGTTGAGCGCGACGGGTTCAGTCGCGCACGATGCCGGCGGCGAGCGTCGCGCCGTCGGACGGATGGATCACGAGGAACGAGCCCCCGTGGCGGCTGGTGCGGTAGGGCTCCAGCGGCAGGTCGGCCGCCAGGCGCAGCCGTACACGGCCGATGTCATTGGTCTGCAGGGTCTGCGCCGGCTCGTGGGTCAGCGCGTCCAGGTCGTAGCGGGACTCGATCTGCGCCACGATCGCCTGCACGGTCGCGGTGCCGTGCTTGACGAGGACGCGGATGCCGGGGGTCAGCGCCCGTGCGTCGAGCTGGAACAGCTCGGCGTCGACCTCGCGCTGCGCGGCCGGCAGCGTGCCGGCCGCGACGACGAGCGCTCCGCGGGCCGCGTCGATGTCGGCGTCGAACTCGAGCGACACGGACTGGGGCGCCGTGGCCTCGGCGACCTCGACACCGGCCGAGCGGATGCCGCTGACCGTCGCGGCGGTCCCCGCGGGGAAGAGCTCGACCCGGTCGCCGACGCGCACGACGCCGCTCGCGATGCGGCCGGCCACGGCACGGTAATCGCGCAAGCGCTCGGCCTCGTCGGGGGCGATGCCGGGCGCGAGCCCGCCCTGCGGGCGCAGCACCAGCTGGACCGGCAGGCGCAGCGGCTCGAGCTCCTGCTCGAGCTCATCGGCAGCCGGGAGGGTTTCGAGGAGCTCCAGCAGCGCCGGGCCGTCGTACCAGGGCGTGCGCGCGGAGCGCTCGACGATGTTGTCGCCCTCCAGCGCCGACACGGGCAGCACGTGCAGCCCCTCGATGCCGAGCTCGGTCGCGACGGCCTGGGCCTGTGCGGCGACGTCGGCGAAGGCATCCGCCGAGAAGCCGATGAGGTCGATCTTGTTGACCGCCACGATCACGTGCGGCACCCGCAGCAGCGCGACCACCGCGAGGTGGCGGCGCGTCTGCTCCAGCACGCCCTTGCGGCCGTCGACCAGCACCACGACGGCGTCGGCCGTCGTCGCACCGGTGACCATGTTGCGCGTGTACTGCACGTGGCCGGGGCAGTCGGCGAGGATGAACGACCGCGCGCCGGTGGAGAAGTACCGGTAGGCCACGTCGATCGTGATGCCCTGCTCGCGTTCGGCGCGCAGGCCGTCGGTCAGCAGCGCGAAGTCGAACGCGCCGTGCGCGAAGCCGCGGTCGGCCGACGTGCGGGCGACCTGCTCGAGCTGGTCGGCGAGGATCGCCTTCGAGTCGTGCAGCAGGCGGCCGACGAGCGTCGACTTGCCGTCGTCGACCGACCCTGCCGTGGCGAAGCGGAACAGCGTGGGGGTGGCGGTGAGCGTCGCGGTCATCAGAAGTACCCGTCCTTCTTGCGGTCCTCCATGGCCGCCTCGCTGAGGCGGTCGTCGGCGCGGGTGGCCCCACGCTCGGTGAGGGTGGAGACGGCGACCTCGGCCACGATCGCGGCGAGATCGGCGGCATCCGATTCCACCGCGCCCGTGCAGCTCATGTCGCCGACGGTGCGGTAGCGCACGGTGCGCACCTCGACGCTCTCGTCCTCGCGCGGCGGCGAGAACGGGCCGACGGGGCGCCACATGCCGTCGCGCTCGTAGACCTCGCGCTCGTGGGCGAAGTACAGCGGCGGCAGCGCGATGCCCTCGCGCTCGATGTACTGCCACACGTCGAGCTCGGTCCAGTTCGAGATCGGGAACGCGCGCACGTGCTGGCCGGGCGTGTGGCGGCCGTTGTACAGGCTCCACAGCTCCGGGCGCTGGTTGCGCGGATCCCACTGACCGAACTCGTCGCGCAGCGAGATGATGCGTTCCTTGGCGCGTGCCTTGTCCTCGTCGCGGCGGGCTCCGCCGAACACGGCGTCGTGCCGGCCGGCGGTGATGGCGTCGAGGAGCGGCACCGTCTGCAGGGGGTTGCGGGTGCCGTCCGCCCGCTCCTGCAGGCGGCCGTCGTCGATGTAGTCCTGCACGCGGGCGACCTCGAGGCGGATGCCGAGGCGCTCGACGGTCTCGTCGCGGAAGGCCAGCACCTCGGGGAAGTTGTGGCCGGTGTCGACGTGCAGCACGGGGAACGGCACCCGGCCCGGCGCGAACGCCTTGGTGGCCAGGTGCAGCACGACGACGGAGTCCTTGCCGCCGGAGAACAGCAGCACGGGCCGCTCGAACTCGGCGACGACCTCGCGGATGACGTGGATCGCCTCGGCCTCGAGCAGGTCGAGGGTCGACAGTCCACGGGCTCGGTCGCCCGGCTCGGAGATATCGCCGTACTCGGAGATCTCGGGTGAATCGGTCCGAGCCTGGCCGGATCTCCGAGTCTCGCGGGCGGTGGTGGAGAGGGTCATTCGTGCAGCCCGCATTCCGTCTTCGAGGATCCGGCCCAGCGGCCGGACCGGGGGTCTTCGCCGGCGGCGACCGGCTTGGTGCACGGCTCGCAGCCGATCGAGGGGTAGCCGAAGCCGACCAGGAGGTTGACCGGCGCCTTGTGCTCGGCGGCGTACTCCAGCACGTCGTCGAAGCTCCACGCGGCGACCGGGTTGACCTTGACGAGGCCGTTGCGCTCGTCCCACGTGACCAGGGGCGTGTTCGTGCGCGTGGGCGCCTCGTCGCGGCGCACCCCGGTGAACCACACCTCGTATCCGCCGAGCGCGTCCTGCAGCGGCGCGACCTTGCGGCGCGCGCAGCACAGGCTCGGGTCGCGCTCGAACAGCTTCGCACCGAACTCCGCGTCCTGCTCGGCGACCGTCTGGTCGGGCGTGATGTCGACGATCCGCACGTCGAGGGCGCGCTGCACCTCGTCGCGCGTCGCGTAGGTCTCGGTGAAGTGGTAGCCGGTGTCGAGGAACAGCACGTCGACGCCCGGCAGCTGCTCGGCCACGACATGGGGCAGCGCGGCGTCGGCCATCGAGCACGCGACGGCGGCGGCATCCACCGAGAAGTTGCGGGCCACCCACGCGACGACCTCGGCGGCGGATGCCTCGTGGTCGGTCAGGCTGCCGAGCTCGAGGTTGCCCTGCTCGGCGAGCGCCTTGAGCTCTTCGTGCGTGCGCGTGACGGCGACACGGGGAGCGAGCGAGACGGTCATTGGAGGGCCTCCTCTTCTGCGCGGTGTGCCCACTGCGCGAACGTCTCGTCGCTGGCGGCATCGCGCTCGGCGAGGAACCGCTTGACGACCCGCTCGGTGTAGTCGGCGATGCCATCGGCGGCGACCTTCAGCCCGCGCACGGTGCGGCCGAGGCCGGCCTCGTCGCGGTCGGCGTTCACAAGCCCGCCGCCCAGATGCACCTGGTAGCCGGGCACCTGCTCGCCGTCGATCGTGACGAGCTGTCCCTTCAGGCCGATGTCGGCGGTCTGGATGCGGGCGCACGAGTTGGGGCAGCCGTTGACGTGGAGCGAGATCGGATGCGGCAGCTCGAACTGCTCGAGACGCTTCTCGAGGTCGAGCACCGCGGCCGTCGCATACGCCTTGGTCTCGACGATGGCGAGCTTGCAGAACTCGATGCCGGTGCAGGCGATCGTGCCGCGGCGGATGAGGCTCGGGCGTGCCGACAGCCCGAGCTCGTCGAGGCCGGCGATGAACGGCTCGACGCTCTCCTTCGGGATGTCGAGGAACACGAGCTTCTGGTGGGGCGTCGTGCGCAGGCGGGTCGAGCCGTGAGCCTCGAGCAGGTCGGCGAGCTTCGCGAGCGTCGGGCCCGAGACGCGGCCGACGATCGGCGTCGCGCCGATGTAGAAGCGGCCGTCCTTCTGCTCGTGCACGCCGACGTGGTCGCCCTGTGCGAGCGGCTTCGGAGCGGCGGGGCCGTCCGGCAGCTCGTAGCCCAGGTACTCGTCCTGCAGCACCTGACGGAACTTCTCGGTGCCCCACTCGGCGAGCAGGAACTTCAGGCGCGCCTTGTTGCGCAGGCGCCGGTAGCCGTAGTCGCGGAAGATCTGCGCGACGCCGTGCCACGCCTCCGCCACGCGCTCGGGCGAGACGAAGACGCCCAGGCGCTCGGCGAGGCGCGGAGTGGTCGACAGGCCGCCGCCGACCCACAGGTCGTAGCCGATGCCGAGCTCGGGGTGCTCGACGGCGACGAAGGCGACGTCGTTGATCTCGTGCACGACGTCCTGGCTGGGGTGGCCGGTGATCGCGGACTTGAACTTGCGGGGCAGGTTCGCCAGCGACGCGTCGCCGATGAAGCGCGACGTGATCGCGTCGATCTGCGCCGTCGGGTCGATGAGCTCGTCGGCGGCGATGCCGGCGACGGGCGAGCCGAGGACGACGCGGGGCACGTCGCCGCACGCCTCGGTGGTGCCCAGGCCCACGGCCTCGAGGCGGCGCCAGATCTCGGGCACGTCCTCGACGCGCACCCAGTGCAGCTGCACGTTCTGGCGGTCGGTGAGGTCGGCGGTGCCGCGGGCGAAGTCCGTGGAGATGCCGGCGATGACGCGCAGCTGCTCGGTGGTGAGCTGACCGCCGTCGATGCGCACCCGCATCATGAGGTACTCGTCCTCGAGCTCTTCGGGCGTGAGGGTCGCGGTGCGGCCGCCGTCGATGCCGGGCTTGCGCTGCGTGTAGAGGCCCCACACGCGGAAGCGGCCGTGCAGGTCGGTGGGGTCGATGCTCTGGAAGCCGCCGACGGAGTACACGTTCTCGATGCGCTCGCGCACGCTCAGGCCGTCGTCGACCTGCTTCCACTCCTCGTTGCCGTTGAGCGGCGCCTTGCCGTCGATCTTCCACTGGCCGTTGGGCTTGGACGACGGGCGCGGAGGGCGCACGGCGGCGCGCGGGCGATCCGCCGCGTGCGGTTCGGTGTCGCTGATGGTCACGGTGCCTCCGGGGTGGATCCCGGGGCGCGGCCCCGGGCGGGACTCTACCGAGTCCATTCCGTGAGGCTAGAAGCGGCGACCGTGTCGGCCTATCCGAACGTCAAGTGACGTTAACCGGCGTAACCGGGCGTCACACAGTTGCAGCGCGACGCCTTTGTGGACTCAGTCCGACAAACCGGCGGACCCGTTGTAGCGATCCACGACGAGGTCGACGAGGGATGCCGGCGGCTCATCGCTCCCGAGCAGCGGCGGTGCGACCGTGGCCGAGCCCGAGAGCGTCACGGCGAGGTCGTGGAAGTACCCCGGCGCCAGCAGATAGTCGGCGACGACCACGCGTTCGCCCGCAGTGGACACGGCGACGTCGAGCCGCGGATCCGCGGCGGCGAGGAACCCGACGGCCACGTCGCGGCCGAGCCGCGCGCCCAGCATCCGCGCGGTGACGCGGCAGTCCTCGTTGGCACGGTCGTCGCTGGACCCCGCGACGGCGAGCACGAGCGCGTCCTCCGGGCGCGGTTCGACGGTCGCGAGCCGTGCGGCCAGGGCGTCGACGAGCCGCGCGTCGGGTCCGAGTGCCGGCGCGATCGTGACGTCGTCGCGACCCGCGGACTGGTGGATGAGATCGACGCGCACGTGATACCCGGCCGACAGCAGCAGCGGCACGATGACGACGGGCGTCCCGGCGGGGATCGCATCGAGGGATGCCGCCACGTCCGGCTGCTGCACATCGACATGGCCGAGTCGCACGATGGTGCCGGGCAGGCGGGCGGCGACGGCGTCGACGAGGGCGGCCACGGCCGCCTGGCCCGCGGGCGAGGACGTGCCGTGCGAGATCGCGAGGAGCGCGGGACGTGTCACGCACTCATCATGCCCGCACGATGTGACGCCCGTGTGACGCCGGGTGCGGCATCCCCCGTCTGCCGGGGTGCGAGAGAGGGCGGGTCCGCCGCGCCGAAGCGCCGTGGACCCGCCCTGTAGGAGAGGGATGCCGCACCTCAGGCGTCGCGGTCCTCGCGGCCGCGGGCGAACCCGGCGTCGAAGCCGCGCTCGTACGCCTCCTGTGCGCGCCGGCCGCCGCCCTGACCGCGGCCGTGCCCGCCGTAATGCGGGTGGTCGTGGTGGCCGTGGCCGCCGTGCGGGTGGTCGCGGCCTTCGTCGCAGCCGGGCTGCGGCCCGTGACCGCGGCCGCGCATCTGCTCGTCGCCGCGCTCGGCCGGACGTCCGGGGCGACCCGGGCCGAAGCCGCGGTGGCGGTTCGGGCCGAATCCGTCGCGGATCTCGGGCTCGAACGGGCGCGGGCGCCCGCCGAAACCGAAGCCCGGGCCGAAGTCCGGACCGAAGCCCGGAACGCCGAACGGCGGACGGCCGAAGCCGGGACGGCCGAAGCCCGGGCGACCGAAGCCGCGCTCGGCGGCGGTGGTCTCGTCCCAGCCCAGTTCGCGGGCGATGGCCTCGAGCGAGGTCGTGAGCTGCGTGTACGCGTCGTCGCCGACCGCGCCGGTCACCCGCGAACGGATGCCGTCGACGATGGCGCCGATGCGCTCCTTCTCGGCGCGGCCGAGGTCGGTGAGCTCCCAGGTGCCGTCGCCCTTCTCGAGCACCCAGCCGCGGTCTTGGAGCGACCGCAGGCGCTTGCCCTTGCGGGCGAGGCGCTCGGCGAGGCCGGGCGCGTCGACGTCGCCGGACACCACGTTGAGCAGCATCCAGTCGCGACGGGAGACGCCTTCGGCGTCGAGCGCCTCGGCGAAGGCGCGGGTGAGCAGACCGTCGACGGCGCGCAGCCAGTAGCCGAGCGGGCGGGCGGGCGGGGGAGTGTCGTTCTCTTCGTTCAGATTCATGTCGTCCATGAGAAGTCCTTTCGTGGCGGCCGAGGTCCGGCCGCGGATTACATGTCTTAGTGCATGTACATGCAGTGTGACATGCACTTGGAGTACATGTCAAGTCACATGTAAATTGGGATGATGCCGGCCACACCTGACGACCCCTCCGACGCCATCGCCGCCGCCCTCGCCCGGCTGCGGGGTCGCCGCCCGCCACGGCCGCCGTGGGCGGAAGGGCCTCACGGCGGCGGGCCACATGCGCACGGCGGCCCGGCGCCCGGCGCCCGCGGTCACGGGGGACCGCACGCAGCGCCCGGCTTCGACGCGGACGGCGCCGGCGCCTTCCCCGGGCGCGGCGGTCCCTGGGGCCGCGGCATGCCCGGCGGGCACGGGGGTCCGCCGTGGGGCGGAGGAGGGCGCTTCGGCGGCCCCGCGCGCATGCGGCTGCTGGAGGCGCTGGCCGCGGCATCCCATCCGCTCTCGGTCGGCGAGATCGCCGAAGCCGTCGGGGTCGATCAGCCCCGCGCGTCGCGGCTCGTGCAGCAGTCGGTCGAGCTCGGACTGGTGCGGCGCGAGGCCGACCCCGACGACGCGCGGCGCACGCGCGTGGCGCTGACGGATGCCGGCACGCGGCTCGTGCGCGGGTTCCGGGGCGAGCGGCGCGAGGCGATCGACGCCGCGCTCGCCGCGTTCACCGACGCCGAACGTGCGGAGCTGGCGCGCCTGCTCACCAAGCTCGCCGACTCCTGGCCCGGCGCCTGACGCACCGGGCCCGCAACGTCAGAAGCTCGTGACGAGGTCGCCGAGGACGGCCTCGAGCTTGGACGGGTCGGTCGCGTCGTAGTAGTGCGCACCGGTCGCGCTGGAGATCGACTGCAGCGTCGGCACGTCGGCGTCGGCGCCGTACGCGAGCGTGAAGATCAGCACCGGCGTGTCGTGGTGCATGCCCTTCAGATCGGCGATCATCTGCTCGGCGCCGATGGTCGGTGCGTTCGGGGTGTCGTTCTTGCCGTCGCTCAGCAGCACGATGGCGTTGATGTGATCGCTCGACCACGTCGACGCCTGCTGCTTCGCGAACTCGTCGACCGCCTGGTACAGCGGGGTGTCGCCCATCGAGGTGATGCCGTTCAGCGCGCCGAGGAACCCGTCGCGCGACGTGCCGATGTCGGACACGGGCGCCACGAGGCCCGGCACCATGGCGCCGTCGGGCGCCTGCGCGAACCCGGCGAGGCCGACGTCGTCGCCCGTCGTGAAGTGTCCGAGCGCCGCCTCGATCGCCTTGCGCGCCTGGCTCAGCTTGGTGTCGCTCGGCGAGATGGGCTCGTCCATCGAGCCCGAGACGTCGAGCAGGAACAGCACGTTGGCGCGCTTGCGGACGTCGGGGAACGAGGCTTGCACGGCCGTCACGACGTCGGCACCGGGGAACGCGAGAGCGGTGGTCAGGTCCGCCGAGAGCTGGCCGACCTTCTGTACGCTCTCGTCGAGTGCGCGGTTGAGGTCGCGGTAGCCGGCTCCGCGCACGACGGACTGGCCCTGCGCCGTGAGCGCGTAGCGGATGAAGTCGGCGGCGGCCTCGGACTCGACCGGGTCGATCCAGGCGCCGGTGAGGCGCATCGCCGGGTTGTCCGCGGCGTAGTAGCCGTCGGTCGGGTAGATCGGGATCAGCTGCTCGGCCGGAGGCTCGGCCTGCGTGCGGTTGATGCCGTCGCGGCTCGTGATGCCGCGGTTGTAGTCCCACACCGACTTCTCGTCGACGATCACGGCCGACAGGAAGTCGGCGGACGAACCGGATGCCTCGGCCTGGCGCGCGTGCCACAGGAAGTGCTCGGGCGTGGCCATGTAATGGCTCGTCGCCGTCTCGTTCTCGTGCACGGTGCTCTGGATCGCGGGGTCCTCGACCTGCGCTGCGGTCAGGTCGGCGACGGAGCCGGCCGCGGTGCCGTACGAGGCGTACATGGCCGCCTCGCCGGAGGTGGCGACGAGCGGGCTGGTCTTGCCGAGCTTGAATGCGCCCCACTCGGGGTGGCCGAGGCCGCTCCACAGGTCGGAATCCCCTGCCGCCTCGAACACATCGGTCCAGCTCGGCGCCTCGGACGACCACCCGATGGCCTGGGCGAGAGGCTTGGGCATGGCGAGCACGATGTTGGAGATCGCGACGCTCGTCCCCTCCTTGCCGATCGAGGTCGCGCCCTCGGACTGCGCGACGTCGATCCACGTCGACGAGTCGGGCAGCCACACGGTGGGCTTCTGGTCGTCGGCGGAGTTCGGGAAGCCGGTGGCCACGACGGCCGCGGCAGCGCCCGACTTCTCCTTGCTGGAGGTGACGGTCACGCACGAGCCGGCGACGTTGCGGGGCTGCGCGTTGTAGGCGGTGGCGAGGCTCTCGACCATCTCGGCGTTCTCGTACGACGAGAGCACCCGGACGGTGACGCACAGCTCGGCGCCGGCCGTGGCGGCCGGCTCGTCCTGCGGGAAGGTGATCGGCTTGACGGCGGCGGGGACCGCGGGCGGCGCGTCGGCGGCAGCCGGGCCGGAGCCGGCCAGGTTCGACACGATCGCGTACGACACGGTGCCGATCGACCCGACGAGCACGACGATGCCGAGGACGGTCGTCCACAGCACGATCTGCTTGCGCCGACGGCGGCGGCGCTCACGGCGCTCGTCGATCGCGGACGGGCGGCCGGGCTTCGCGCCCGCGGGCTTCGTCGCCGCCGAGCCGAATGCGGCCGCGGCAGGGGTTGCGCCGGCGGGGGCCGATCCGGTCGGGGTCCAGCCGGCGGAGGCGGTCGCGGAGGGGACCGGCGCCGGCGTCGGATCGGGGGTGGAAGAGGTCGGCAACGCTGCCGTCGGGGGCGGGGAGGACTGGCCGCGGCGAGGTCCGGGCGCGTCCTCGTCGCCGCGCGTGCGATCGCGCATGAAGGCTTCCTCGAGGTCGGTCTGGCCGTGAGGCCGATCGGGGGGTTACCGGCCGGGTCGTCCGGTAAAGCCACAGCCTAACCAGGATCAAGCCGCGAGGCGAGTGAGAGCAAGCTGTGAGATCACCCGGAGGCGGTGTTCAGCATCCCGATCAGCACGGCCGTCCACCAGCCCGCCTGGGACACGACCGCGCTCCACACGCACCACACCCGAAGCCGGCCGGGGAGCATCGCGAACCGCACGCGCGGGGGGAGCCGCGCGAGCTCGTCGGTGAGCCGCGTCATCGCGACGCCGTTCATGGCCGCCACGAGCACCGCCGCCATCTTGAGGTCGGTGAGCGGATTGGTGAGGTCGGGCTGCAGGAACGCGCCCGAGAAGAGGAGCCCCGCGATGCCCAGCCAGGCGAGCCCGCTGACCGTGCGCTCGACGCGGCGGAGGTCTTCGAGGTGGGTGCGGCGCAGCATCCACAGCAGTCCGCTCATCTCCAGCAGCACGGCGGAGCCGAGGCCCACGATCACCGACGCGAGGTGGACGAACAGGGCCGGGCGGTGCACCCAGTCGTGCGGGACGACCTGCGAGCCGACCCACAGCGACAGCGCCAGCGAGAGCAGGACCGCCCAGTAGCCGAGTGCGCGACGGTGCCGCGCCGCACGGCGGTTCTCGATGAGCGTGACGGACACGATGCCTTTCGGGGGTGGGCTCGGCGCAGGGAATGCGCGACCGCCCCCAATCGCACCGGTGATTCCCCGAGAGCGAGATTATCGGATGCCGCGACCCCCGCGGCCCGCGAACAGGACGCCGGCCGGCTCAGGCGTCGATGGCGACCCGCGGCGGCGCCTTCACGAACACCAGCGGCACGAATCCGACGGCAAGGACCAGGGCGATCGCGAGGATGCCGTACAGCGTCTGATTGCCCGCCGCGGCGATGAACACGCCCCACAGCAGCGCCGCCATCCAGCTTGCGGCGCGGCCCGTGGTGGCGTACAGACCGAAGATCTCGCCCTCGCGCCCGGCCGGCGTGACGCGCGCCAAGAACGAGCGCGATGCGGCCTGCGCCGGTCCGACCAGCGCTGCCAGCACGATACCCGCGACCCAGAACAGCGCGCGGCCCGCGCCGGCGCCGACGAAGACGGCGAGGCAGCACACGATGATGCCGCCGATGGCGGTCAGGATGACGGGCTTCGGCCCGAAGCGGTCGTCGAGACGTCCGGCGGAGATCGTCGAGACGCCGGCGACGAGGTTCAGCACGATGCCGAAGACCACGAGGTCGGTGAACCCGAACCCGAAGACGCGCGCGGCGATGACCGAGCCGAACGTGAACACGGCGGCCAGGCCGTCGCGATACACGGCCGACGCGAGCAGGAACCAGAAGGTGGGCCGGCTCTCGCGCCACAGGCGGATGATCGAGCGGACGAGCTCGACGTAGCCCTCGAAGAAGTTGACCTTCTTGGTGTCGCTGCTCGGGGGCGGCTCGGGGACGCTCCGGAAGATCGGGATGGAGAACAGGATCGTCCACACCGTCGCGCCGGCGGCGATGAACTGGAACGTCGAGCCCTGCGTGCCGTCGAGCACCCCGCCGAGGATGAGCCCGACGACGATCGCGAGCGCCACGATGCCGCCGAGGTAGCCGAAGCCCCAGCCGAGCCCCGAGACGCGTCCCACCGTCTTCGGCGTCGACACCGACACGAGCAGCGCGTTGTAATTCGCGCCGGCGATCTCGCCGACGACGCTGCCGAACGCGATCATCGCCACGCCGAACCAGAACAGGTCGGCGGTGCCGCCGACGAACGCCATGCCCAGCTGGCACAGGATCAGCAGGCCCGTGAACACCCCGAGCATGAGCTTGCGATGCCCGGTCGCATCGGCGCGCTGGCCGAGCACGGGGGCCAGCAACGCGATGAGGATGCCGGCGGCCATGATGCCCCAGCCGAGATTCGCATCCAGCGCACCGAGCGCGCGACAGTACTCGGTGACGGTGTTGGCGGCCGTGTCGCAGTCGATCGTCTCGCCGTCGACGACGCCGGAGGCGGCGACCACCGGGTCGAGGAAGAAGGGCGACACCAGGAAGCTCGGCACCCACACGAACGTCAGCAGCACCGTGTTGAACGGCTGCGTCGCCCAATCCCACAGCGCCCACGCGAACACCCGGCGGCGGGGGACGGGGGTGTCGGACAGGGCGCCGGTGTTCAGCGCCGCGGTCGACAGCACGGGTTCGGACGGACGGGTCGCGCCCGGGGCGTCGGCGTCCGGCGCGGAGGAGCTCATGTCGCTCAAGGTAGGGCCCTTCGGTGAACGGCGGGTGCCGCCGCAGCGCGTCACTTCGGCGTGGCGCGTGGCCAGACTACGGGAGGGGAGCGGATGCCGGTGCCCGGCGGTGCGCGAGCCGCGGGCCGCGGCATCCGGTCATCCGCCGAGCGGCGAGATCCGCCGGCCGCCACGCAGGGCATGATGAGGAGAGGACTCTGGAGAGGGGCCGCATGACGGCAGCACCGCCCGTGCGCTCGGAGATGGCGCGGTCTCTGCAGCGAGCCCTGTGGGTGGTCGCGACGATGGGCGTGGTGCTCACGGTCCTGCTGGTCGCGCTGCTGCCGATCCACGAGCCGGGCGGACTGCCGCTGATCGTGCTCCCGGTCATCTTCGTCATCTACGTGGTCGCCGGCGGCCTGGCGTGGCGGCGTCGGCCGCGCAGCGACATCGGCTTCCTCATCGTCGTCGCCGGCGTCGCCGTGTACGCGGGGAGCCTCTACAACACCGGCGTGCCGTCGCTCGTGGTGATCGGCTCGGTCTGTGCGACGCTGATGGTCGCCGCGATCGTGCACCTGCTGCTCGCCTTCCCGACCGGGCGCCTGCCGGACCGCCTCTCGGTGTTCCTCGTCGTCGCGACATATGCCGTATGCCTCCTCTTCGAGGCGCCGCGCTACCTCTTCGCGGCCGACGGGCCCTTCGACGTGCCGCGTGCCGCGACGTTCTTCAGCCTGCTCCAGACGATCGTGGCCACGGCCTTGATGATCGTGGTCGCGGGCGTGCTGTGGGGCCGGCTGCGGAGAGCGGATGCCGCTCACCGGCGCGTCCTCGTCCCGCTGTTCTCGTACGGCATCTTCACGGTGCTGTTCATGCCGCTCATCGCGATCGTGATGGACCGGGTGCTCCACATCGACCCCACGATCCGCGGGTTCCTGCAGTACGGGGTGATCGCCGGCATCCCGATCGCGTTCGCCGTGGGGATCGTCCGCGGCGGGTTCGCGCGCACCGGAGAGCTCGACGAGCTGGCCGCGTGGCTGGGAGCAGGCGGGCCCGCCCGCGAGTCCCTGGCGGTGGGGTTGGCGCGGGTCCTGGGCGACCCGTCGCTGCGGCTGTACTTCCGTGTGGCGGACGCCGGAGCGCTCCTCGACGCCGACGGCCGGCCGGCCGACGATCTCGCGCGCTCGGATCCCCGCCGCGGATGGCAGCCGGTCGTGCTCGACGGGCGTGAGATCGGCGCGATCGAATACGACGCGGCCCTCGTCTCGAGCGCTGAGCGCGTGCGCGCGGCCGGCAGCGTCGTGGCGATCGAGGTCGAGCGCGAACGCCTCACCGCGGAGCTGCGGGCGAGCCGTCGCGCGCTGCTGGAGTCCCGCGAGCGACTCGTCGAGGCGGGCGATCGCGAGCGGCGTCGCATGGCCCGCGACCTGCACGACGGGCTGCAGGTGCAGCTCGTGCTCCTGGCGCTGGAGGCGCAGCAGATCGCGTCGACGCCCGCAGACGCGGTGTCCGAGCGCGCGACCCGCCTTCGCGTCGACATCGACGCGGCGGCGGCCGACCTGCGTGCGCTCGTGAGCGCCCTCGTGCCGGCCGCCCTCATCGAGCGGGGGCTCGCGGCCGCGGCCGAGGACCTCGCCGACCGCATGCCCATCCCGACCGAGTTCGAGGCCGACATCCCGGGAGCCGCGCTCGGCGACCTCGTCGAGGCCACCACCTACTTCGTGCTGACCGAGGCGCTCGCGAACGTCGTCAAGCACGCTCGAGCGTCGGTCGCCCGCGTTCGGCTGGCACTGCACGGCGGACGCCTCCGGCTCGACGTCGAGGACGACGGCGTCGGCGGTGCGTCGATGGATGCCGGCACCGGACTGCGCGGCCTCGCCGACCGCGTCGAGGCCATCGGCGGCACCATCTCGGTCACGAGCCTGCGCGGCCACGGCACCCATGTGCGGGCGGAGGTGCCGTGCGCGTAGCCATCGCCGAGGACGAGGCGCTCATCCGGCGCGGCATCGAACTGGTGCTGCGCGACGGCGGCCACGAGGTGGTCGCCGCCGTCGGCGACGCCGGCGAGCTGATGGATGCCGTCGCCCGCACCGCTCCGGACCTCGTGGTCACCGACATCCGCATGCCGCCCACGCACACGGTCGAGGGGCTCGAGGCGGCCCTGCGGATCCGCCGCGACCACACCGGCACCGCGGTCGTCGTGCTGTCGCAGCATGTGCAGCGACGCTACGCGCAGGAGCTGCTCGCCGACGGCGCTGGCCACGTCGGCTACCTGCTCAAGCAGCGGATCGCCGACATCGGCACGTTCCTCGACGACCTGGAGCGGGTCGCCGGCGGCGGCACCGCCCTCGACCCCGACGTCGTGGCGGTCATGGTCGGCCGTGCGCGGCACTCCGAAGCCGCGATCAGCGAGCTCACGGCCCGTCAGCAGGAGGTCCTGGCCCTCGTCGCCGAGGGGCGCAGCAACGCCGCGATCGCCGCGAAGCTGTTCCTCACCGAGAAGGCGGTCGTGCAGCACGTGTCGCGCATCTACGACGCGCTCGGCATGCCGCCCGACGCCGACAGCCACCGTCGCGTGCAGGCCGTCGTCCGCTACCTCAACCGCGACTGAGCCTGGGGACCTAGGTCGCCAATCCGGCCCGACCCCTGTGTGCGCCGCGCACCGCTTCGCTACGGTGCGAGGAAGGGACAGCCCGTCTGGGGCGGCTGTCGGCGAGCCTGTTCGCGACACGGCTCGTCACGTGGACCTGGGGTACACGCCATCGACGACGGCGGCTCGTGATCGAGCCGCCGTCGTCGCGTATGCGGTCAGCGGCGCGGGTCCGCGGGTTTCGCGCGAGGGGTGCGCTCGAGGATCGTCACCAGCACGCCGTCACCGTACGTACGGGCGTCCGCGAGCCGCCAGTCGGTCTTGGCAGGAGTGGCGGCCCACAGCGTGCGCCCGTGACCGAGGATGACCGGGAACGTCATGAGGTGGATCTCGTCGACGAGATCCTCCGCGAGCAGGGCCTGGGCCAGCTGGACGCTCCCCGCCACGCAGATGTCGCCCGCGACATCCTGCTTGAGCTGTGACACCGCCGGGACGAGGTCGTCCGCGAGCACCGTCGTGTTGGTCCATGCCGGATCGCGGAGCGTGCCGGAGACGACATACTTCGGCATGCTGTTGTACTTGTCGGCGAGCCTCCCCTCATACTGCGGCCACGCCGACGCGAAGCCTTCGTACGTCCGGCGCCCCAGCAGCAAGGCTGCGGACCCGAGAGCCTCGTCCTCCTTGAACGCTTCGCCGTCGTCGCCGCGGTCGACCTCGAGGCTCCAGTCGGGGTACGTGAAATCCTCCCCGCCCGGCGCCTCGACGACGCCATCGAGCGAGATGAACTCGGTCAGCACGAGCCGACCCATCTCAGTCGCCGTCCATGAACCGGCGCAGGACCGGCGCGAGCGTCACGGCGGCGGCGCTGTGATTCTCCCCGGGCACGGGCAGGAGCGTCGCGTCGCGCAGGTGCTCCGCCACCGCCCGCGAACCGCCGGCGAGATGCGGCCACGTGTCGATGCCGTGCAGCACCAGGACGGGCACGTCGACACGATCCCAGAGCTCGGCGCGAAGCGGCCGGCCCGACATCGTGTCGCCGACGATGCGCCCGTCGTAGGCGATCGTGGGTGCGATCGACTCGAGCCCGCCCCAGAACTCGGCCTGACGCATGCCGGCGACCATCTCCGGCGGCATTCCCGCCGCGGCGGTCAGGAAGAGCTCTACGGCATCTCCGCGGCGTCCCTCGGCCACGGCCTCATCGAGCTGTTCGACATAGTCGGCGGGAAGGGGCGGGCGCGCGTCATCCACGACGACAGGAGGTTCGAACAGCGCCAGCCGTGCGACGGGCGCGCCCGCCTGCGCGGCGTGGAGCGCGAGGAGCGCGCCGGAGGACCAGCCGAAGAGGGTCACCGGGCGGCCGTCACCCGTCGCGGCGATGAGTGCCGCGAGATCCTCGATCTCTCGTTCGACGGCGTACGGCGCCGTGTCGCCGCTTCCGCCGCGACCGCGCCGGTCGTAGTTGACCACGCGGAATCCGTCGGACAGCAGTGCGGCGATCTCCGCGTCCTCGGGAGTCGTGGCGCGGGAGGCGGTCGCGCCGTCGATGAGGATGAGGAGGTCTCCCTCACCCGCGACGCTGTAGGCGATGGTGGTTCCGTCTGCGGATGTGACCGTGTTCTCGGACAACTGATCGAGCCCTTCTCGTCTGAGCGCGGCACTGCGCCGCGACGGGCTCCACGCTAGGTCTGCTCCGCGGATGCGGGCTTGTACAGAAGCGACAGCGCGCCACCAGGATCGGCGCCCTTGCCCAGCTGCGTCGCGGTGCGCCCGATGAAGCGCTGCAGCGACCGCGCGAGGTGAGGCTGGTCGTAGAACCCGAGTCGGTTCACCACCTCCAGCGCAGCGCGCCCCTCGCCGAGGAGCACCGCCGCGTGCCTCGCGCGTTCGATCTGACGGATCGAGCCCTGGGTGAGTCCCGTCGTGGTGGCGACGCGTCGCTGCACCGAGCGGGCACCGACCCTTGCGACGCCGCCCCACATCACGTCGTCGACGAGCGGGTCGCGCACGAGCACCCCCGCTCGGACGAGGCGATCGACGAACTGCTCGGCATTCTCGTAGCGCGGAATCTCCCACTCCTCGCCGTGAAGCACGAACGCGCGGGCGGTGACGTGGGGGCTCTCCAGGCCGCCGTCGACGAGCCGGTCCAACTGCAGGTGAGGCATGTGGGCGCCATGCGCGAAGGTGATGCCGAACGAGGCCGAATCGCCGGACACCTCGACAGCCGATGCGGCCGTCTCCGGACCGCGGACGGCGACGCGCACCACGCCCTGTTCCTCCCAGAACGCCAGCTCCCAGTTCGACGTCGCGACGGACGTCATGCGCTCCACGCCGGAGGTGCGCCCGTGCCACACCCGAGCCACGTACGGTGAGTCAGCCGCGCGGTGGTCGCTCTCGATCGGCATGCGCTCAGGGTCGCACAGTTCGACCGCAGCAGGGCGCCGGCGACCGCACGCCTGGGCTAGTCTCGCGGCATGTCCGACGCGCCGATCGAGCCGACCGACCCCGCTGACCGCAGGGATGCTCCGCCGGCTGCCCGCCGCCCGCGCGGTCGCTCGGCGCGGGCGCGCGCGCACCTCGAGGAGCTCGACGGCCGCGAAGAGGCGTACGTCATGTACTTCAAGGAGCGCGTCTACGCCACGTTCACGGGTCTTGCGATCGTTCTCGTCGTCGCCGCGAACGGCCACGCCGACCCCGAGCATGCGCTCTTCGCACTGGTGCTCGGCGTGCTCGGCATCGTCGCCGCCGGCTTCGTCTCGGATGTCATCTCGCACCTCGCGGTGCACCAGACGTTCCCGGTCGGCGCCGACCTCATGATCCTGCTGCGCGTCGCGGGCGGTGCGCTCAGCACCGTCGTCACGCCCGGCATCCTGCTCCTGCTCGCGTGGCTCGACGTGATGCCGCTGGATGCCGCGCTCCGCGCCTCCTCGATCGTCTACATCGTCACGCTCGGCGTGATCGGCTGGTTCGCCGTGCGCCGGTCGCGGCTGACCTGGGCGAAGCAGCTGCTGGTGCTCGGCATCCTCATCGCCCTCGGATTCGCCGTGATCGGCCTGCAGACCCTCGCGCACTCGATCTGACCCGGCGCCGGCGCGCCCCGCTCGGACATCTCGCGAAACTCGGACCGATGGGGGTCGAGCGTCCGAGATACGCGAGATCGCCGAGTCAGCGGCGCGCTCAGCCCGAGGCGCTCAGCCCGAGGCGCCCTGCGCGGCCTGCCATTCGCGCTCCAGCAGGGCATAGTGGCCGGTGTCGGTCCACTCGCCCTTGAGCCACATCTGTTCGACGAAGTGGCCCTCGTGCCGCATCCCGAGGCGTTCGCAGATGCGCACCGACCCGGTGTTGCGGGGGTCGAGCTCGGCGTACACGCGGTGCAGTCCCAGCTCGTCGAAGGCCAGGGAGAGCAGCAGGCGGGCGGCCTCGGTCGCGTAGCCGTGGCCCTGCGCGCGCGGGGCGAGGATCCAGCCGATCTCGGCTGTGCGGTCCTCGACGCTGTGCAACTCGAAGTACATCGTGCCGAGGAACTCCCCGGACGCGGACCGGATCGCGGGCTGCAGGTAGTCGCCCTTGGCGGCGAGACGGGTGGCCGCGGCATCGCGTTCCAGGATCTCGGCCACCTTGTCTCGCGACCGCGCCTCGTACAGGAGGTACCGGCACACCTCGGGGTCGCCCTGCATCGCGGCGAGGTCGTCGAGGTCGTCGGGACGCAGCGGGTCGAGCGTGACCCGATCGCCGCGCAGTTCGCGGAAGGTCCAGTCGAGCGTCATGCCTCCATACTGTCGGCGGCCGCAGCCTCGCGCGGCGGATTGTGCATGAACTCGAGGCGGATGCCGTCGGCGTCCTCGACGAACGACGCGTAGTAGCGCTCGTTGAAGCGGGGATAGAGCCTGGGGTCGCGCACGGCCGTCCAGCCGGCATCCATCGCGATCGCGTGCAGCCGGTCGACCTCGGCGCGCGAGTCGACGGCGAACGCGAGGTGCTGCCACCCCACCCGCCCGTGGCGGTGCGGCCCGGTGCCGGGCTCGCGGGCGGGGAAGAGGATGAGCTCGACCTCGCCCTCGGTCCACCACGAGACGCTCGCGTCCGCGTCGGTGCGGGTGAATCCGAGCGCCTGCATGATCGGGTCGTACTGCGCGATGCCGCGCTGCAGGTCATCCACAGTGATGCCCAGATGGTCGAAGACAGCCATGGCGCCAGCCTGGCACATGCGAACTTGAGTCTTGTCGTATCAACTTTGACTTGACGGATGCCGCACCCCGGGTTTATGGTTGAGTCATCGCGACTCAACCCTTCGACAAGCTCAGGGAACGGCTACCGAGTTCAGGGACCGGTTGCTGAGCCAGTCGAAGTGCGCGAGCAGACTTCCCATCAACCCCGGGCGCCGGCATCCGTCGCCGCCCACAAGAAGGAGAGAACAACATGGCACGTGCTGTGGGAATCGACCTGGGTACGACCAACTCGGTCGTGAGCGTCCTCGAGGGCGGCGAGCCCAAGGTCATCGCCAACGCCGAGGGCTTCCGCACGACCCCGTCGGTCGTCGCGTTCACCAAGGACGGCGAGGTGCTGGTCGGCGAGACCGCCAAGCGCCAGGCCGTCACCAACGTCGACCGCACCGTCTCGTCGGTCAAGCGCCACATGGGCACCGACTGGAGCTTCGACGTCGACGGCAAGAAGTGGACGCCGCAGGAGATCTCGGCCCGCATCCTGCAGAAGCTCAAGCGCGACGCGGAGGAGTACCTCGGCGACACCGTCACCGACGCCGTCATCACGGTCCCCGCGTACTTCAACGACGCCGAGCGTCAGGCCACCAAGGAGGCCGGCGAGATCGCGGGCCTGAACGTCCTGCGCATCATCAACGAGCCCACCGCCGCCGCGCTGGCCTACGGCCTGGACCGCGGCAAGGAGGACGAGCTCATCCTCGTCTTCGACCTCGGTGGCGGCACGTTCGACGTCTCGCTGCTCGAAGTGGGCAAGGACGACGACTTCTCGACGATCCAGGTCCGTGCCACCGCCGGCGACAACCGCCTCGGCGGCGACGACTGGGACCAGCGCCTCGTCGACTACCTGATCAAGCAGTTCAAGGACACCACGGGCGTGGACGTCTCGGGCGACAAGATCGCGCTGCAGCGCCTCAAGGAGGCCGCGGAGCAGGCGAAGAAGGAGCTCTCGTCGTCCACCTCGACGAGCGTGAACCTGCCGTACCTGTCGCTCACCGACTCGGGCCCCGTGTCGCTGAGCGAGACGATCACGCGCGCCAAGTTCGAGGATCTCACGAAGGACCTCCTCGACCGCACCAAGAAGCCGTTCGAGGACGTCATCCGCGAGGCCGGCATCAAGGTCGCCGACATCGACCACATCGTGCTCGTCGGCGGATCGACCCGCATGCCCGCGGTCGCTGAGCTCGTGAAGCGCGAGACCGGCAAGGACGCCAACAAGGGCGTCAACCCGGACGAGGTCGTCGCCGTCGGCGCCGCCCTGCAGGCCGGTGTGCTGAAGGGCGAGCGCAAGGACGTCCTCCTCATCGACGTCACCCCCCTGAGCCTCGGCATCGAGACCAAGGGCGGCATCATGACGAAGCTCATCGAGCGCAACACCGCCATCCCGACGAAGCGCTCGGAGACCTTCACGACCGCCGACGACAACCAGCCGTCGGTCGCGATCCAGGTCTTCCAGGGCGAGCGCGAGTTCACCCGCGACAACAAGCCGCTGGGCACGTTCGAGCTGACCGGCATCGCGCCGGCTCCGCGCGGCATCCCGCAGATCGAGGTCACCTTCGACATCGACGCCAACGGCATCGTGCACGTGTCCGCCAAGGACAAGGGCACCGGCAAGGAGCAGTCGATGACCATCACGGGCGGCTCGTCGCTCGCGAAGGACGACATCGAGCGCATGGTGCGCGAGGCCGAGGAGCACGCCGCCGACGACAAGAAGCGTCGCGAGGCCGCCGAGGTGCGCAACCAGGCCGAGACGCTCGCGTACTCGATCGAGAAGCTCATCAAGGAGAACGACGACAAGCTGCCCGCGGACGTCAAGTCCGAGGTGCAGGGCGACGTCGACGCGCTCAAGACGGCGCTGGCCGGCGAGGACGACGAGGCTGTGAAGGCCGCGTTCGAGAAGCTCAACCAGAGCCAGGGCAAGCTGGGCGAGGCCATCTACGCCTCGAACCAGGCTTCGCAGGCCGCTCCGGATGCCGCTCCCGACGCGTCGGCCGACGGTCAGGGTTCGTCGAACCCCGACGAGGACGTCGTCGACGCCGAGGTCATCGACGAGGACGAGACGAAGTAACCATGGCCAAGGACTTCGAGAACGAGGTCCCCGCCGGCGAGGACCCGGAGGCGAACGCCTCCGGGTCCGACCCGCAGGAGGGGACCGACGCCGATGAGCTCACGGTGGACGACATCCTCGGCGCGGCGCAGAACGCCGACGCCGCGGCGGAGGACGCCGTGCTCGCCGACCTCGAGTCGGCGCTGCTGACCGACCTCAAGCGGCTGCAGGCCGAGTACGCCAACTACCGGCGCCGCACCGAGGAGCAGCGCGAGGTCGAGATCGAGCGCGCTCAGGGCGCGGTCGCCAAGGGCCTGCTGCCTGTGCTCGACGATCTCGACCGCGCCGAGAAGCACGGCGACCTCGAGGCGGGCTCCGCGTTCGCCGCGATCGCCGAGAAGCTGCGCGGCGTGGCCGAGCGCATCGGTCTCACCACGTACGGCGAGGCCGGCGAGGTGTTCGACCCGCAGCAGCACGAGGCGATCTTCCAGGTGCCGACCCCGGGTGCGACCGAGCAGACGATCATCGAGGTCGTCGAGATCGGATACCGCCTGGGATCGGTGGAGCTGCGTCCGGCGAAGGTCGTCGTCGCCGTTCCCGCCGATTAAGCCCGAGAACGAGAAGGAGGATCCATGGCCAGTCAGGACTGGTTCGACAAGGACTTCTACTCGGTGCTGGGGGTCGCGAAGGACGTCAGCGACGCGGACCTCAAGAAGACGTACCGCAAGCTCGCGCGCAAGTATCACCCCGACTCCAACCAGGGCGATGCCGCCGCCGAGGCGAAGTTCAAAGAGGTCAGCGAGGCCTACTCCGTGCTCTCGGACGCCGAGCAGCGCGCGGAGTACGACCAGATCCGCGCGATGGGCTCGGGTGCCCGGTTCACGTCCGGCGCCCAGGGCGGCACGGGTGGCTTCGAGGACGTCTTCTCGATGTTCAACCAGGGCCGCGGCGGCCGTCAGCAGGCGCAGGACTTCGACGACATCTTCGCGATGTTCAACCAGCAGCAGGGTGGTGGCGGCTTCGGCACAGGACGCTTCGGTCAGTCGACCGGGGGGTTCCGCGGCTACGGCGGGCCCACCCGCGGCGCCGACGTCACCGCCCGCACGACGATCGACTTCGTCACCGCGACCAAGGGCGAGACGATCACGCTGCAGGGCGAAGACGGCAAGCCGTTCAAGGTGAAGATCCCCGCCGGCGTCGCGGACGGGCAGAAGATCCGGCTCCGCGGTCGCGGGCGCCCGTCGCCCGATGGCGGCGAGTCCGGCGACATCGTCGTGCAGATCACGGTGCGTCCGCACCCGGTCTTCACGCGCGACGGGCTCAACCTGCGCGTGACCGTGCCGGTGACCTTCACCGAGGCCGCGCTGGGCGCCACCATCGAGGTGCCGACGCTCGGCGGCGATCCCGTCAAGCTGCGGGTCGCGCCGGGCACCCCGTCCGGACGCGTGCTGCGCGTCAAGGGCCGCGGCGTCGAGACCGCGAAGGGCACCGGCGATCTCCTCGCGGAGGTGCAGGTGGCGGTGCCGTCGCACCTCGACGATGCCGCGCGCGAGGCGCTCGAGCGCTTCCAGAGCCTGGAGCCCAAAGAGAACCCGCGTGCCGAGATGATGTCGAAGGCCCGGGGCTGACATGCTTTCTCAGAACAGGGGATCCGGCGAGCACAGGATGATTCCGCGCGAATCGACCTGTCTTCGCCGGATCCCCTGCTCTGGGTGACGCGATCGACGCCGGGGAGGTGACGAAATGACCGAGGACGACATCGACGACGACGCTCCCATCTTCGCGATCGCCGTCGCCGCCGAGCTGTCGGGCATGCATCCGCAGACCCTCCGGCAGTACGACCGGCTGGGCCTCGTCGTGCCCGCCCGCACGCAGGGCGGCTCACGCCGGTATTCGCTGCGCCACGTGGAGCAGCTGCGGGAGGTCGCCCGCATGTCGTCGGACGGCATCGGCCTGCCCGCGATCACCCGCATCCTCGAGCTCGAGGCCCGCGTGCACGAGCTGCACGGCCGTGTCCGTGACCTCGAGGACCGCGTGCGCGCTGAGCTCGAGAAGCGTCCCGGCGCCCGCGTGTTCGCGGCGGGCTCGACCGGTGCGGTCGTCACACTGCGCCATGGCACGCGAGTGCGCCGCGCCACAGAGGTGGTCGTGTGGCGCCCGCGCACGCCGATCGAGCCGCCCGCGGACCCGGCCGACGACGCGGGCTGAGCCGCTGCCCCGGGTTCCGTGACGGGACCGGCACTGCCAGGATGACGGCATGCGCTTCATGCTGCTGCAGACCTATGGGCCCACGGCCTCGGACGCCCCGCCGATGACGGAGTGGACGGCATCCGACGTCCATGCGCACATCGCGTTCCAGCAGGAGCTCAACGCGCGGCTGGCGGAGCTCGGCGAGCTGATCGACGCGGTCGGGCTCGCCGGCCCCGAGGCAGCGCGCATCGTCACCAGTGACGGACGCACGCCGGTCGTCACCGACGGGCCGTTCCCCGAGACGAAGGAGCTGCTGGCGGGCTACCGGCTCGTCGACGTCGAGTCGTGGGACCGGGCGCTGGAGATCGCGGCGCTCGTGTCGGCGGCGCCCGGCCCGGACGGTGCACCGGTGCAGGCGCCCATCGAGGTGCGCCAGGTGATGGGCGCTCCGGCGACCGACGACCAGTGACGCCGGAGGCCGGCATCCGCGCCGTGGAGGGGCTGCTGCGCGAGTACGCACCCCGTGCCCTCGCGATCGTCGCGAGCCGCTACCGCGATTTCGACGGAGCGGAGGATGCCGTCCAGGAGGCGCTCATCGCCGCCGCCGAGCAGTGGCCGGCCGGTGTGCCCGACGACCCGCGCGCGTGGCTGGTGACCGTCGCGTCGCGGCGACTCGTCGACGCGTACCGTTCGGCCGACGCTCGGCGGAGGCGCGAGCGCGAGGCGTGGGACGACCGCGAGGCACCGGCGGCCGACGAGCCCGTCACCGGCGATGTCGACGACTCGCTCACGCTCGTGCTGCTGTGCTGTCACCCGGCGCTGACGCCCGGGACAGCGATCCCGCTGACGCTGCGTGCGGTCGGCGGGCTCACGACGCGCGAGATCGCGGCCGCGTTCCTCGTGCCCGAGGCGACGATGGCCCAGCGGATCAGCCGTGCGAAGGCGACGCTGCGCGCCGCCGGTGGCCGCTTCGAGCCGCCGCCCGATGATGCGCGCGATGCGCGCACGCGATCAGCGCTGCACGTGCTGTATCTGATGTTCAACGAGGGCTACGTCGCGAGCGAGGGCGACGACCTCGCACGCCCAGACCTCGCCGCCGAGGCCATCCGGCTCACCCGCATGCTGCGTGCGTCCCTGCCGGCGGATGCCGAGGTCGCCGGACTGCTGGCCCTCATGCTCCTGACGGAGGCGCGACGGCAGTCGCGCGTCGACGACGCGGGGCGCCTCGTGCCGCTCCCTGCACAGGATCGCACCCGCTGGAACCCGGTGCTCATCGCCGAGGGGGTCGTGCTGCTCACCGACGCGATGCGCCGCGGCGAAGTGGGGGAGTACCAGCTGCAGGCGGCCATCGCGGCGGTCCATGACCAGGCGCCCTCGTACGCCGACACCGACTGGACGCGCATCGCCGGCCTCTACCGGGCGCTCGCACGTCTCACCGACAACCCCATGGTCGGCCTCAACGCCGCCGTCGCCGTCGCGATGACCGACGGCATCCCCGCGGCCATGGAGCACGTGGATGCCGCCTCCGCCGTGCTCGGCGACCACCACCGTGTCCACGCCGTGCGGGCGCATCTGCACGAACTCGCCGGCGAGCCGACGCGTGCGGCGGACGAGTTCCGGGCGGCCGCGGCGCGCACCGCGAACGAGGCGGAGCGGCGGTATCTCGCGGATGCGGCATCCCGGCTCTCCGGGTCGGCGGGCGAAGAAGCCGCAGGAATCTCCGTCGCGGATGTCGAGAACGGCGGATCGGCTCCGACTCCCTGATGAAGCCGCCGAGAGGGCGGCCACGACGGAAGGAACCGAAATGCCTCGCATCACCCCCAACCTCTGGTTCGACGGTCAGGCCCTCGACGCAGCGGAGTACTACGTGTCGGTCTTCCCGGACTCGCGCATCACCGACGTGAGCCGCATGGGTGAGGACGGCCCGGTGATCACGGTCTCGTTCGAGCTCGACGGTCAGCCGTTCCTCGGGCTGAACGGCGGACCGCAGTTCACCTTCACCGAGGCCGTCTCGTTCGTGATCGACTGCGCCGACCAGGCCGAGGTCGACCGCTACTGGGACGAGCTCGTCTCGGACGGCGGCGAGGAAGGCCGGTGCGGCTGGCTCACGGATCGCTACGGCCTGTCATGGCAGGTCGTGCCGCGTGCCCTCGTCGAGCTGCTCACCGACGCCGACCCCCGCAGGGCCATGGCTGCCGGCACCGCGCTGCAGGGCATGAGCCGCATCGACGTGGCCGCCCTGCACGCGGCCGCGGACGCCGCCTGAACGACGGAGAGTGGATGCCGCACCCGCCCGATGAGGCCGGGCGCGGCATCCACTCGTCACATGTCGTGCGTGCGGCGCGTGCGCCGGATCGTGAGGAAGGCGCCGAGCGCGATCGCGGCGAGGGCGCCGAGCGGAATCAACGGCGAGATCCCGCCACCGCCCGTCGCCGGCAGCGGAGCCGGAGGCGTCGGGGTCGGGGTGAGTGTGGGGTCGGCGGTGTTGGTGAGCGTGACCATCACCGTCGCGCCACGCAGCAGGGGTGTGACGGGGAGGGTGTAACGGCCCTGGTCATCCGGCGTCAGCGGCTGTCCGTCGACCGTCCAGGTCGGTGCGCCCCAGTCCACACCGGGCACCGCGGGCAGATCGCCCTCCCGAACGGCGACGATGGTGCCGGCGGGGTAGTAGGGGGAGAACGCGACCACGTCGGGTTCGAGCCGCACGGTCGGCTGGGCGAGGTCGTCGACCCACCAGTCGAGCGGGAACGTGGTGCCCGCAGGGACGGCGGACGCGGCATCCCCGTCCAGCCTCTTGACCGCGGCATAGCGCGTGAGCTGGACGACCGAGTTGGTGACCTGGAGCGTCGGCGTCTCGTCCGGGCCGATGAGCACCCAGCTCGCAGGCGTCCAGGTGGCGCTGCCGCTCCACGCGTAGCCCTCCGGCAGTTCGGCGGGGTCGGGCGCGACCTCGGTCAGGTTCACGACGGTCCCGACCGGGAACTGCAGCGGCTCGCCCGCCTCGTCGACCGGCCCGGCCGGGGTGCCGTCGGCAGGGATGTCGAAGCTGCCGGTCTGCGGGTCCCGCCCCGGGAAGTGCGCGGTGTAGTCGATCGTGAACGCGTCGACGGGAAGGAGATCGGGATCGATGCCCGCCAGCGCCTTGGACACCTGGAAGGTGCCGGTGATGAGCGTCGCGCTGTTGGTGAGCGTCGTGTGGACGACGGCTGCGCCGTCGTCGCCGATCACGAGCTGCTCCGGATCGAACGTCCGGGTATCCCAGGCGATCTGCTGCGGCGTCGGCGCGGTGAGTTCGCCGAACGAGATGATCGTGCCGTACGGGAAGGTCGCCAGCTCGCCGTCGCCTCCCTCAGGACCCACGGCCGTGCCGTCAGCGGGGACCCGCAGTGTGCCGCGCTCGACCTCGCCGGTCGGCAGCGTCGCGGTCCACGTGACGCTGAACTCGAGATCGACGGGGATGAGCTCCTCGGGGAGGTTCGCGAACGCCTTCGAGACGTCGAAGGTGCCCTCGCGCAGCGCGTTGTCGACCTCGATGGCGATGTCGCCGGACGCGGGCAGCTCGATGTCGACGATCGCGCCGGTGAGGTCGTCCTGGCCTTCGTCGAACGCGGTCGGCTGGTACTCGGTGGTGACGCCGTCGACCGTGACGAGGATGACCGGGAGCTCCCAGTCCGCCGCGTCGGTGGGCTGGCCGTCGAGCGTCGGCACGAGTTCGGCGAGCTCGAGCGTGTCGGCCTCCGGATCGATGTCGGCGATGAGCTGCGGGTCGCCGACCGGCAACGGCATGGTCCCCCGCGTGTCGGCCCCGGTGTTGTAGCTGACCGCGTAGCCGTACGCGGGATCGGAGGCCGCGCCGGTCGCCGACTTCACGATCGAGATCGATCGCCCGTCGTCGATGGGTGTGACGCCGTTGGTCAGCTCCACCGAGACGGTGCCGGTCTCGTCGATGACGAACGTGCGCCCGGGGTCCCAGCCGGCCGTCGCCCATTCGAAGCCGTCCGGCGGGGTGACGCCGGAGAGGTCTTCGGTGAGGACGATCCGCGTTCCGACGGGGAACTGCTCGCCGACGTCGACGACCGTGCCGTCGAGCGGCACGTTCAGCGTCCCCTCGTCGAGCTGGGTCAGGCCGTTCCACGCAGACCAATGCACGGGGACGGTGACGCCCACGGGGAGATCGACCGGATCGCCGGAGAGGAAGTCGACCGACTTCGTCACGCTGAACGTGCCCGTCTGCGCGGTGGCGGTGTTCGTGACCACGACGTCGGCCGTCCCCGAGCCGATCGTGAGCGGGTTCGGGGTCACGGTCGCCGGCCCCCACTCCCATCCCGGAATCGTCTCGGGGTCGATCTCTTCGAACACGACCACGGTGTCGAGGGGGAACTCCAGGCCGGCGTCGACAGAGGTGCCGTCGGCCGGGATCTCGAGCGTGCCCGGCACGACGGTGCCGTCGGGCTCGGTCGCGGTGTAGTTGACGGTGAAGGTGGTGCCCTCCGGAAGGTCGGCCGGGTCGATGCCCGACAGCTCCTTGCGCACCGAGAACGTGCCGCTGTCGGGAGCGCACGGGACCTCGCTGGAGAACAGGTACGAGTGCACCTCACCGCCCTCGATCGTCACGTCGCGGCCGATGACCTGACCGTCGAGCGGGGCGGCGTTCACCGTGACGTCCGCGTCGGGTGCGTAGATCGAGCCGTCGATGCGAGCCTGCGCCGCGGTGACCGTGACCTGGCCGGTCAGCTGGGACAGGTCCCACAGCATGTACGGCGAGTACATGCCCTGTGGATCGGCGCGCGCGCCGATCACCTCCGTCGTCCCCGCAGGCACGCGGATGATGAGCGGGTTCGCCGCGCCCGGGGTGGGCCCGTCCGAGAACTGGATGAGGGCGGCCCCTGCGATGTCGGCGTAATCCACCACGTTCGGCATGTCGGGGCTGAGGGGCTCGAGGACGACGCGGTCGCCCTGGTCGTCCGCCACTCCGACGGGATAGCCGATGCCGGTCGTGGGGTCGGCGATGTCGCCGAGGCACATCGCCGCCTCCTCCCACGACGCTTCCCGATTGGCCTCGACGTAGTTCGCCACCGCGTCCGCGGAGGTGTCGAGCGTGTAGATGCTGTGCGCGCCGTCGGCGTTCGCCGAGCCGTTGGGGGGCTCGGCATTCTGCGGATACCTCTGATGCGTCGCGTCGATGAGCGGCGTCTGATCCGGGCTCGACGGGTTCTCGTTCAACCGGAGCCAGTCCGAACGCTGGAACGCCTGCCAGGGCCCGTCGCGCTGCACCATCTTGAGGTCGCCCAGCAGGTCGGGGTCGGTGGTGCCAGCGCTGGTGATCGCGAGGATCCCGGTGCTGTCCGTGCTGTATCGGCCGACGAGGAAGCGGGTGGGGTTCCTGTCGACGTCCGGCAGCGTGTAGGCGCCGGTGCCGGCCGAGACATGGATGATCGTGTACTGACCGCTGCTGCCCTGCACCGTGGCGGTGTCGCCGACGGCGATGCTGCCCTCGGTCTCCTGGTTCTGCAGCAGGGCGTCCTCGCGCGCATAGATGGTGAAGCCGCCGGCGATCGCGAACGGATTCACGCTCTCGGGGTACGCCGCGGCTGCCGGTGACGCCGTGAGGGCGACGGCGCCGGTGGCGACCAGTGCTGTCGAGAGGGCCGCGGCCAGGAAGCAGCGCAGACGGGGACGTTCGATCGTGCTCACAGACAGTGCTCCTCTTGCGCTGCGGCGGAGGTCCGCGCAGCGCCACGCAGTCGGGCGGCCGTGGGATCAGTACACCACACCGCCGTACCGGGGTCACGTGACGCGGCGCCGCAACCGGCGCATGATGGGGGCATGGCGACCCTCGACGACGTGCGTGCCATCGCTCTCGCCCTCCCCGGGGTGGTGGAGCGCCTCGACGGACAGCGCGGCGGCGTCTCGTGGCGGACCCCGTCGGGCGGCTTCGTGTGGGAGCGCGGGCCGAGCGGCCACGACCTGCAGCAGCTCGACGCCCTCGGCCGCGAGTGGCCGGACGCCGTCGTGGTCGGCGTCCGCACCGACGGTGAGCAGGCGAAGCTGGCCCTCATCGAGACGTACCCCGACGCGTTCTTCACGATCCCGCACTTCGACGGCTATCCGGCGGTGCTCGTCCGGCTCGACACGATCGACCGCGACCTCCTGCGCGAGGTCGTGACCGACGCGTGGCTGCTCAAGGTGACGAAACGAGTGGCGGACGCGTGGCTGGCCGAGCACCCGCCCGCCTAGACCGCCGTCACAGGCCGCGATGCGCGCGGAACAGCTCCCAGTCCGCGCGCGAGAGATCGGCGTAGGCGTACGCCCACTCCAGGAGTGCCTCACCCGCCGCGCGTCCGCTGCCGACGTAGCCCGACACCGTCGCCGCCAGCGGGGACTGCCCGTGCGCGCGGGCGAGCGTCGCGGCGCACGCCTCGGCGTACCAGCGGAACGCGGCATCCTCCAGCGTGTCGATCTCGAAGCCGCCCTTCATGTCGTGGAACTGCCGCACGTAGTACGAGCGGATGCCGCCCGCCCTCCGCTGCTCGTTCACATGCCCGAGGAACGGGTCCGACACCGCCTGCAGCACGCGTTGCATCGCGACGACGCGGGCGCCGTCCGCGAACGCGTCGATGTACCGCTGGACGGCACGGGGCTGGCGCACCGCACCGTGGTCGGCGAGCACGCTGCGGCCGGCCTCCTTCGCCTGCAGCACGATGACGTGGCCGTCGGCATCCTGCAGGGCGATGAGATAGCAGCGGGTGCCGACGCTGCCGACGCCGACGACGCGCCGCACGACGTCGACGACGGCGTACTGCGAGAGCAGCAGACGGATGTCGATGTTCGCGGTGCGCAGGTAGTCGTCGTAGACGTGCTCCACGCGCTCGACGAGTTCGCGGGCGACGTGCGTCATCGTCGGCGGTGCTTCGACGAACCGGATGCGATCATCGGCGCTGCGCTCCGTGAGGCGTCGCGCCGCCCGTGCGCCGGTGCGCTTGGTGGCGTCCTTGACCGCCGCGCGGATCGCCTTGGCCGTCGTCGAGTCCACTGCGGCCTCGGCGGCGCGGGCGTCGAAGTGGTCGTAGTACCGCTCGAGCGGGCTGCGCGTGACCCCGGCGCGCAGCGAGCGCGCGTACGTCCGCACGGCGGCGAGTGCGGCATCCCGCACCACCGCCTCGTCGCGGGAACCGGCCTGCCCGGCGATGACGATGCTCGTCACGAGGCGCTTGACGTCCCAGTCCCACGGCGCCCATGCCGACTCGTCGAAGTCGTTCAGATCGAACACGAGGGTGCGCTGCGGCGAGGCGTAGAGCCCGAAGTTCGACACGTGCGCGTCGCCGCACGAACCCACGATGAGGTCGGTGCCGGGGCCGCTCGCGAGGTCGGCCGCCATGAGCGCGGCCGTTCCGCGGTAGAACGCGAACGGGCTCTCGGCCATGCGTGCCGCACGCAGCGGCACGAGGTCGCGCACGCGCGAGGCGTCCTGTGCGTCGAGGATGCCCAGCGGATCCCGCGCACCCGCAGGTGGCCCGGCCAGCATGCGCCGGGGCAGCCTCTCGCGCAGGCGCTCACCGCGAGCGAACTGCGCCTTCACCGGCTCGAGGGCGATCCAGTCCTCACGCAGCGACTCGCCGCCCCCGTTCCCCATGGCGACAGTGTGGCACGGGATGCCGCCCCGAAAACGCCGATCGGCGCCGGGCCCTCGCGGGCCCGACGCCGATCGATGGCGCGGGCGTCGTTTCAGGACGCGCCGCTGGCACCTTCCTGCAGCCTGGCCATCACCTGTTCCATGTTGAAGGTGGCCGGCTTCTGCCGCGGCGGGAACTCGCCGAAGCTCTGGAGCATCTCGGCGACGTATGCCTGCGCCGGCACGAACAGGAAGATGTGGTCGAGCACCCAGTCCCAGTACGTGTTCGAGGTGATGTCCGCCCGCTCGAACGGGTCAGTGCGCAGATTGAACAGCTTGGGGAACCGCAGCTCCGTGTACGGCTCCTGCCAGACCCGCAGGGTACCGGTCGCGCGCTGCTCGAGGAACACGAACTTCCAGTTGTCGTAGCGCAGCGCCGTGAGGTCGCCGTCGTCCGAGGCGTAGAAGAAGAAGTTGCGCGGACTCTCGTCGACTTCGCCGGTTATGTAGTCCAGCTGATTGTGCCCGTCCAGGTGCACCTTGAACTCGGTGCCGTTGAGCTCGACGCCGGCGAGGAGCTGATCGGCGATGTCGGGGTTCCCCACCGCGGCGAGCAGCGTCACGAACCAGTCGTTGTGGCTCACGATCCCGTTGAGCGTCGTCCCGGCCGGGATCCTTCCCGGCCAGCGCACGAGGCACGGCACGCGGTAGGCGCCCTCCCAGTTCGAGTTCTTCTCGTTGCGGAACGGCGTCATGCCCGCGTCCGGCCAGCTGTTCATGTGCGGGCCGTTGTCGGTGGAGTACATCACGATCGTGTTGTCGGCGATGCCCAGCGCCTCGAGCTCGTCGAGCAGGTCGCCGACGATGTCATCGTGGTAGAGCATCGTGTCGTGGTACGGGGACTGCCAGCGCCCCGAGCGCCCGAGATCCTGTTCGCGGGTGTGCGTGCGGAAGTGCATGTGCGTCGAGTTGAACCACAGGAAGAACGGGGTCTCGGTCTCGTTCTGGCGCCGCATGAAGTCGACGGCGGCGTCGCGGAACTCCTCGTCACAGGTCTCCATGCGCTTCTTCGTCAGCGGGCCGGTGTCTTCGATGCGCTGCGTGCCGTCATCGTTCGCCCAGGTGTGCAGCACCCCGCGCGGCCCGAAGCGCTTGCGGAAGTTCGGGAAGTCCGCCTCGGTCGGGTAGTCCGGCAGCTCGGGCTCCTCTTCGGCATTCAGGTGGTACAGGTTGCCGAAGAATTCGTCGAATCCGTGCGCCGTCGGCAGGAACTCGTCGCGATCGCCGAAGTGGTTCTTGCCGAACTGGCCGGTCGCGTACCCCTGCTGCTTGAGAGCGGTGGCGATGGTGGGATCCTCGGCGCGCAGGCCGAGATCCGCACCCGGCAGGCCGACCTTCGTGAGCCCCGTGCGATACGGATTCTGGCCCGTGATGAACGCGGCGCGACCCGCCGTGCAGCTCTGCTCGCCGTAGTAGTCGGTGAACTTCACGCCCTCATTCGCGATGCGGTCGATGTTCGGCGTGCGGTAGCCCATCACCCCGTCCGAGTAGGCGCTCAGGTTCGTGATCCCGATGTCGTCTCCCCAGATGATGAGGATGTTCGGCTTGTCAGGCATGGGGGCTCCTCGCTCGCGATGACGGGCGATCGACGGTGACGCCCCGGACAAGATCAAAGCACGACGTGCGGTCCGCCTGCCACCGTTCCGGGAACAGCGAGAGGCCGGATGCCGCGCTCCGCAGCATCCGGCCTCTCACAGTTCCCGGCTACTCCCGCGCGAGGGCGGCGAGAGCCTCGAGCTCGAGGTCGAGGTACTGCTCCTCGCTGACGTCGACGCCCACGCCCAGCAGCTTGCCGCCGGAGAACGGGAAGCTGCCGGAGTACTGGCCGCTGACCGAGTCGCCGCTGTCGAAGCCGACGCACAGGCCGTCGCCGGCGAGCGTGAACTTGCCGATCTGCGCGCGCATCGGGCCCTCCGCGACGACCTGGTCGTCGACATAGAGCTTCGCGGTGCCCAGCGACTCGCCGTGCTCGCCGGCGCTCTCGCGGATGAACTCCACGCCGAGCGCGTGCTTGCCCGGCGTCAGCTCGCCGGACGTGAACGTCTGCTCCGGCGGGATGCCGAGGAAGTTGTACACGTAGGTGAGCTTGTTGTCCTTGATGAACAGCGCGTGCCCGCCGAAGCGCGACCCGTGCGCGAACAGCACGCCCTCGGCGCCCTCATCGAGGATCACGTCGGCGATGATCTTGTACGACCTGCCCCGCACGTTGACCGCGACGGACTCGGCGACCGCCGTGGTGTCGGGGTAGTAGATGTACCGGGTGCGCGGCGGTTCGGACTGTGGACGCTCGATCGTGAGCTGGTCGCGGGCGGAACGGTCGTCGAGCGGCAGCACGAAGTTCTTGTCGGCCTCCTCGAACCACGCGGCGATGAGCTCCTGGAGCTTCTCGGGGTGCTCGGCGGCGAGGTCCTTCGACTCCGAGCGGTCGACGTCGACGTGGTACAGCTCCCAGCGGTCCTCGTCGAAGCGGCCGTGACCGGTGAGCGGCGCGTGGATGGCGGCGGCCTTCCAGCCGTCCTTCCAGACGCCGCGCGTGCCGAGCATGGCGTAGTACTGCACCTTCTTGGCGGTGGGGCCGTCGGGCGCCGCGTCGAACGAGTACTTCATCGACACGCCGTCCAGCGGGCGCTGCTCGACACCGCGGAACACCGCGGGCATCTCGATGCCGATGACGTCGAGCACCGTCGCGACGATGTCGGTCGAGTGGTGGTACTGATGGCGGATCTCACCCTTGGCCGTGATGCCGGCCGGCCAGTGGATCACCATCGGGTCGCACGTGCCGCCCGAGAACTGCGAGTAGCGCTTGAACATCTGGAACGGGGTCGAGAACGCCGTCGCCCACCCTGTCGGGTAGTGGTTGTACGTCTCGGGACCGCCCAGCACGCCGATCTTGTCGAGGTTCTCCTTCAGGTCGTCGGGGAACCCGTTGAAGAACTTGTTCTCGTTGACCGAGCCGTCGGGCGACCCCTCACCCGACGCGCCGTTGTCGGCGCAGTAGAAGATGAGCGTGTTGTCGAGCTGCCCCGAGTCCTCGAGGTAGTCGATGATGCGGCCGATCTGCACGTCGGTGTACTCGCTGAAGCCCGCGAACACCTCGGCCATGCGGCTGAACAGGCGCTTCTCGTCGTCCGACAGCGTGTCCCACGGCTTGACGTAGTCCGCGGCGTTGGCCTGGTCCTCGGGCATCGGGTTGATCGGGGTCAGCGCGGTGCCCTGGGGAACGATGCCGCGCTCGACCATGCGGGCGAGCACCCACTCCCGGTAGGCGTCGTAGCCGTCGTCGAACGCGCCCTTGTACTTGTCGATGTACTCCTTCGGCGCGTGGTGCGGGGCGTGGTTGGCGCCGGGGCAGAACCACGTGTACCAGGGCTTGGAAGGGTTCGAGGCGTTCTGGTCGCGGATCAGCCGGATCGTCTGGTCGGCGAGGTCCTTGGAGAGGTGGTAGCCCTCCTCCGGCGAGTACGGCGGCTCGATGAAGTGGTTGTCCTCGGCGAGGTCGGGGTACCAGTTGTTGGTCTCGCCGCCGATGAAGCCGTAGAAGCGGTCGAAGCCCATCGCGAGCGGCCATTGCTCCTTGCTTCCGCCGGTGGAGACGTCCTCTTCGGGCACGTTGTGGTTCTTGCCCACCCAGAACGTCGAGTAGCCGTTCTTCTGCAGCGCCTGGCCGATCGTGGCGCACGACTCCGGGATGTGACCCGACAGCCCCGGGAACCCGTTCGTGCCCTCCATGATGTTGCCCATGCCGTTGACGTGGTGGTTGCGGCCGGTGAGGAATGTCGAACGCGTCGGAGAGCACAGCGCCGTGGTGTGCCACTGGGTGTAGGTGAGGCCGTTCTTCGCCAGCCGGTCGAGCGTGGGCATGTTGATGCGGCCGCCGTACGGCGACCATGACGCCATGCCGGTGTCGTCGTACAGGATCACCAGCACGTTCGGCGCACCGGCCGGTGCCTTCGGGCGTTCGTACGGGGCCCAGTCTGCGACCGAATCGCGGACGTCGAGCTTGATGGTCCCCTTGAACTCTGCGGCCATGTTCTCTCCTACTTCGTTCCCGGCGCGCCGTGCGAGGGTGCGGCGCCATCCCGACGCTATCCGGTCCGCAAGAACGGTGAAAGGAACGACGCGAGAACCGGATGCATCGACGTATCGCATCGATGGGACGCTACGGTGAGTCCGACAGCCGGTCCGCACCATCCCCCAGGAGGCACGCCCATGGGCGCCGTCATCGGTGACATCCTTCCGCTCGCCCTCGGTGTGGCGATCAGTCCGATCCCGATCATCGCGGCGATCCTCATGCTGCTCTCGCCGAAGGCGCGGGTCACGAGCGTCGGGTTCCTGCTGGGCTGGGTGCTCGGCATCGTCGTCGCGGTGACCGTGTTCACGCTGCTGTCCTCGATCCTTCCCGACCAGGACCCGGATGCCTCCAAGCCGATCCAGGGCGTGATCCAGCTCATCCTCGGGGTGCTGCTGCTCCTGCTCGCGGTGTCGCAGTGGCGCAAGCGGCCGAAGGCCGGGGAGGAGCCGGTGATGCCCAAGTGGATGCAGGCGATCGACAAGATCACCTTCCCCGTCGCGTTCGGCCTCGGCTTCCTGCTGTCGGCGGTCAACCCCAAGAACCTCCTCATGGCCGCCGGTGCCGGCGTCGACATCGGCTCGGCGGGACTGGACACGGGGTCGATCGTGCTCGTGATCGCGATCTTCACGCTGCTGGCGGCATCCACCGTCCTCGTCCCCGTCGTGGGGTACCTCATCGCCGCCGACAGGCTGCGGGGAACGCTGGACGCGCTGCGCGTGTGGCTCGCGAAGGAGAACGCGATCATCATGGCCGTGCTGCTGCTGGTGATCGGCGTCTCGCTCATCGGCAAGGGCATCGGCAGCTTCTAGCCCGGCTACGGTAGGCGGGTGACGTCAGCGATCCACGACCAGGTGCTGCTCCCCGGTGGCACGTTCACGATGGGCTCGGACGAGTTCTATCCCGACGAGCAGCCGGTCCACGAACGAGAGGTCGCGCCGTTCCGCATCGACCGCTGCGCCGTCACCAACGAGCAGTACGCCGCCTTCGTCGACGACACCGGCTACGTCACCGTCGCCGAGCGGGAGCTCGACCCGGCGAACTTCCCCGGTGCCGACCCCGCCGACCTCGTCCCGGGAGCCATGGTGTTCACCCCGACGCGGGGGCCGGTCGACCTGCGCGACTGGCGCAACTGGTGGCGGTGGCAGCCGGGCGCGCACTGGCGCCGCCCGTTCGGACCGGAGTCGTCGATCGACGAGCGGCTGCGGCATCCCGTCGTCCACATCGCGTTCGAGGACGCCCAGGCCTACGCCGACTGGGCCGGGCTGCGCCTGCCCACCGAGGCCGAGCACGAGTACGCCGCGCGCGGCGGGCTCGAGGGCAGGCGGTTCGCGTGGGGCGACGAGCCCTACCCGGACGGGGTCGCACAGGCGAACTCGTGGCTCGGCCGCTTCCCGTACGACAACCAGGGGGTGGGGGATGCCGCCCCCGTCGGCTCGTACCCTCCCAACGGCTTCGGGCTGTACGACATGACCGGCAACGTGTGGGAGTGGACCACCGACTTCTACACGCCGCGGCACCTGCGGTTGTCGGACAAGCCCGTCGACGCCGGCAAGCGCGCGAACCTGCTGGCCGCTGCGAGCGCGCAGGACGGCTTCCCGTCGATCCCGCGCCGCGTGCTCAAGGGCGGCTCGCACCTGTGCTCGCCCGACTACTGCCTGCGCTTCCGTCCCGCGGCGCGCTCGCCGCAGGCGGAGGACACCGGCATGTCGCACATCGGGTTCCGACTGGTCGGCGAGGCCTGAGCGGCCCGCCATCGCGGGCTCACGCCGTCGGGAACACCTGCTCCCAGTCGTCGCGGACGCTGACGACCGTCACGCCGTCGGCGGTGAGCGCCTGCTCGGCGCCCTTGTCGTAGGGGGTGTCGCCGCGGCCGGTGTCGTCGTCGTGATGCACGAGCAGCGCGAGGCTGCGCGGGCTGCCCTGCGCGAAGCGCAGCATCGGCAGGTCGCCGTTGGAGTTGCCGGCGGCGAGGATCGGGCGGCGGCCGGTGCGCATCCAGATGCGCACCGGCTTCTCGGGGCCGTCGTCGAAGAACGCCAGCTGGGGGGCGTAGCGCACGGCGTTCGCGTCGGCGTCGTAGGTGAGGCCCATGCCGGTGCCGACCACCCGCTCGGCGGGGATGCCGTAGTTGGCCTCGGTCATCGGGCGCATGAAGTCGCGCTCGCCGCCCGACACGATGTAGGTCGTGAACCCGTTCGCCTCGAGGAAGCGGATCAGCTCCACCATCGGCTGATATACAGCCTGCGCGTACGGGGTTCCGAGGGTCAGGTGGCGCGCGTCGCGATAGAACTCGGCGACGGATGCCGCGTACTCGTCGACCGTCATGCCACCCGACGTGCCCGCCACGGCGCCGATGAGGACGCCCAGGTCGGAGTCGTCGCCGGCATAGTGCTTGTCGACGGCGTTCGCGAGCCACGACAGATCGCCGGTCGCGGCCGCCTGGTACGGCTGCTTCTCGGCGAGCGACGGTTCGGCGGCCGCGGCCGCCTTCCACTGCTGCAGCAGATAGTGAAGCTGGGTCACCAGCGGCTTCTCGGTCCACAGCGTGCCGTCGTTGTCGAACACGGCGACGCGGGCCTCCGGTGCGACGAAGTCCGGTCCGCTCTCATCGGTCACCGCGGTGACGAACTCCAGGATGGCGGTGCGGGTCGCGGTGTCGCGCCACGAGGGCAGGGAGTCGCTCATGGACGCGACTCTAGCGGGGCTCGGCCACGCAGCGCCGGGAAGCCTCAGTTCGCGGCGACGAAGGCCTCGTAGTCTGCGCGCGACAGGTCCGCATAGGCCCGAGCCCACTGCAGGATGGCCTCTGCCACAACGCGCCCGTTGCCGATGTAGCCCGCCAGCTGTGTCACCGTCTCGGACTGCGCGTGCGCGCGAGCCAGTGTGACCGCACAGGCCTGTGTGTACGTGCCGAACGGCACGTCCTCGAGCGTCTCGGCCGCGACGCCGCCCTTCATGTCGCGGAACTGGCGCACGTAGAAGTCGCGGCCCTCGGGCCCCCGGGCGTGACCGAGGAACGGGTCCGAGAACGCCTGCAGGGTCTTCTGCAGTGCGACCACGCGGGCCCCCTGGCCCTGTTCGGCGATGTACTGGTCCGCCTTGACCGGCTGCTCGATGCCGCCGTACTCCGCGAGCACGCTGCGGCCCGCTTCTTTGATCTGCAGCAGCAGGGGGCGTCCGTCGCCGTCCTGGAAGACGGCGATCCAGCAGCGTGTGCCGACGCTTCCGACCCCGACGACGCGCCGTGCGATGTCGGCGAAGACATAGTCGTGCAGCAGCACGCGGACGCTGATGTCCGCGCTGGCGAGGTACGTCTCGATGTAACCCTGCAGACGGTTCGCGAATTCGGATTCGACGTGGGTCATGGTCGGGGGCTCGTCGACGAAACGGCGCCGCCCGTCTTCGTCCAGCTGCGTCAGCTTGCGCGCCGCCTTGTCGCCGGTGCGCTTCTTCGCCTCGCGGATCGCGACTCGCATCGCGCGCCGGGACTGCGGGTCCATGACCGCGAGCGCCGCATCCAGGTCGGAATGCCGGTAGAACCGCTCGAGAGGCGACGCCCCGACCAACGAGTGGATCGCGCGCGCATAGGCGTAGACGGCGGCGCGGACCGCGGCATCCACCACCGCGTCGTCGCGCGAAGTGGCTTGACCGGCGATGACGACGCTGGCGATCAGGCGCTTGAGATCCCACTCCCAGGGCGCCCACGCGGCCTCGTCGAAGTCGTTGAGGTCGAACACCAGGGTGCGCTGCGGAGAGGCGTAGAAGCCGAAGTTGGCGACGTGCGCGTCGCCGCACGAAGCGACGAGGATGCCGCTGTGCGGATCGCGCGCGAGGTCGGCCGCCTGCAGTGCGGCGGTGGCCCGGTAGAAGGCGAACGGGTTCGCCGACATCCGCTCGGTGCGCAGCGGGACGAGCTCCGGCACGCGTGTCCGGTTCTGGGCGGCCAGGATCGACAGCGGGTCGCGCCCGGTCGTCGTCAGAGCCGAGAGCGAGCGGCGCGGCGTCTGTTTCCGGGCCGCGAGCCCGTGTTCGAGGTGCTCGGGTGTGCTCGTGGGAGCTGCCCATCCGTCGTCGAGGATCGTGCTCACGCGTACATCATGGCGCTCCGGCCGCGCCGTCGACAGTCCCCTCAGCCCGCGTGTCGATCGCCGCGGACGTCGAACAGCCCCAGCTCGGTGGCCCGTTCGATCGCGCCGTCGCGGGACGCGACGCCGAGCTTGCGGTAGATGTGGGCGAGATGGGTCTTGATCGTGTTCGTCGACAGGAAGCAGCGCTCGGCGATGTCGGCGATCGTGTATCGGGTGGGCAGGTAGCCGATCAGCTCGAGCTCGCGGGGGGTCAGTTCGTCGGCCAGGCGCTCGCCGCGAGGCACGGCCGCGCCGCGCAGACGTTCGGCGACGAACCGGCCGAACTCGGATCGTCCCGTGGGCACCTCGTCGATGAGCTCGAGGAGCACGGGGCCCACCCGCAGGAACGGCTGCGCGAGGCGTTCGTCCTGCGCCCGCGTCAGGGCGGTCTCCAGGTGCTCGCGCGCCTGCACGCGGCGTCCCTCGGCGATGCACAGCCACGCCGTGAGTGCCTCGACCTCGATCTCGGCCATCGGTCGAGGCTGACGCCCCGCGGCCACCAGTTCTGCGAGCCGCTCGCGGGCCGAGACCTGGCGCCCCGAGGCCACGAGTCCTGCGATCTCTTCGAAGGCGAGGGCGGACCACGCCGAGGCCGGCGGAGGCGCAGCGGAGGGCATCCCTCTCAGTCGTGACTCGCGGAGCGCGATCGCGGCGAGCGCGTCGCGGACGAGGGGCGGCGGAGTGCCGAGCGAGTCGAGGTTCGCGAACTCCTGCTGCGGAGCGATCAGCCGTGACGCGAGGTGCGCGAGCCATAGCAGCTGCGTCCGGTTGTTGGCCGCTGCGCCGGCGATGGCCGTCATGAGCGGCGCTGCGCCTTCGTGCGGCTCGCCGCGCTGGATCGCGACGAGCGCTCGGGCGAGGTGCGCGTCCGCGGGGGCGGGGCGGCCGTGCACACCGATCTGCTGTGCCAGATCCAGGGCCTCGCCCGCGTGATCGGACGCGCGGCGGAGCAGCCCTGAGAGCGCCTCCGCGACTGCGAGCGAACCGAGGGTGTGGACCCGGTACGGCGCGAAGGCGAGGTCGGCACGTGCGAGAGCCGCGCCGATCTCTTCGCGCGCTTCGTCGACGCGCCCGAGCAGCAGCAGCGCGCGGCCCATAGCGACCCGGGTCACGAGCAGCAGCAGGCGGCGCGACGTCAGCCCGACCAGGTCCGGCAGCTCGGCCTCGGGGTGGGATTCGAGCAGCGCCGTCGCCTCGGCGGCGAGTTCCTGGAACGTCTCGGGGTTCGGGCTGTACTGCACCTGGGCCGCCAGATAGCTCAGCGCGATCTGACGGCGGCCAGTCGTCATGCCGCGCGCGACCACGAGCCGCTGCAGCGCGCCGGCAGCAGGGATCACGCGACCGCTCATGGTGTCCGCGATCGCCAGCAGCAGCTCGGCATCGTGTCGCGTGGTGCGGACGTCGACCGGGACGAGCGACAGCCAGCGGGCGATCCGTGTGGTCCCGACATCCTCGTCCGGATCGGGGCGACGGCGAAGGATCAGGTCCATCGCGCGATCCCACAGGCGTGCCCGCAGCAGGTACTCGATGGCCGTGTCGGTGTCGCCGGAGGCGAGGAACCAGCCCGCCGCGGCATCCAGCACCTGCTCCTCCGCCGCCGCGTCCGTGGCGCGGAGCCGGTAGATCAGGAGATCGCGGAAGAGCCGGTGGAAACGGAACCAGCCGGTGTGTCCGGGAGTGCGGACGATGAACAGTGAGTCGCGCTCGAGGCGGGCGAGGAACTCGTCGCCGCCGCCCGGCAGCACCGCCACCGCCTCGCCGAGCCCCACACACACCTCGTCGAGGAGCGCGAGGCGCATGAGCGCGTCGCGGCGCTCGGGCCTCAGCACGTCGAGCACCTCGGCGCTGAGGTAGTCCATGACCCGTTCGTCAGGATCGGTGAGCTGGTCGACGACGCGGTCGGGATCGGCGGCGAAGCGCAGCCGCAGTGCCGTGAGCTGCACGCCGGCGGCCCAACCCTCGGTGAGTGCCGTGACGGCGGTCACCGTCGCCGGCTCGAGGTCTCGGCCGGCGATCGCCGCGAGGACCCTGCCCGTGGTCTCGTCGTCGAACGCCAGCTCGCGCTGGCGGATCTCGACGAGGCCGTGCTCCAGCCGATGCCGGTTCCATCCCAGGTTCAGGTCCACCCGGGACGAGAAGACCGCGTGCGCGTTCGGGGGGAGGAGATCCACGAGCCGCCACAGGTCGGTGAGGATCGCGGTCTTGGCCAGATGGTCCAGGTCGTCGAACACCAGGACGATCTCGCCGACCCCGGCCAGACCCGCCGCGAGCCCCTCGAGGAACGGCGCCCCGAGCCGGGCCCGCGCCATGATCGGAGGAGGCTCAGGAGGCGTGAAGCCCGGGGCGACGGCTGCGATGCCCTCGCACAGGCGCCGGGCGAACACGCCCACCGTGCGGTCGGCCGCGGAGAGGTCGAACCACGCCACGGAGATATCGGGCCGGCCCTGCGCCCACTGCGTCACGAGCACCGTCTTGCCGGCACCGGCAGGCGCCACCACGAGCGCCAGCGGCGACTCGAGCGCGGCGTCCAGCTGGTGCCGCAGCGCGGGCCTGTCCACGGCATGCGGTGGTGTCCTGCGAGGTTCGACTACTGGCATCCCTTCCCCCAAGGAAAGACGCACGTGGTATCTGGCCAAATCATCCCACAGGGGTGACGTCGCGACGACACGCGTGTTGCAGAGTGTCGCGTGCGGCAGCGAACAGCCCGACCGGTCGTGAGGAGGGATCACGATGAACGATCAGATCGTCGAGATCGTCGTCGGCGGCCGCCTGAACCCGGATCTGCTGGTGGCGCTGGAGGGCTTCACCGTGACGAGCGACGGGCCGCGACGCACCAAGGTCATCGGTCCCGTGCCTGATCAGGCCCGACTTTTCGGCCTGCTCGCGATGTTCGACGGGCTGCACATCAGCGTGATCTCGGTGAACCCCATCGAGGATGAGGATTCTCACCCTCACCGGGTGACGTGACGCCCGCGGGCTCGCTCGTAGCCTTTCGCCAGATGGCGGGCGTGGGGTCTGCCGCAGACGATTGGATCGGCTATGGATCTGTGGGGCTGGGTCGCCTGGTTCTTCTGGTTCTTCGTGTTCTTCGCATACCTGATGGTCCTGTTCTCGATCATCGGCGACCTCTTCCGCGATGATTCGGTGAACGGGTGGCTCAAGGCGGTGTGGATCATCTTCCTGATCTTCGTGCCGTTCCTGACCGCGCTCGTCTACCTCATCGCGCGGGGGTCCGGCATGCAGAAGCGCTCGATCGAGCAGGCGCAGGCGATGCGCGCGCAGCAGGATCAGTACATCAGGGCGACGGCCGGATCCGGCTCGGCGTCAGCGGCGGACGAGATCGGCAAGGCGAAGGGCCTGCTTGACTCGGGCGCCATCTCGCAGGCGGAGTACGACGCCCTCAAGTCCAAGGCCCTCGGGGCCTGACGCGGGCACGAGAGGAGTAACGGATGAGTACAGCAACCGATCGCACGGGCTGGGCGGGCTGGGGCGTCTTCGCCGCAGTGATCCTGATCGTCAGCGGTGTGTTCAGCGGACTGCAGGGGCTCGTGGCCCTCATCGGACCCGACGCCTACTTCGCCGTCGTCAACGGCTCCCTCTTCCTGTTCGACGTGCAGGGCTGGGGGTGGTGGAGCCTCATCATCGGTGTGCTGCTGCTCCTGACCGGCCTTGCGCTGCTCGCCGGGCAGACGTGGGCGCGGGTGGTGGCGATCATCCTCGCCGTGCTCAGCGCGGTCGGCCAGCTCATGCTGATCTCGGTGCAGCCCTGGTGGGCGCTGGCCATCATCGCGGTCGACGTGCTGGTGATCTACGCGCTCACGGTGCATGGCCGTGAGCTCAAAGCTGAGGCATAGTCTGAAGTGAAGGATGCCCGGGGCTCGCCGCCCCGGGCATCGACACGGCGCGGCTCGACGCCCGCCCTGCTGCGAAGGAGCGGAAGATGGAAACCCTTCTCGTCATCCTGCAGGCCTGCGTCGTCCTCGGCGCGATCATGCTCGGCGTCCGCACGGGCGGACTCGGGCTGGGCCTGTGGGGCGTCGTCGGCACGACGATCCTGGTGTTCGTCTTCCGGCTCGAACCGGGCTCGCCGCCGATCGACGCCTTCTTCATCATCATCGCGGTCATCACCGCATCGTCCGCCATGCAGGCGGCCGGCGGCATCGACTACCTCGTCGCGATCGCGTCCAAGATCATCCAGCGCAATCCCAAGCGCCTGACCTACGTCGCGCCCCTCGTGGCGTTCGTGTTCACGGTGCTGTCGGGCACCTCGAACATCTTCTTCGCACTGATCCCCGTCATCTACGAGACCGCGTACCGCAACGGGCAGCGCCCCGAGCGCTCCCTGGCCGCCTCGACCGTGACCTCGGGCCTCGGCATCACCGCGAGCCCGGTCTCCGCCGCGATGGCGGCGTACCTCGTGCTGATGGCCGGCACAGGGTACGAACTGCCCCAGATCCTCCTCATCACGATCCCGGCCGCGATCGTCGCGTGCATCGCCACGTCGTTCGTGCAGCAGCGCATCGGCAAGGACATCCTCGACGACCCCGAGTTCCTCAAGCGGGTGGCGGACGGCCGCGTCGAGATGTCGCCGGCGCTCCAGGCCCGGTACGACGCGAAGATGGCGGGAACGGCCGGTGGGGGTGCAGCGGACGCCCCGAGCCGGCCGCGCACGCGGACCGCCGAGAAGGCGGCATCCGCTCCCATCGAGCACACGGTCCCGCCGGGCGGCAAGACCGCGGCCCTCATCTTCATCTCGGGCACGCTGCTGGTCGTGCTGCTGGGACTGTTCCCGTCGCTGCGGCCGGCGTTCCCGGACGCGGACGGCGAGCTCGTCCCGATCGGCATGGCCACCGTCATCGAGATGGTGATGTTCACGGCCGCCCTCGTCATCATCCTGGTGCGCCGCGTCAAGCCGAGCGCGGTCGTCGAGCAGCCGCTGCTCAAGGCCGGCTACGTCGCCGCCGTCGCACTGTTCGGCATCGCGTGGATGGCCGACACCTTCATCGCGGCCAACCAGGAGACGATCATCGAGCCGCTCGGCAAGCTCATCGTCGCGAACCCGCTGCTGCTGGCTGTGGCGCTGTTCCTCGTGGCGGGTCTGACGACCAGCCAGTCGGCCACGACGAACACCCTGATCCCCATCGCGCTGGCGGCGGGCCTCGCCCCCGGAGTGATCACGGCCATGTGGCCCTCGCTCATCGGCGTGTGGCTGTTCCCCGCGAACGGTTCGCAGATCGCGGCGGTCGAGACGGATGCCACCGGCTCGACGAAGCTCACCCAGATCCCCGTCTGGCACTCGTTCACCATCCCGATGCTCGTCTCGTGGGTGGCCGTCGTGGGGTCGGGTCTGCTCATCCAACTGGTCATCCCGGCCTGAGCGCCGGGGCCGCACGGGAGAAGAGGAAGAACCATGTCCGATCGCGCGTCCGCCGTCCAGGAGCTCATGCCGGATGTCCTCGACAGGCTGCGGGAACTCGTGCGGATCCCGTCCGTCGCGTTCCCCGGCTTCGACGCCGAACCGGTCCATCGCATGGGCGAGGCCGTCGTCGAGCTCTTCGAGGCCGCCGGGGCCACCGAGGTCGCGCTGGTCGACGTGCCGGGCGGGTACCCGTGCATCTACGCAGACCTCCCCGGTCCCGAGGGGTCGCCGACCGTCCTGCTGTACGCGCACTACGACGTCCAGCCCGCACCCGCGAGCCAGGGGTGGTCGACCGCGCCGTTCGAGCCGGTCACCGGTGACGACGGGCGCATCTACGGCCGCGGCGCCGCCGACGACAAGTCGGGGCTCGTGATCCACTACGGGACGCTCCGGCTGCTCGGTCCCGACCGGCCCTGCCGCATCAAGCTGCTCGTCGAGGGCGAGGAGGAGACGATCTCCCACCTGGAGGACTTCGTCGAGGCCAACCCCGAGAAGTTCGCGGCGGACGCCTTCGTGATCGCCGACATCGGCGGGCAGGTCGTCGGGCGGCCCGGCCTGACCACGGCGCTGCGCGGCGATGTGGCGTGCACCGTCACGGTGCGCACGCTGTCGTTCCCTGTGCACTCCGGGCTCTTCGGCGGCGCGGCGCCGGACGCCTTGACGGCGATGATCCGCATCCTCGACACGCTGCACGACGAGGCCGGCGACACCGTGATCCCCGGCGTCGACACGTCGACGTGGGACGGCGCCGCGATGGAGGAGGACGTGTATCGCGACGGCTCCGCGATCCTCCCCGGCGTCGACTATCTGGGCACCGGGTCGCTGTCGGACCGGATCTGGGCGAAGCCGTCGGTCACGGTGCTCGGCATGGACCTGCCGAGTGTGGCCGAGGCGTCGAACGTCCTGCTGCCCGAGGTCACGGCGAAGCTGTCGATGCGCATCGTGCCGGGCTCCGACGCCGATGCGCAGCTGGAGGCGCTCATGGCGCACCTGCGGTCGCAGCGGCCCTGGAACTGCGAAGTCGAGGTGGCGAAGGTGAAGACCGGTCACGCGTTCGCGGTCGACGAGACCCATCCGGCGATCGTGGCGGCCAAGGATGCGCTCGCCCAGGCGTACGGCGCCGAGGTGGAGTCGATCGGGAGCGGGGCGTCGATCCCGCTCGTGGCGTCGCTCAAGAAGATCGCGCCCGACGCCGCCATCATCCTGTGGGGCGCCGAGGACACCGCGAAGGCCCGCATCCATGCGTCCGACGAGTCGGTCGACCCCGCCGAGATCGCCCGCATGATCGCGGCTCAGGTCGCCTTCATCGAGGAGGTCGCCGCGACCGCGAGGGCGTGACGCTCAGCCGACCACGCTCTCGTGCCCGCTGGAGGGCGCCGGGTCGGGGAGGCGACGCATCCGCAGCGCGTTGAGGGCGCCGGCTCCGGCGGCGAGGATCGGCACGAACAGGGCGACCTGGAGGGCGAACGGGCCGGCCTCGTCGTTGATGCGGACGATCTCGTCGGCGGTCGCGGGCGGTTCGTCGGCGAGCATCTCCTGCAGGCCGGTGTTCGACATGAGCTCCGCGTCCTCCTCGAGCACCGCCGACACCTGCGACTTCTCGTCGTCGGTGAGGACGGTGCTGGATGCCGTCAGGCTCGCGAAGCTGCTCGCGAGGGCCGCCAGGAGGATCGCGCCGGCGAAGGCGAGGCCGAACGAGAGGCCGAACGAGCCCGCGGCCGAGTTGACGCCGGCGGCCTCGCTGACCCGCTCCTCCGCGATCGGCGACAGCGTGTAGTTGTTGAGCTGCGAGACCAGCATGCCGAGCCCGGAGCCCACCACGATGAGCGGGATCGCGAGGTACCAGCCGCTGGTGGCGATCGGCACGAGCGGCACCAGGACGACGAGCCCCACCAGCGCGAGCAGGAAGCCCCACAGGATGATCGTGGCGGGCCGCCGCTTGATGCCCCGCCCGGCCAGCAGCGCGATGACGAACATGCTCAGCGAGAGCGGCGCGATCGACAGGCCCGCGAGGAACGCGTCGTACTCCAGCACCATCTGGAGGTACAGGGGGAGCACGATCATCGTGCCGCCGAGCGTGATCTGCTGCAGCAGCTGGCCCGTCGCCCCCGTGCGGAACGGCTTCGAGCTGAACAGGGCGGGGTCCAGCAGCGTGGCCCGGCCGCGGCGCTTGCGCCGGACGAGCCAGAACCCGAGGCCGATGAGGGCGATGATGCCGAGCGCGATCGTCGCGCCGACGTATCCGGCCCCCTCCTGCCACAGCAGGATGCCGAGCACGATGCCGCCCATGCCGACGACCGAGAGCACGGAGCCGAAGACGTCGACCGAGCGGTCGCCGGTGAACGGCACATCCTTCACCAGGCGCACGCCGATGAGCACGACCAGGATCGTCAGGGCCTCGAGGGCGAAGCCGACGCGCCACGACAGGAAGGTCGTGATGGCGCCGCCGAGGAGCGGACCGACGGCTGCCGCGATCGCCGCAGCCGCGCCGACCATGGCGTAGACGCGTGTGCGGTGGGCACCCTCGAAGTTGCCATGGATGAGCGACTGCATCGACGGCAGCAGCAGGGAGGCCCCGAGCCCGCCGATGATGGCCCAGAAGATGATGACGGCGGTCAGGCTCCACGCGAAGGTCATCGCGACGGCGCCGATCATGTAGCCGATGAGCCCGAAGACGTAGGCGCGCTTGCGCCCGATCAGGTCGCCGGTCTTGCCGCCGATCAGGATGAAGGCGGCCGACACCAGCGCTTCGAGCGCGATCGCCCCCTGCACGCCGCTCGCGGTGGCATCCAGGTCCCTCACGACCGCAGAGATCGAGACGTTCATCAGCGATGTGTCGACGACGAGGACGAACATCGCCATCGCCATGAGGATCGCGACGCGCGCGTTGAAGGAAGGTGCCTCGTTCCCGCTGCTCATGACGGAAGCGAACCACGCCGCGCGCCCGCGGGAATCACCCCCGCGGGGTGACGGCAGTCGGTACAGACTGACGCCATGAGCAGGATCACGTCGGATGCCGCACCGGACGCGGTCGCGCCCGAGCAGACTCCCCGCACGGAGCGGGAGTCGTTGTACCTGTCGCTCGGCGCGCAGGTCGTCGGCGCCGTGTACGGGTTCGTGCTCGCGCAGTTCGCCGCGGCGCTGTCGCTGACGGGCGACGACCCGTTCGCGATGTGGGCCGCCGCGGGCGCGGCGGTGGTCGCCGCCGTAGCCGCGACCGTCGGCTACTGGCGGTCGCGGTCGCAGCCCGAACAGGCGTGGCGGCGCGATCTGCCGTCGTGGCTGTTCACGGTCAACACGATCTCGGTGGTCGTGGTGCATGCGGCGCTCGCGTTCGTCGCCACGTATGCGCTGTACCGGCTGCTGGCCCTCGGCTTCATCGGCCTGCCGATCGTCACGTTCTGGGCCGTCGTGCTGATGGCCGTGACGCTGGGGCTGTCGACCTACTTCGTCTACCTGTCGTCCTCGAGCATCACGACGCAGCGACTGTCGACGCTGCTCATGGCGTTCATCTCGATCGGCACGCTGACCGCGACGATCACGACCCCCGACCCGCAGTGGTGGGAGGTGCATTTCAGCCAGCTGGGCACGTTCGACGACCTCTCGAGCTGGATCTTCAACGGCACCCTCATCGCGGGGGGCCTGCTCGTGACGACGTTCGCGGTGCACATCTCGCGCGACCTGAAGGCGCTCACCGGGAGCGGGACGCTGACAGGCCACGGCGTTGCGCGGTTCGTGAGCACGGCGTTCGTGATCATGGGCATCATGCTCGCCTTCGTCGGCATCGTGCCCGTCGACGTCAACCTGCTGGTGCACAACCTCTCGGCCTCGGGCATGGCGGTGGCCTACCTGGTGCTGCTGATCGCGGGCTACCGCGTGCTGAGGGGGATGCCGGGGGCCTACTTCGTCGCCGCGTCGGCGTTCCTGGCGGCCACGGCCGCGTCGATCGTGCTGTTCGCCGTCGGGTACTTCTCTCTCACGGCGTTCGAGATCATCGTCTTCGCCCTCATCTTCGGCTGGATCGCGGTGTTCATGCGATTCCTCGGCGTCGCAGGGCGCCGGGATGCCGCCGGCCCAGGAGGCACGCAATGACCGACCTGCCCCAACCGCAGCCCGACGCGCCGGTCGTCGCACCGGCACCGGACGCACCGCCGGTGCGCGTGCGCCACCGCGGTCCGCTGAACGTGCAGGCGCTGTTCCAGCGTCCCCTCGTCTCGGGGTTCCTCGCGACGATCGGCGTGCTGGGCGCGCTCCTGCTCGGCACGGCCTTCATGTCGATCGGCACGATCCTGCTGTACATCGTGCTCGCGATGTTCCTCGCACTCGGCCTCGACCCGATCGTGCGCATGCTCGAACGTCGCAAGCTCAAGCGGCCGATCGCCATCCTGATCGTGTTCGGGTGCTTCGCCGTGCTGTTCGTGCTGTTCCTCGTGTTCGTGCTGCCGCCGCTGCTCGCGCAGATCGGCCAGTTCATCAAGGCGATCCCGGAGGCCCTCGAAGAGGTGGATCAGACCTCGTGGTACGCGGCGCTCCCGGCCGACATGCAGTCGGCCATCGCCGGTGTGGTGCAGGGCCTCGCCGAGTGGGTCGCGAGCCCCTCGACCCACGCGGCGATCGGCGTCGGCATCGTGGCTGCCGGGGTCGGGTTCGTCGCCGCGATCTCGGCGAGCTTCATCGTCGTCGCGCTGACCCTCTACTTCCTGGCGTCGCTGGATGCCACCAAGCAGGCGTTCTACAAGCTGGCCCCGGCGCACAGCCGCCCCAAGCTCGAGGAGCTGACCGAGCGCATCACGGCGTCGGTCGGCAGCGCGCTGCTGGGCTCGGTGACCCTCTCGGCGCTGAACGCCGGCACCGTGTTCCTCCTGCACCTGGTGATCGGCCTGCCGTTCGCGGCGCTGATGGCCGTCATCGCCTTCGTCATCACGCTCATCCCGCTGTTCGGCTCGGTCATCTTCCTCGTGCTGGGCACGGCGGTCGCGCTGTTCTCCAGCCCGACCCAGGCCCTCATCTTCCTGATCTGCTACCTCGTCTACATCCAGATCGAGTCGTACGTCCTGAGCCCGCGGATCATGAACCGTGCGGTCTCGATCCCCGCCGCACTGGTGCTCATCGCGGCGATGGTCGGCGGCGCGCTGGGCGGGGTCATCGGAGTGCTGGTCGCCCTGCCGGTGACGGCATCCATCCTCCTCATCATCCGGGAGATCGTCGTTCCCCGGCAGGACCTCAAGATCACCCCGGAGGGGTGAACACCCCCTCGGTAGCGTCGGACACATGACCACCGCTACCGGAGGATCCACCGAAACGCCCTGGTTCGCCCAGGAAGCGGACGCCGTCGTCGCCGGCGTCACCACCGATCGGGATGCCGGCCTGACGGGTGCCGAGGCCGAGCGAAGGCTCGCCGAGCACGGGCCGAACGCGATCGCGTCGGAGCCCCCGCCCTCGGTGTGGCAGGTGGCGCTCCGGCAGCTCGCCGACCCGATGAACGTCATGCTCGTCGCGGTGGCGATCATCAGCCTGTTCATCAACCAGGTGAGCGTCGGCATCCTCGTGGGTGCCCTGGTGATCCTGAATGTCTTCCTGGGCACGCGGCAGGAGCTCAAGGCGAAGGCGTCCGTCGACGCCCTCGCCAAGATGCAGATCCCGAAGGCGAAGGTCATCCGCGACGGGGTGCTGCTGCAGGTCGATGCGACCTCGCTCGTGCCGGGCGACGTCATCACGCTCGAAGCAGGCGACATCGTGCCCGCCGACGGCAGGATCCTCCGCTCGGCGACGCTCGAGACGCAGGAGGCCGCGCTGACCGGCGAGAGCGCGCCCATCGCGAAGGACGCGGCCGTCATCCCCGACCCCGACACGACCCTCGGCGACCGGGCGAACATGGTGTTCCAGAACACCCAGGTGACGCGCGGCACGGCGACGGTCGTCGTCGTGGCGACCGGCATGGGCACCCAGATGGGGCAGATCGCGTCGATGCTGTCGGCGGTCAAGCCGTCGAAGTCGCCGCTGCAGCGCGAGCTCGACTCGCTGACGGGCGTCCTCGGCTGGATCGCCTGGGGCGCCGTCGCGATCATCATCATCACGGGACTCCTGCGCGGGCAGGAGATCACATCGGTGATCCTGCTCGGCATCTCGATGGCGATCTCGGCGATCCCGACCGGCATGCCCTCGTTCGTGCAGGCGATGCTCTCGTACGGGTCGCGGCAGCTGGCCGAGCACAAGGCCGTCGTGAAGAACCTCACCGACGTCGAGACGCTGGGCGCCACGAGCGCCATCAACTCCGACAAGACCGGCACGCTCACGATGAACGAGATGACGGTGGAGTCGCTGTACTACGCCGGCGAGTGGTTCACCGTCAGCGGCACCGGCTATGAGAAGACGGGCGACATCCGCCACGCCGCGGGGTTGCCGGTCCCGGACTTCACCCAGCTCGCGCTGGCGCTCACGCTCTGCAGCGACGCGACCGTCTCGGACGACGGCGACGTGATCGGCGACCCGACCGAGGCCGCCCTGGTCGTCCTGGCCGCGAAGATGGGGGCGGATGCCGCCCTCACACGCGTCCAGTACCCCCGGGCCGCGGAGGTGCCGTTCGACTCGGCCTACAAGTTCATGGCGACGTTCCACGAGCGTGCCGCCGCCGCCGGCGGCACCGAGCTCGTGGAACTCGTCAAGGGCGGTCCGGACGTCGTGCTCGAGCGCTGCTCGTCCGTGCTCACCGTCGACGGCGTCGCCCCGATCGAAGAGAAGCGGCAGGCGATCCTCGACGCGAACCGGCAGCTCTCCGAGCGGGGTCTGCGCGTCCTCGCTTTCGCGGTCCGGCGTCTCGCGCCGGGGACGCCGACTCCCGCCGACCCCATGGCGGAGGTGAAAGACCTCAGCCTCGCGGGGCTCGTGGGCATCATCGACCCGTTGCGGCCGTCGTCGAAGGAGGCGGTGCGGATCGCCCGCGAGGCCGGCATCGAGGTCCGCATGATCACGGGTGACCACGCCATCACCGCCGCGGCGATCGGCGCGCAGCTCGGCCTCGGCGACGGAGCCGCCAGCGGTGCCGAGATCCAGGCGATGTCGGACGAGGAGCTCAAGGCGAAGCTCCCGCACCTGCACGTGTTCGGGCGCGTCACGCCGGAGGACAAGCTGCGGCTCGCGCGCCTCATGCAGGAGGACGGCGCCGTCGTGGCCATGACCGGTGACGCCGTCAACGACGCGGCCGCCCTCAAGCAGGCCGACATCGGCGTCGCGATGGGCTCCGGCAGCGACGTGACGAAGCAGGCCGGCAAGATGATCCTCGTCGACGACAACTTCGGCACCCTCGTCACCGCGGTGCGGCTCGGGCGTGCGATCTACGACAAGATCGTCAGCTACGTGCGGTTCCAGATGTCGCAGCTGTTCTCGCTCGTGCTGCTGTTCCTCGTCGCGAGCCTCTTCAACATCAACGACGGCGTCCCGCTCACGCCGATCATGGTGCTGTTCCTGAACTTCTTCATCGCGATCTTCCCCGTCATCGTGATCCTGCTCGATCCCGCGCCCGAGGGCATCATGCAGAAGCCCCCGCGTGACCCGAAGAAGACGATCGCGAACGGCGGCGCGGTGGTGCTGTGGTTCATCTACGGCGGACTCATCTTCATCACGACGCTCATCCCGCTGCTGATCTACCCCGACCAGCTCAGTTCGACGGTGCCCAACGCGCCCGTGACGATGGCCTTCGTGGTCGCCGCCCTCGGGTCGATCTTCGGCGGACTGGTGATGCGCCGCGACCCCGAGTCGGGGCTCACGCCGCCGATCCTGGTCGCCGTGAAGTGGCTGGCGATCCCGCTGGCGCTGACGGTCGCCGCGGTGGAGATCGGCTTCCTGCAGCGCCTGGTCGGCACGACGTCGCTGACCGGCACGGAGTGGCTCATCTGCCTCGGGCTGTCGCTGCTGGTGCCGGTGTTCATCGAGCTCGAGAAGCTCCTTCGACGCTCGCGGCACCGCCGGCGGGCCGAGGCATCGTGACGGGCGCGGACGGCGGCCTGGACGAGTCCTCGCCGTCCGTACTGCCGATCCTGATGACGGAGGAGGCGATCTACGGCCTCATCCTGGTGTCGGGCATGATCGTCGTCGCCGGCAAAGGAGCGTCGCTCGCCGTGCTCGTCACGGTGGTCGTCACGGTGCTCGTGTTCTACGCCGCGCACGTGTACGCCGGTGCCGTGGCGCGACTGGCCGAGTCGGGCGGCAAGGCGTCGCCCGCGGCGAGTCTCGCTTTCGCCGCGCGGGAGTCCTCAGGGCTCCTCGTGGCGAGCGTCGTCCCCGTCGTCATCCTCCTTCTCGGCACGTCGCACGTGATCCCTGACGTCGTCGCGAACTGGGCCGCACTCATCGTGAACACGATCATGCTCGCCGTCCTCGGCTGGATCGCCGTCGGGCGCTGGCGGCCGAGGTTCGCAGCCCGGCTGCTCGGCGCGCTCATCGCGGGTTCGTTCGGGGTGATCCTCATCCTGCTGAAGGCGTTCGTCACCCACTGAGGGGCCGGCTGCGAATCGGCCAGGCATCCTTCCTTCGCCGCGGGGCACCCAATAGGGTCCACAGTGGGGGCACTCGGGCGCCCCCTCGACGTGTGAACGAAGGAGAACTCCGTGCCTCGCGATTTCCAGGGGAAGATCGAACTCGACGTCCGCGACTCGGTGGCGGACTGGGACGCGTTCCTCCCGTCCCAGCCGCCGAAGGACGCGCCGAACGTGCTGGTCGTCCTCTACGACGACACCGGCATGGCGGCATGGTCGCCGTACGGCGGCCGCATCAGCATGCCGACGATGGACCGACTGGCCAAGGACGGCCTGACGTATACGCAGTGGCACACGACGGCGCTGTGCTCGCCGACGCGGTCGACGTTCCTGACGGGCCGCAACCACCATCTCAACGGCTTCGCGACGATCTCGGAGTCCTCGACCGGCTTTCCGGGCTACAACTCCCACATCCCCGACTCGAACGTCACGATGGCACACCTGCTGCGCGACGCGGGATGGTCGACGTTCTGGGTCGGCAAGAACCACAACGTGCCGATCGACGAGTGGACCGCGGGTGCATCCAAGAAGCACTGGCCGCTCGCGCAGGGCTACGACCGCTTCTACGGCTTCATCGGAGGCGAGACGAACAACTGGTACCCGTCGCTGGCCGAGGACAACCACTACATCGATCAGCCCTACCTGCCCGAGGACGGCTACCACCTGTCGAAGGATCTCGCCGACCAGGCGCTGAAGATGATCCGCGACGTCAAGCAGACCGAGCCGGACAAGCCCTGGTACCTGTGGTTCTGCCCGGGTGCGAACCACGCCCCGCACCACGCGCCCGAGGAGTACATCGCCAAGTACAAGGGCAAGTTCGACGACGGCTACGAGGCGTACCGAGACTGGGTGCTCGAGCGCATGAAGGAGAAGGGCATCGTCCCGCAGGACACCGAGCTGACGCCGCTGAACCCGATGCCCGACGGGACCTACTCGCAGACTGACGAGGTGCTGCCGTGGGACTCGCTCGAGCCCGAGGAGAAGGCCATGTTCAGCCGCATGGCCGAGGTGTACGCCGGATTCAGCGAGTACACCGACGCGCAGGTCGGTCGCATCATCGACTACCTGGAGGAGTCCGGCCAACTCGACAACACGCTCGTCATCTACTGCGCCGACAACGGGGCGTCCGGTGAGGGCAGCCCTTACGGATCCGTCAACGAGGGCAAGATCTTCGGCGGCTACCCCGACGACGAGCAGCAGAACCTGACGATGGTCGACAAGCTCGGTTCGCCCGACACCTACAACCATTACCCGACCGGGTGGGCGGCCGCGTTCTCGACGCCGTACAAGATGTTCAAGCGCTACACGTACCAGGGCGGTGTGGCGGATCCGATGGTGATCCACTGGCCGGCGGGGTTCGGCGCCAAGGGCGAGATCCGCCACCAGTACCACCACTCCACCGACATCGTGCCAACCATCCTCGAGGCGTGCGGTGTCGCGTTCCCCGGGACCTACAACGGGGTCGAGCAGACACCGTTGTCGGGCGTGTCGATGGTCCCCTCGTTCACACAGGCCCCGGACGGGCCGACGAACAAGCAGACGCAGTACTACGAGATGTTCGGTCAGCGCGGCATCTGGCACGAGGGCTGGAAGGCCGTCACCGTCCACGGCCCCGTGAGTGGCAAGGGCGACTTCCCGAACGACGTGTGGGAGTTGTACCACACGGACGTCGACCGGGCCGAGGCGCACGACCTCGCCGCCGACCACCCCGACAAGCTCGAAGAGCTCAAGGCGCTGTGGCTCCAGGAGGCGAAGGCCAACCTCGTGCTGCCGCTGAACGACTTGCAGATCATCGGCAACCCGAAGGACTTCGAGACGTTCGTCAAGATGGAGTTCCACCAGCCGGCACCGCCGTCGGGGCAGTTCGTCTACTACCCCGGCACCAGCGAAGTGCCCGAGCGGTCGGCGGCGAACGTCCACGGCGTGTCGTACAAGATCGCCGCCGAGGTGGAGTTCACGCCCGACACCGAAGGTGTGATCTTCGCCCACGGCTCGCGGTTCGGCGGGCACGCCCTCGTCGTGAAGGACGGCCAGGTGCATTACGTGTACAACTTCCTCGGCATCCCGCCGGAGGACCGCGTCTCGGCACCGGTCCCGACGTCGGGCAAGCACATCATCGGCGTCGAGTTCGTCAAGGAGGGCATGGGCGAGTACCGCGAGGGCACCGGCCCGGTGAGGCTCTACATCGACGACCAGCAGGTCGGCGAGAAGCAGATCCGGACGGTCCTGGGCCACTTCTCGCTCTGCGGCGAGGGACTCACGATCGGCCGCGACAGCGCCGACCCGGTGTCGTCGCTGTACGGCTACGGGTTCGACTTCACCGGCGGCGAGATCTCGAAGGTCGTCTTCGACATCGCCGACGACGCGTACCTCGACCTCGAAGCGCACCTGGCCGCGGCCTACGCCCGCGACTGACGCGCGAACAGTGAGAGGGGGTGGATGGGGGGGGGGGCGGGCGCCCCCCCCCCGC